>JAAUTN010000017.1 GCA_012031415.1 Leptolyngbyaceae cyanobacterium SM1_4_3 | reverse complement strand
ACCCTCTGGGGTTTTTCTTTTTCCTGGTATGGTGGTCACTCAGATTAGGACTACAGCTATAGAACTCACTAAACCCTCCGGATCGCCCTAGCCCGATCGGTATAGAGGAATGGTAGATGCACCCTGATTAAAACCCCAGAGTTAACCCTCTGGGGTTTTTCTTTTTCAAGAATTGGGAACACTGGCACAGATCGGAAAATACGGTTACTTCTCTGGAGAACTTCACAAAGAATTGGCGAACCGAGTGGAGTTTCCGGATTGCCCTCCTCCGATCGGTATAGAGGTATGGTAGATGCACCCTGATTAAAACCCCGGAGTTAACCCTCCGGGGTTTTTCTTTTTCTAGCGTTGGATAAGGTCTGATGAGGCTCAAGATTCAGGGTTTGCTGGAACTGCGGATGCATCTTCTACAACAACATCGGGGAGCGATCGCCCCACTCCATAAAGCCAAATTAACCCTGTTAACCCTACTGCAATTCCAACCAGGCTGACGATCTGGGCGATTCTTAATGGGCCAAGCATGAGGCTATCCATTCGCAGCCCTTCGATCCAAAATCGCCCCAGGCTATAGCAGACCCAGTACACCAAAAATAGCGTTCCGGTTTTGAGTTTTGGCTGGTTCTTTAGCCCGCCAAAAAAGAGGAATATGAGAATTGCAAATACTCCCAGATTCCACAGGGACTCGTAAAGAAATGTGGGATGGAAGTATTCGGCAGTAGCGTAGCCGGGAGGACGCTGAGCGGGGGGAATGTAGAGTTTCCAGGGTAAGTCAGTGGGACGACCAAATGCTTCTGAGTTGAAGAAGTTGCCCCAGCGCCCAATCGCCTGTCCTAAAATCAGCGAAGGCGACACCAGATCAGCCAATTGCCAGAAGGAAACTTTATTTAGACGGGCAAAGATCAGAGACGCGATGATGCCGCCCAGAATGGCACCGTGAATGGCAATGCCGCCTTTCCAAATGGCTATGATTTCTGCTGGGTTTTGGGCATATTCCTGCCACTGAAACAGCACGTAATACAGCCGCGCACAGGGAATCGCAGCCAGCACCAGCCAAATTGCCAAATCTCCCAACAGGTCAGGATTCACGTTCCGACGTTTTGCTAAATAGGTTGACAGGCTAACGCCAATCAGCACCGCAGTTGCAATCAGCAAACCATACCAGCGAATGGTAATCGGGCCGGACTCAAACAGGATTGGTCCAGGTGAGACAAATTTGGCAACAAGGGGAATTTGCAGCAGCATGAGTAGTGAGAAGGCAAAGTGACAAGACAAAAAGTAGTGACCTGGCAATACCCCTAACGATAATGCCTGAATTTCTAAATGCGGCAAAAATGGCGCGATCGCCCTCACGTTAAGATGGAGATCTTCATCCTTCTAGAGCTACTTATGTCTGCTGTTGATTCTGTTAATCCCGTTCAGTCTGCTGAAAGCGATCGCCCGACTCCCCCTCAGTTGGCGATCGCCCCAGTTCCGCCGCTGTTAGGAGCCTCTTTAGCAGAGCTAACCGAGTGGGTGAAACAGCAGCAGCAGCCTGCCTATCGGGGAAAGCAGTTATACCAGTGGCTCTATCAGCAGGGGGGGCGATCGCTGGCCGATATTTCCGTGTTTCCAAAACAGTGGCGGGCAGACCTGGCAAACGTTCCAGTGGGGCGATCGACGCTGCATTTCCGGTCGGAAGCACCAGACGGGACGGTGAAATTTTTGCTGCGTTTAGCCGACGGTCAAATCATTGAAACCGTAGGAATTCCCACTGATAAACGCCTGACCGTGTGCGTTTCTTCGCAGGTCGGCTGCCCAATGGCTTGCGACTTTTGTGCGACGGGCAAGGGTGGCTTTACACGCAACCTGGAACGGCATGAAATTGTCGATCAGGTGTTAACTGTGCAGGAAGACTTTCAGCGCCGCGTCAGCAATATTGTGTTTATGGGCATGGGAGAGCCGCTGTTAAATACAGACAACGTGCTGGCCAGTGTGCGATCGCTCAACGAAGACGTAGGAATTGGGCAGCGGTCAATTACCCTCTCAACCGTTGGCATTCCTGGACACATTCGCCGTTTAGCGCAGCATCAGCTTCAGGTGACGCTGGCGGTCAGTCTACACGCTTCAAACCAGACCTTACGAGAACAGCTAATTCCCAGCGCTCACCGCTATCCGCTGACAGCGCTTTTAGAAGAATGCCGGGAATACGTGCAGATTACAGGTCGCCGCGTCACTTTTGAATACATTTTGCTGGGCGGGTTAAACGATCGCCCCGAACACGCGAACGAGTTAGCTGAACATCTGCGAGGTTTTCAGAGTCACGTCAACCTGATTCCCTACAACCCAATTCAGGAAGTCGATTATCAGCGCCCGGATACCAGGCGAATTCAGAGCTTCGTGGAAGCGTTAAAGGCAAAACACGTTGCCGTGAGCGTCCGCCAATCGAGAGGCTTGGCAGCAGATGCGGCCTGCGGTCAGCTACGGGCTTCTAAGGTGGGGGCGATCGCCTAACTGGTCATATCCAGGAATTTGGCTGCGGTTTGCACGTCCTTGTCGCCTCTTCCAGAGCAGTTGATCACAATGCGAGGGCTGCCTGCGAGTTGAGGACAGAGCGCGTTGAGATAGGCGATCGCATGAGCCGTTTCTAGCGCCGGAATAATTCCTTCCAAACGAGAAAGCTGCTGGAATCCATCCATCGCTTCCTGATCCGTCACGCTGTAATATTCTGCCCGTCCTGCATCTTTGAGGAAACTGTGTTCTGGCCCGACACCGGGATAGTCCAGCCCCGCACTAATCGAATGAGGCTCAACCACCTGACCATCCTGGTCTTGCAGCAGATAGCTCATTGCCCCATGCAGCACACCAATTCGCCCCTGAGTCAGCGTTGCCGCGTGTCTGCCCGTGTCAACGCCTTCGCCAGCCGCCTCTACACCAATCATTCGGACGCTGGATTCATTCACAAACTCGTTAAACAACCCCATTGCGTTAGAACCACCGCCAATGCAGGCCAGGAGAATGTCCGGCAGACCACCCCATTTCTCCTGACATTGAACTCTGGTTTCCTGCCCAATGATGGCTTGAAAGTCGCGCACCACCATTGGGTAAGGATGTGGACCAGCAACAGAACCCAAAATGTAATGGGTCGTTTCTACATTCGTCACCCAATCTCGAATTGCCTCTGAAGTCGCATCTTTCAGCGTTCCGGTTCCGGCTGCGACGGGGCGCACCTCTGCCCCCATCAGGCGCATCCGAAACACGTTGAGCGATTGCCGCTCCATATCGTGAACGCCCATGTAGATGATGCAGGTTAGCCCAAACCGGGCGCAAACCGTTGCAGTTGCTACGCCGTGCTGTCCTGCACCCGTCTCGGCAATAATCCGCTGTTTGCCCATTCGCTTTGCCAACAGCACCTGACCGAGAGCGTTATTGATCTTGTGTGCGCCCGTGTGGTTCAGGTCTTCCCGTTTCAGGTAAATCTGTGCGCCCGTGCCATCCGGTTGAGCATAATGCTGCGTCAGTCGCTCCGCAAAGTAGAGCGGGCTGGGTCGTCCTACATAGTCACGCATCAGCCCTTGCAATTCTTGCTGAAACTCTGGCTGCTCCCGATATTGATAGAATGCGGTTTCTAGCTCTGCCAGAGCGGGCATCAGGGTTTCAGGCACGTATTTACCGCCAAACCGCCCAAATCGTCCTAGTTTGTCGGGTCGCTGTGTCGATTCTGCAATGCTAGGAGCATCGGTGATAGAGTGCTGACTGGGGGGAAGGGGAGTCCGTGTCACAGAGCCAATTAACGTATGTGTATTAGCCCCCATTATAGAGAAATCCTAGAGGATAAAGAAATCAGGATTTACGCAAGCAGAACATAAAATCAGACAACTCCATGCTAGAAATGCAGCGTTCAGATCTGCGACTTCTTCGAGAAGTCGCAGATCTTGCCTTCTATCAATGTCAAACTTAGCTGCTGTCCTGAACTAAAGTTTGGGGCAAAAGGTCAGTCAGGGACGCTTGATTGCTGCAAAGACGCGATTATGGAAATTAGCAGCTTGTTTTGGTAAAGGATGATCTGACGGAGACGCGACCCAATACCGTCCCTACAAGAAAAGGTTTTTGAGATATGGCGACTTCCAAAGGTAAATCATCAAATTCACAAAATTCAGGAAAGGATCGCGTTGTTTACTCAGAGTTTGGTACGCCAGACAACTCCGCTGCAATGGAGCGGGGCACACCTGACCTCCCGCCCAATCAGCAAAACCTGAAGGTGCAGGCTTCTCGCAAAGGACGTAAAGGCAAAACCGTGACGGTGATCAGCGGCTTTCAGTCCAATTCTGAGATGCTGGCGGCTCTGCTCAAACAGCTTAAAGCTCATTGTGGCGCGGGTGGAACGCTGAAGGACAATGAAATTGAAGTTCAGGGCGATCATGCTCAAAAAATTGCCCAATTTTTGATTCAGCTTGGGTACAAGGCGAAGGTGAGTGGAGGATCGGGGAAGTGAAGAGAGAGGGATGAGGGGGGCGAGGGGGGCGATCGCTGTTTGCACCGCCATGACGAACAGGTAACGCAGGGTGTAGGGGCGCGGCATTCGGCAAACCCCTTGCGCCATTCACCATTGGTTTCTGCCCGAATGCCACGCCCGGTTCGGATTCAATCAACACGCCCGCAGATTCAATTCAAGAATGATTGTGTTTCAACATTGGGGGAATCGTGCCGAACCGGGCATAGCATTCGGATTGATGTCTTTGCCCTTTAGCGAATTCTCTTACTTTTGAGGTGACGCGATCGCCCCACAAAGATGGCGATCGCCCTTTCCCAAAATGTGTGCTAACTGCTTTTACTTCCGCCCTCCGTCCTCATCCTTCTCTCCTTTAAAGTTTCCGTCCCCTTGCGGGGTGATGGATGGGTGAACCCTGCCCTTTTGAAACCCTTGCTGTGACTGACTTTCAGATACCCATTTCCGTGGGGGTCTGTTTTGCCTGTCAATAAGGCGGGTTCATTTGCAATAGCTCTTACGGAAATAGGGCTGAAACCTTTGCTGGGCAATTGATCCGTGGGGGTCAACGAAGTTATGCGGTTTTCAAGGTTCGTCTGACCCCCTAAACCTAGCAGGTTCTCTATGATTTAGCAGGAGTAGAAATGCTCATCAGACCCAACTCTTCAAGGTTCCCGTACAAAGCAATTCACCCCTCTTCCCTCTTCCGTCCTCTCTCTTCCGTCTTCCTTACAGGGATTGACTAATCTGGCTGAGATGAGATTTAATTCTGCAATGCGACTTTTTTTAGAGTGAAATCTTGCGAGTTGCAGACCCAAAATTTAGTCGCGCTGCCGAAAGTTGTTCGTACCAACTCCCGACAGCTAACCCTTTCGACTGTTACAGCCAGTCTGGGGGCTGAAGGTATTTTATCCCTATTTTCAGCCGCTCCAGTTTGTCATGACGTTTTGGGGCGGCTGAGTTTTTGGGTTTTCCTCTCCGTTGTTAATTCAAGGAAAACCCATGACTGCTAATTTAATCACCCGTGCCGCAGCGCCTACCCTGCTGCGACCGTCTGCTGTGCTTGCTTCACCACATCTGCAACCGCTGCCGCTGCGCTATCCCAACCGGGAGCCGATTGACATTTGCTGATTGGTTCACCTCTGCTGGTACAGCAGACGATTCACCACTTACACAACTTGCGCTATGCGGAGGCGGGTCTGTGGAGTCCAGAGATTTCCCAGACAAACTCAGAGATCAGGCTGACGCTCAATCCGGGTGAGGTGCTGCGAATTTTACTGCGCTATCGGGCTGCTCTATCAGAGGAGGTTTGAAGAGTAGCTGATGTCCCTGGTCAGGGCGTAGCATTCGGGCGAAGATTGTGGGTTATTCCAGAGCCTACCTGCCGAATGCTGCGCCCCTACAGTTGACTTCATCTCTCATGCTTCCTCCTTCCGTCTTCCAAATACAACAGTCCGATCGCCCCTAACAGCAGCATTGCCCCGACGATTCCCAGCGAACCCAGTTGCTCATTCAGCAGCCACCAGGCTAATGCGGTTGAGACAAGCGGCTCCAGCAGGGTCGCAATACTGGCAACGGTTGCGGTGGTATGGCGAATTCCACCGAAGTAGAGCAAATAGGCTAGCGCTGTCGGGATGATGCCCAGATACAGTAGCGCCAACCAGCCCACGACGGAGTAGTGAACTGCCAATCCAGTTCCCAGCGCAAACGGCAGGAGAATGACTGCTCCAGAGCCAAACCCGATGGTCAGCGTTTGCAGCGGGTGATAGCGTTTGGCTAGCGATCGCCCACACAGCACAACCACCGCGTACCCCAGAGCAGACCCCAGCGCCAGCAGCACGCCTAACCCCATCGACTGCATTGCAGAATCGGGCTGGATGCCGACCAACAGAATGGTTCCGGCGATCGCACAGCTTCCTGCCAGAAAAACGCCGCGAGTCATTCGTTCTCGCAGCAGAACGGTTGCTAGCAGTGCCACCCAGACAGGCGCAACGCAAAGGGCAATTAGCGTTGCTGCGGCTACACCGATATGGGTAATTGCTGAGAAATAGCAAACTTGATACAGCGCAGTCATGGCACCAATCAGCAGCATTAGCCCCAAATCGCGCTGCGCCACCCGAAAGATCTTACGTCCCAAAGTAAAGCCGCAAACGATAAACAGCAGCGGCAGTGAAAGCGCCAGCCGCAAAAAGCCAACCGAAAGCGGGTTGGTGTCACTCAGCCGATACAGCGCTTGAATCACTACCCCAACCGTGCCCCACAGCGTTGCTGCAAGCAAAATTGAAACTAGCCCAAGACGAGCGATCGCCTGAGCGTTAACTTGAGTTTTCATGGAAAAATCCTTGTTCTCGCAAAGGTCAATGAACCGTTTAGCAGCGAGGGCAGGATTAGTGGGGGCGATCGCCAGTCATCACTCCAAACCGCAACCTGGAAAACTCATCCCAAAGCTAGCCTTCTTTAAACCAGCAATCTTGAGATTTTCCAAGCACAAACGGGTGTCTGACTTCGGTGATGCTCAAATAAGGGTTCAAGCAATGAACCTGAAAAAATCTTTGCTCGTCCTGCCCTTAGTGGATGCGGGCAGGTGGGGGTAAAACGCAGTAGAAAACGTTTTGTAGAGACATTTTGCTCTCAACTCTCTGTTAAGCAACTCCATTTGACAATACCACAACTGTTTTCTTGGATAAGGAAAAATTGGAGGAAAGTCAAAGAGGATGTATCTGTGATTCAGTCGATGTTGTTTTTTGTCCTGGCTGGACTCTGTGAAATTGGCGGCGGCTATTTGGTTTGGTTAGCTTTGCGAGAGGGAAAGAGTTTTTGGCTAGCGCTGATTGGAGTGGTGATACTCGGACTGTATGGGGCTGTTCCAACACTGCAACCGACTCATTTTGGACGTGCTTATGCAGCCTACGGGGGTGTATTTATTGCGCTGTCTATTCTGTGGGGTTGGCTAGTTGATCAGATTAGACCGGATAAGTTTGACCTTTTGGGCGGTTGGGTCGTGTTGATCGGCGTTTTAATCATGATGTACGCTCCCAGGAACTAAACCCGAAAAGAGTAGTCAAAGGAATTGAAAGGGCACGGCATCTATCGCTGTTCAGCAGAAATTAAGACATAAGACAAAGGATCATCAACTCGCTACTGCAACTCGTAGCTGCAGTAGCGCGATGCAGTTGAGAGGATGGCAAATAATATGCGGATGTGTCATTCGGGAAATGACCCCGTGCGGGATGAGGAGTGATTGCCGAATGACACGATAGGTGGCGTTAGTTTAGCTTGCGGTGGCGGGTCTGGCGGCTCTCTGCACTTTCTCAACCTGCTTGGGGGCAGGAATTTTTTGAAAAAGCCGAATTGCTGCTCGGAAGTTGGCTTCGCTTTCGGCGATTGAACCCATTAAGCGACAGGTTAGCCCAAGCTGATAGTGAACTTCGGCTAGGTCGGCTTTTGCTTCAATTTCGATTAACAGCTTTTTGGCAGATAAAAGATGGGCGATCGCCCCCTTAAATTCACCTTTGATTAAGTGAAGTTCTCCTAACCCTTTCAGTGCATTTGCTTTAACCTGAGTGTAATGGCTTTCCTCTGCATAAGTTTTTGCCAAACTGTACATTTTGTGTGCCTTTTCAAGCTCTCCTAAATTCTTGTGAGTTTGACCTAAGAAAATCAAACTGTAGCCTTTGCCCCGGCTTGAGCGAATTGATGAATAATCGGTATAAACCTTTTTCGCAAAGCCAATCGCAACCTGATTCATTCCTGAACAAGATGTTAGAAATGCCAGACAAGCAGAAGCGGTAACTGCATATCTGTGAAAGTCAGTTCCTTCTGCGAGGGAAATCACAGCTTTAAAGTATTTAGCAGCTTCTTCGACTTCCCACAGGTCAATCTGGCACAAACCAATGTTGTAGAGAGAGACAATTTCAAGCTCTTTGATTTTGAGGGCGATCGCCACTCTGCGAGACTCCTGATGATAGCGAATTGCCCGATGAATATCGCCCGATATCCAGTACAAGTCGCCCAAAATATTATGCAATTTACTGAGTGAATACCCAGGTTTAACGCGATCGATAATCCGAGTGATGGTAGAAACCATCTGTTGCAGCAAACCTAACCTGTAGAAGGATACGCCCAACGGTTCATTCTTGCCCCAACGGTTATCTCTAGCATAGAGAATTACATCGGCGGCTAGCTCGATTCTGTCAGTTTGTAGATAGTGATAGTAGGCTTCCAGAGCCCGAAATGCATCATCAGGAGTGTTAATTGCCTTGACGCTGTGGGTCCAAAATTCTGCCGCTTCTAAGTTAGCAATTTCCCATTCGCCACTTGCCTTTAAGACTTCCAGTGCCTTTGCTTGAATGGTTGGATGTAGCCGATATTCTCCATCAATCAGTTCAATTAGAAACAGATCGCGCAGGAATCGAATCACTCGCCTGTGCTGCTCGGGTGGCACGTCCCAAAGTAAGCAAGCAACCGCCTCAATTGGCATTCTAGAAATTCTTTGGTAGCGGTAGCAGCCCAGCCGATAGAGCAATCGATAAGCTTCGGGATAAAGCTGCTGCAAACGGCTAAAGTGACTAACAACTAAATTTTCAAGCTCGACTTCAACTAATAGGTCGGAGCTATTTTCTTTCCAGTAGGCTTCCAGGTCGCCTGCATAATCCATCTGGATGATGCTACTTAAAATAGTCATCGCCTTAGCATTACCACGATAGGCGGTATGAATATCTTTTAGAATTGGAAAATTGACGTTAATTTGATTGCGACTAAAGAATTGCCCCCATGCCTCTTCTTCTAAACCTGGCAAAATGTAAGGCTGCACGTTGACGCTAGCTTCATGCACAGGTTCGCGGCTGGTAATCAACGTCACTGAGTTAACTTCTGGGTCAGCTAAAACTCGCAGCAGTTCAGCATAGTCTCGATGTGATTCAACAAATTTTCCATTCTTATCTAAAGCAGGTTCGAGGTTGTCAATCAAAATACTGACTTTTTGGGTCTTCAACTTGCGTCTGAGCCGCTCTAGCGATACACCAAATTCGCGTCCTGGTTCTTCGTTGAAGTTACGCCGCAGCCATTCTTGGACGATGCTCTGAGCGGAGGTAAGGTTGCGGGTTTCTTTTGCCATCCAGCACTCTAAGCTTTGACCAAATTTCTTCTGATTAAAGTATTGACGCGCCAGAGTCGTTTTACCCAAGCCGCCGCTGCCCTGAATTACGATGACTTTCGCACCAGAGTTAACCAGGTTGTCGAGGTCGGCGATCGCCCTGCTCGTCCAACAAACACCAGATTACTTTCGGGTAATGACTGCTCTGGTCGAATCGGCGGCTGTCCCGGTAGACTGATTGGCGCATTCAAGGTTGTTATCAGCGCTGAACTGGCAGGTTGGGGCGTACTGCGACCGACAATTTCCTTCCAATCTAGCTCTAGCACCTCACAATAAGCTCTAAACGTGTTGACGTTAATCGGCTTTGCCTGGAGAAAACGATCCCAGGTTTCAGCTGAAATTCCGCCTGCCTGCTGGCTGGGCATTCCAATCGTCAGCGTATCGGGGATCAAGATTTTGCTAGCCGCTTCGACGGGGCGGCGATCGCCACTCCACCACCCCCTTTGGCTCACCGCCTGGTTGATCCGAGTCAACCCAGAACTGGATGCCCTCAACAACAGCGCTGGCTCAACCAGCAGAGTAATGTTGCGATGAATTCCGGCAACGTCTACCACTTCTCCCGGATTGAGCGTAAGTCTCTGCTCACACCAGGCTGGCCACCACGATCCCTGAAACTGAACCCGCCCCGCCTTTAAGGGCTGAATGGTTTGCGTAACGATTGCCTGTCCGCCCAAGTAACTATGGTTAGGATTTGGCAGCAGTTTTGCTGCTTTGCTGTCTAGGTCAGACGACTCAGTTGGACGAAACGACGTGAAAACTTTGAGCAGACCCAATTTCATTTGCGGCTTCCTCCCGATGGTAGATCTTCTGATGAGTGGAAGTTGCAAGTTCTCCGATGCACCTCTGGTCGTTATTGGTTTTTAGTTCCACAAGGCTTGCCAGACTTGCTCTGAGATAGCGACTATTCCAGGATTGACATGACTCTATCACGTCCAGCTAGATAGCGTTTTACCGTTTCTAGCAGCGTAGAGCCGGGTTTGCTCTCACACCGTTTTTGCTGTAGCGCAAAAGGCTAATTCCCTTTCGCTCTCGTGAAGCAATAATATCGCTCTAGTCTTAAATTGTGTTGCAAGATAAGCTTCAAAGTTAAGCGGCGGAACGGAGCTAGGCTCTTAAACAGCGCACACAAACCGAAAACACTGCCATGATCGAAATTGCTTCAACTAGCAGTTGAAAGGGTAGCGGCGTGAGCGCAAATCCCCAAATCAACAAAATTGAGCCAGCGATCGCCGCTGCAATCCGAACCACTTCCTCACCTGTCCTCAAGCCAATTCCAATAATTCATAAACCTGCGAGTAAAAAAACTAAGTAATCAGGAGGCATAAAAGTCATTTAAATCATCTCCTAAGTTTTTATCTAATACCTATTCAATTTGAGTTTAGATTAACGATTTTGGATAGCGAAAGCGAGAAAAAACCTGCCTGACTGACGAACAGATTTCCCACTTAAGAAAGACGAGTAAAGGATGGTTCCTCAGTTAATTTGGTGAAGCTTTACGAACTAGGCTTTTGCGTCTAGGACATTAAGAACTAGAGGAGAATTGAAATGAAAAAAGTGATCGATCGTCTTTTTACTGTAGGGCTTCGCCAAATTATCGTAGTCTTTCTAGCCGCTACTGCCCTCTTAGGCATTCCGGCGTTCAGCACGGGCGCGTCATCTCAAGCATTAGCTGTAACTAGTGAATTTCAAACTAAGTCCCCTACTCCCGCAAATCCGTCTACCGTGTCGAAAGAGACTATTCAGCGGATTCAGGAGAAAGCCGAAGACTTGGGGGACAGCCCTGAGAACCCGATTGGTGATACAGGATTGGGAAATCTACGAGAGCTTGGCGAAAACGTTCGTGAAACCTTTGACCTGAATGTGCGCCAGAAGGGTGCTATCTATGATGGAGATCAACCTGCTAGCGTTAAAGCACTAGACAGAGCGCAGCGTGAAACTGAGCGATCGGCTCGGTAGTCCATGAATCTAATAGCGACTTTACCTTAATTGCTAGCTGTAGGTCGGGTTCCACTTTGCGCCACCCGACCTACTCAAGCGGGTCATCACTTCACGACCAACGCCTTTGCCTTTTGCCATCACGCCTACCTGGTGATCGCGTCCGGGCAGTAAGCCCTTCTCTAAAGATTTGCCAGTACCAGTAGGGTGCGTTACGCTGCACTAACGCACTGTTCTAAAAGCCTCCGGAAGCCTCCGGTGCATTACGGCTTCGCCTAACCCACCCTACTTTATTAAATTCGCAATCCTAAGGGTACGCTCTGGGACGGGTGGAGAAACTTTGCTATACGCTCAACAGCCGCTTCTAAAACGGCTGGCTCATGCACCAGGGCAAACCGAACATAACCTTCGCCCGATTTACCAAACCCTGCTCCGGGGGAAACCGCAACACCTGTTTCTTCGACTAAACGGGTGCAGAACTGAATCGAATCTTGCACCCAGGGTTCCGGCAATCTTGCCCAGATGTACATGGTGGCATCGGGACAGGGCACCTGCCAGCCAATTTGGTGCAGGGCGGTAATGAATGCGTCTCGGCGCTGACGGAAGGTTTCAACGGCAGCATTCACTCCAGCTTGAGGTCCAGTGAGAGCGGCGATCGCCCCATTCAAAATGCCGCGATACTGATTGAAATCCACAGCCGCTTTCACCTGCCGCAGCGCCAAAATTAGCTCTGCATTGCCGATCGCATACCCCACACGGAAACCGCCCATGTTATAGGACTTGGACATGGTGAAGAACTCGATCGAGCAGGTTTTCTCTGGGTCAGCCTGGAGAACGGAAGGCGGAGCGCTGCCGTTGAAGTACAGGTCAACATACGGGAAGTCGTGAACCAGTACCAGGTTATGTCGCTGGCAAAAGGCAACGGCTTTTTGGAAAAAGGAGAGAGGGGCGATCGCTGTCGTCGGGTTATGCGGATAGCTCAGCACCATCATCCGCGACTGGCTCAGCACGGGTTCAGGAATGTCTTCCAGAATCGGCAAAAATCCATTTTCTGCCAGCAACGGCATCGTGTAAATCTGCCCACTCGCCAGGTACACACCGCCCGCATGGGAAGGATAGCCCGGATCTTGCAGCAGCGCAAAATCTCCCGGATTCAAAACTGCTAGCGGCAGGTGTGCTGTCCCTTCCTGGGAGCCAATCAGCGGCAAAACTTCGGTTTCTGGATCGAGGGCAATGCCAAACTTTTGGGTATACCACTGCGCCGCCGCTTGTCGAAATGCCTGAGTTCCATGAAACAGCAGATAGCCGTGAGTATCGGGATCTCGGAGGGAAGTGGCGATCGCCTCCAGCACAGACTCCGACGCAGGCAAGTCAGACGAACCCAACGACAGATCAATCACATCCTGACCTGTGGCTTTGGCTCTAGCTTTAGCTCGATCCATATCTGCAAACACATTGGTTTGCAGCGGCTCCAAACGTTTGGCAAATTGCATGGTCTTGTTGTAGCCCAAATCAATAACGAAGAAGATCTGCGACTTTATTAAAGAGATCTGCGACTTTTTGAAAAAGTCGCAGATCTGGTCTCCTCAAGCTGCTGTAGGTAAGTAAGGCGTTAAAAACGCTTCTAATTTTTGCTTACTCATTGCCCCCTCTGACGAAGCGAGGACTTCACCTTGCTGTAGCAACACCAGGAAGGGAACTCCCTGAACCTGATATCTTGCTACGGTTTCTGGGTTGGGATCGACTTCCATCTTGACGATTTTCAGGCGATCGCCATAGGTCTCAGCCGCCCACTCTGCCACAGGCGACATCAAGCGGCAGGGGCCACACCACGAGGCCCAGAAGTAGACCAACACAGGCTGCGTGGCGCTTAGAACTTCTGCCTCAAACTCAGAATCTGTGATCGAAAGGATAGCGTTGCTCATACTAGGTCACAATAAGTTCAATCACCACCTGATCTAGGTTAACTGTCAGACGGTCGTTTCGGGTTAAGAGTCCCCCTAAACCGATAAGAAACTTCTGCATCGGACGACTTCGACTTCGCAGATCGTCTTACTTCGCCGATACACCAAAATAGCTTTACGACACATCCTCACTCAGACTAAAATCTCTTCTTCTAGTGCCAATTTAGATCTGCGACTTCTTGAAGAAGTCGCAGATCTTGCCCCCTAATGATTAAAGAGATTGGTAACTCAACGTGACTCAAACCAGTACTCCATCTACGGCTGTTCAAGTTCGAGCGATCGCCACTCCAGCAGAAATCGAGCTATTTTTGGATGTCCCCGCCAAAGTCTATGCTCACGACCCAAATTGGGTTCCGCCAATTCGCAGCAGTATTGCCAAGCAGTTAGCGCCAGACAATCCGTTTCTTCAGTACGGCAAACTGCAAGCTTTTGTTGCAGTGAAAGGCAAATCCGGTGAACAAGTCGTTGGTCGCATTGTGGCATCGGTGAACCAGCGTTTGATCGAGCGGGAAGGCAAGAATGTTGGACTGTTTGGCTTTTTTGAGTGCGTAGAAGATTTTGCCGTTGCCCAGGCTCTTTTGCAAGCTGCCTGCCAATGGCTCCGAGAGCAAGGCATGACTAAAGTGAGAGGCCCAATTGACCTTTCTACCCACAACAACTGTCTGCTGTTGGTAGACGGCTTTGACTCGCCACCGATGATCATGATGCCCTACAACCCGCCCTACTACCCGCGATTCATTGAGCAAGACGGCTGGCAAAAAGCGATCGATGCTTATTCCTATAACTTGCCACTCGATCGCCCCCTTCCGGCTGAGTATGCAAAAGGCTATCGTATTGCTTCCAAGTCAGGAGTAAGCTTTCGTCGGCTGAATCTCAAAGGCGAAGCATTCGATCAGGATGTCGAAGGAATCTATCATCTGTTCAACAAAGCCTTTGCCAACAACTACAGTTCCACGCCCCGGACATTAGAAGAATTCATGGAAGAGGCAAAAGACCTCAAAACTGTAGTTGATCCCGACATCTTTTGGATTGCTGAATACGAAGGGGAAATGGTCGGCTTCTTCATGGCGCTGCCCGACTACAACATTGCGCTCAAGCACGTTGGCGGCAAGCTCAACTGGCTAGGCATTCTCAAACTGCTCTGGTATCGCCGTCAGATCAACCAGGCACGAGTAATCGTGATTTGCTCCCTGCCTGAACACCGTCGCAGAATGGTGCCTCTGGCTTTGATCCATCTGGGAATGCAGAGCGGCGTGCAAACAGGCAAACCCTACAAGCAAGCAGAACTCGGCTACGTCTACGAAGATAATTCTCCTTCTCGTAAAGTCGTTGAAGCGACGGGAGCAAAAATCTACAAAACCTACCGAATCTATGAGAAAACACTGGTCTAATCAGTAGCTGTAGGGGTGGGTTTTGCCGTTGAATTTCGACTTTATTAAGGTTTAATCTGCAAAACCCACCCCTACAGGGTTGCGGTTGTCTAGCGAAATTCGATATTAGTTCTCAGGGTTGAATGGATGGGGGCATAGAGAATGGAAGCACTTGTAACAGGAGCTAATGGCTTTACCGGATCGCACTTGGTCAAGGCATTGGAGCAACGAGGAAATACCGTCATAGGTTGGGTACGTAAATCCAGCGATT
Source organism: Leptolyngbyaceae cyanobacterium SM1_4_3 (assembly GCA_012031415.1). Taxonomy (GTDB): domain Bacteria; phylum Cyanobacteriota; class Cyanobacteriia; order Elainellales; family Elainellaceae; genus JAAUTN01. The sequence goes on along the minus strand of JAAUTN010000017.1, from coordinate 25,678 downwards.
TGTCTCGTCTGGCAGACTGTAAGGCACAGTTAGCTTACGGCGAAATTACTGACTTCAAGGCTCTACAAACCGCGATGCAGGGCGTTGACGCTGTATTCCACACTGCTGCCTATGTGGAATTGGGCATCGTCGATGAAGCCAAAATGCAGCAGGTCAACGTAGAAGGTACTCGCGCCGTGATGCAGGCAGCTAAACAAGCTGGTGTATCTAAAGTCGTTTATTGCAGCACGATTGGCATTTATGGTGACACTCAAGGGCAAGTAATTGATGAAACCTTTCGGCGTACCCAAAAGGATTTTTCATCAGGCTACGATCGCACCAAGTATCAGGCTCAACAGCTCGTTGATCAGTTTGCGGCTGAGGGTTTACCCGTAGTTAGCGTCATGCCGTCGGGCATTTTTGGTGCGGATGATCCCCATTTTGGCCCCGTGATCGATCAGTTTCTTAAGGGGCGACTGAAGCTGTGGGCAGGGGGCGATCGCATCACCGGCATTGTCCACGTAGACGACTTAGTAGAAGCCATGCTGCTAGCTGCCGACAAAGCCAAGCCAGGTTCTCACTACATCCTCTCTGCTGGAGAAATGACAACCCGCGAAATGTTCCAATTTCTCAGCCAGGAAACCGGAAACGCCCCACCCGCAGAAGCACCAAAAGCGATCGTCCGGGCGCTAGGCACTTTACTTGACCCCGTTGGGCGGCTACTCTCCTGGCAGCCGCCACTCAGTCGAGAGCGGGTTCACTACATCTACGATCGCTGCGTTCGGGTTGATGCTGGCAAAGCCCGTCAAGAGCTAGGTTGGCAGCCGCGCTCAATCGAAGAAACCCTACGAGAAACACTGAAACGCTAGCAAACGTTTGCTTACCGCTGCAACACGCCATCCTCTAAGTACGCGACTCGATCGGCAACGTCAATGATGCGAGAGTCGTGAGTCACCATCAGCACGGTGCGTCCGCCTTCCTTTGCCAGGTTTCGCAGTAGCGCAATTACGGCATGACCGCTTTGAGAGTCGAGGGCAGCAGTGGGTTCATCCGCCATAATCAGTTGGGGATTACCAGCCAGGGCACGGGCGATCGCCACGCGCTGTTTTTGTCCACCCGACAAATCTTGGGGCAAACTCTTTGCCTTATTTTCCAGCCCCACCTGCTCTAACAAAAGCATCGCTTCCTTGTGAGCCGACCCTGCCCGTCGTCCTTTGAGCTTTAGAATCACCTCAATGTTTTCAGCCGCCGTCAGTGCTGGAAATAGGTTGAATCCTTGAAAGATGAAGCCAATATTCCTTAGGCGAAACTGGGAAAGCTGCTGGCGAGACATCCGCGTAATTTCCTCGCCAAGAAGAAAAACGGTACCGCTGGTAGGAGTTAAAATTCCCGCTAAGATAGACAGCAAAGTGGTCTTACCTGATCCGGATGGCCCCATCAAAAGCTGAATATTGCCACTAGCAATCTCCAGATTGATGTCTCGAAGCGCATGGAAGCTTTGGGTTCCTGACTGATATACCATCTCTAAGCCTTGAGCGGCGATCGCCCCAAGCTGGCTGCTCAGGCTAGAATGAGAACTCCGCTGAAACTGAGTTGTCAACTTGGTTAGGTTAATTTGAGAAGCTGCCATGCGTTTCTAGTGGTTGAGATGTAAATTTTTAAGGTAGTAGAAGCAAACCGCAAATAAATCGCCAGAATGTTAGATCCGCATCGAAACCACCCCAATCCAGATTAGGTAGGTTGTTTTTCTAAAGTTTCCGCTCATACGACCCTATTTTTAGTGTACCCAGACACTTCAGCCATCCCGAATCAGCTTTCATCGACAACTCTTTACAAGCCATCCTGAAATTGCAGCATCAAGCTTTGAAAACGATTGCCGGATCAACATGAGTCACCTTCTGAATTGCGAATAAAGCAGACCCACCACACATGACAATCGTGATCCCTAAAATTCCTAAGGCTGAGATAGGCGTAATCAAGATTGTGATGCCCTGAGTGGCAAACGTCCAGACTCCCAGACCGATGCAGAACGCCATACTGGGAATGTAGCCCAAAACCGCCATCCACAGGGCTTGCTCAATGATGATGCTGTAGATGACTCGATCAGACGCTCCCATCGCTTTAAGAGTGCCAAACTCCTTTAAGTGGTCTGAGACAGATGAGTATAGGATTTGTCCGACGACAACCATTCCCACCACAACGCCAACAGCGGCACCCAGCCTTAAGACAAATCCAATGCCTGTCCGTCTTTCCCAGTAGCTGCGAGTGTGAGCCGCCATTTCTGCCTGTGTATAGGCTTGCGTACCCAATAGCTCAGCTTCCAGTTGTTGTTTCAACATCTCTATGTTCTGCCCTGCTTCTGCCTGCACCAACACATATGAAATGGGATCGGTTGAGGTCAGAGGTCGAGGCTGGGAACTAGCAGGGTCAGAGGGTGAATCAGTGCGCTCATAAATGGTGCTACACTCCAACGCGCCCCCAGACTGTACATCACAGCGAACGTTAGAGGTCAGCCCCGCACTGACATAGCTCATCGTATTTTCTAGAGAAGTGAAAATAAAGGCGCTGGTGGCGATCGATTGCGTCCCTCTGGTTAAGCCAACAGCACGAGCGGGAATGGAGTTAATTGAGCCGCGCCCGTTTTCCTCTTCTAGCTGGAGCGATCGCAGATTAGTCTCGTCAACTACGACCGTATTGGGATCATTCAGATCGCTCTGACTGCCTTGTGTCACATTCCACAGTCTAAATAGCTGTCCATCAGGGTCATAGCCAATCAGCCTTACTGGAGCAATCTCGCCAGAAGTGCTGCGCCACCTGCCGCTTTGAATCATGAGCGCTTCTGCCCGATTCACGCCTGCTAACTGCTGCGCCTGCACAACTTGCCCTAGTGTCAAGGGTTGAGTCAACTCAAAATGAACCATCTCCTCAGCCGCTACCCAAATGTCAGCGTTGGAGTTTTCAATTAGCTGCACGGTAGAGCGAGTGAACCCTTCCAAGATGCCCGTTTGAATGGTGACAAGACTGACCGCAAAAACAATCCCCGCCTGGGCAACGAGGAAGCGAGGAATATCTTCAAATAGATTTTTGCGGGCAATAGAAGCCATAATCGAAACCGCTAATAGGCTACGTGTAGCTTGGCAGATGTCTACTGAAAGCAATTAATCTCATGTTACTCCGCTCTCGCCCTACCCCGCCGGACGAGTGTGCCAGTGCAGCAAGTGGGTTGCGTGACTCAACTTTGTAGCGGTGGTGACAGCATGAGAAATAGCTTTTTACCATCAATACTCAGGGGCAAAGCAGCCCCCAGCAGAATTCATATAAAAATCTAAAGTTGCTGATTCAGAAAGTATTTTTTCTTAAGTAGAAACACGTTGTTTTCGTATTTCCACTCAAAAGAAATATGAGTTCCATTTAATTCATGATCTTCCCAGAACTATGTTTAGGTAAGCATACAGAATTGCTCTAAAAACAGTCCAATGTGAAAAAACTTCTTTCTGATGTAAATACTGAAATAAAAAGTAAAGAATTATACTTTTGAGCGATCGCTTCCAGTCATTTAAATCTACTTAAAGAATTTCTCCCCGTAGAGAAGAAGTTCTCTCAAACAGCTTCAGTACAAACAACTAAATTATTTCTTCATCGCCAAAAAACGTTGTCTTTACAGTATTTTCTCTAGAAGCGATGTAAGTATCAAGGAGCAAAGTCCAGTATAAATTCGGACAAAATATTTGATTTTTTTCGTGTTCCAGATGTCTGTTTTGGGCAAGTTATGACCAAGCGACTCAATAAGAGAACACGATTATGGCTATTGATTATGCTGGCAATACTTTCAGGCAAGCTAGACAAATTAACCTCACTTCTAAACCCGTAACTTTTAAGGAGCGAGTTGGATCTTTTGACACTAATGATTACTATCGCTTCAAGTTGGGTAAACGCAGTAGCGTAAAACTTGCGCTTAGGGGTTTAAATGCTAATGCAGATCTGGAGTTAATTAGTAAATCTAGAAATCAATTTACAACCCGATCGGCTCGTACTAGTAATCAAGGCGAAGCAGTCAACCAAGTATTAGATGCAGGCACTTATTATGTTCGGGTTTATCCGCGCAACGGTGACGTTAAATATCAACTCAGCTTGTCTGCTTCCCCAGTCAAAAGCTATCAGCGTTACGCATTCAAATATAGCTACAGTAAGGGTGACTACTATACGGGCTACGGTTACGCCACCACCGATCGCTATCATACTGGGCAACAAATTACTAGCAATGCTCCAGACGGTTCAGGCTATAGCGGCTCCTATCAAATCACCTCAGCAGTAAACTACACAGGCACAACACAAAATCTAAATAAATTGCGGGTTAACGGTTACTATGACAGCGAAAATAAGGATAGCTATCCGCCCTTTTTTGGCTATGGCAGCAATGGTCTAGGCAGCGAATCTGGCTACATCACTAAAGCGGACAATTTCTTTGATAACAAAACTGAAGTTGACCTGACAGATTGGTTTAGTGGAAAGGTTCAGGATGCCAGATTACGGTTTGCTGCTAGATCTGGTTTCTTTGATAGCAAGCTCGACCGGAATGACATGATCAAACTCTTCCGTAATGCAAAAGATGGAGGAGTCGTTGACTCAACGGAACTTAAAGATCTACGCTTCCTGGTTAACGATAAGTCTTACATCGTGATGGATGATCATGTGCAGGTGCTGTCTGGCAAAGTCATTAACAGCAATGCAGCAAACCTACAGTATCAAGGTAAATCTTTAGGCAATTTGAGTGCAGGTAGCAGCAACGCTCATCTGGAGAAGCTAGTGAATAAGTGGTTTTTGGGTGGCGATCGCCCCACCGCTTCTAGTACCTATCGCTATACAAGCGGCTCTCTGTTCCAAAATGGTGTGAGCTATCAGGATATCAAACAAGGTAACGCTAGTAACTGCTACTTCTTAGGAGGTCTGGCGGCAACAGCGCTGCGTTCTCCTGGTTTGATTCAAGATATGTTTATTGATAATGGTGACAACACATACACCGTTCGCTTCTTCAATAAAGGAGTTGCCGATTACGTTACAGTAGACCGATATCTACCCGTTAATTCACTAGGCCAATTTACTTACGCTAGCAAGGGGGGGCATTACAGTCGCGCCTCAAATGAGTTGTGGGTTGCTTTAGCAGAAAAAGCCTATGCCCAAGTCAACTCATCCGGCTGGATCTATCGCTGGAATAGCGACCACTCCAATTCCTATCAGGGAATTAACAATGGCTGGTTTGGAGATGCGATTCAGGATATTACAGCGAAAGGTTCTTCTCTTCGTAACTCTCTAAACTTTGATGCTTTAGTCAAAGCCTATGCAGACGGAAGAATGATTGGAGTTACTTCAAAAGCAAGCACTCAAATCGCATCTACGGTTGTCTATAACCACGTTTATGTATTGACGGGCTATAATTCATCCACCCAAAGATTTACCTTATTCAATCCTTGGGGAGTGAGTGGTGGATATGAAAATGGATCTTCCAAACCCGGAATCTTGAATATGACCTGGAGCGAGTTGACTGCAAACTTCAGCAGTTGGGACTCTTCTATTGGTTAAACCTAGCAAGCTCAAATTGAATTGGTATTACGTAGTTAACAGGAAACCAGGAGTAAAGCTTAGCCTTTCTCCTGGTTTCAGGTATTTGTGAGATGGTATGTAATCAACGGCATTGTTTTTTGAGATAGGGTGCCCATATCCTGTTCAAAATCCCCAAGGAGCATCTTGATCTGCTCCAGATGTTTGGGCTGAATCGTTCGCTGTCCTTTTAGCCAGCGAGTGACCAGGGAACGGTCTACCTGGAGGGCATCGGCGAGTTGAGCTTTGGTCATGCCTTTTGCATCGAGTGCTGCTTGAATTGCGTCATTGGTCAGTACAGGAGAAGGAACGTGGGTTCGCTCAGGTTTTAGCGAGACAGGGACATGAGCACCGAGCTTTTCCTGAATTTTGACCGAAGGTTTGATGATAACGATCGCCTTCAGCCAAGTCGCTAACCAGTTTCGAGGGCGATAGCCTGACTCAAAATCATCACTCAATGACCAGGACGGTCTGATACTTTCTGGATAAGTTACCGGATCAAAGTCGATTTCCCATCCCAACTCTTTCAACGTGAGTAGAGCACTATCCCACTGATCGATCAATTTGACACGGCGCAGGCGGTCTTTCTGAACACTTTCTAAAAGTTCTTTTGGCTCTAGCCGTTCCAACAAGGTTTGCACTTCATAGCGACCATCATCTCGAATTCGACTCATGATGGTGAGGAAAATAGCAAGTTTGGAGGCTAGCCTTTGCCGATAGGGGTTAATTTGTAATGTACTTTTTGCTAAATAGCCATACTGAAAGAGGGCTTCTTTGGCGCTGCCATCATCACTGGCGTTGAGAAACTTTTCAGTCCAGACTCCGGGACGAACTTTGATATATAACTCATCAGGATCGCCAGCCTCGTAGGTTGGCGAGTCAGGCTGGTTGATATCCATTGTCAATGCTAACTGACCCGCATAGCCTAAGCCCTCCAAAATCCACATTGCGCCGCGCTCAACGTTGTAGCGTTTTGCGCCAATGTTGATATTTTTGACTAATACAGAAAGGCTACAGACCAACTCTACCAAGTGCCCGATTTTCTTGAGTTTTTGGGCGATTGTAATGTCCGTGCGTTTGTCCCAACCAAAGAGTCGAATCAGGTCAGTGCCCTTTAGCCGAATTTGTTCTGCCCAAGGCTCATCGGAGTCGGTTGCATAGGAGGAGAAAATTAGAAACACATAGGCAGCCTCTGGACCAAACTGCTGAATGATTTCCCATGCGGCTTTGCCTGGAACTAGCTCAATTTGCTGACTAGAAGGACTTTGACGAACAATATGATGTTGGATAAATCCTTCTCCAACTAGCTTTTGCCAGTAAGGATATTCTCCATCTTCCCATTGTGAGTTGATGAGTGCCTGTGCACCCGTGAGAATTGGATAACCTGTTGCGACTCGCTCAACTTCTGTGTCTTGAAATAGTGGCTCACGGGTAGTGGCATCAACAGATTGGATACCGAGCAGTCTATCAATTTCAACTGTATTTTGCCCTGAGAGGTCTAGATGCCGCAACCATTGGCTAGCCGTGTGAAAAGCGCAGGCACTCATGACTAACGACTCGCGCCACTCATCTCCCTCGGTTAAGTTAACACCCGACTCCAGCGACAGCATTCCGGCAACGGAGCAATCAGAGGGAATTAGCCCTTCTCGGTGCCATTGGTTAAGCCGAGTCAAAATCCAGCTTGCGGTCTTGCTCCAGAATTCCTCAGTTCTCAGGACTGAGCGAAAGCGGCGTTCAAGCCTTAACAGGGTTTGCTTTTGCAGAATGCCAAGTTTGTCTTCGCCATAGAGATTCGTCTTGGCGCTGTCTTTGAGCCGTGTATTTGCTAGATGTAGCCTGAACTGATTGATTCCAGTAGCAACGTTAACCAGCACTAGATGTAGGAATGCTCTGTCTGTCCTTAGCTTGGCAGCGTAGTCTAGCACCTGCTTCTGCTCTGGGAGTGATGCAGGGTTAGAAAGAGGCTCTGCCAGAGTAGGAGTAGCGTCTAGGACAAGGTTTTCAAGCTGGGTCACGGGTGTCTCACAGAGAAGCGAATTCACATCGGCTTAGTATAACCCTGAACGCGGAAGATCAAAATCTGTCTGTTGGAATTGACAATGGAGAGAATTAATTCTGTCAGGATTTATCTACTGAGAATTGTTTAATCCTTCTAAATAAAGAGATTGAGCGATCGCCTCCATCCTTATCTAATTGTTATGTAAGACTAGAATCATGCAACTTTAGCTCTAGGATCGGTCAACATAAAACGAGTGTACTAGCAGCAGTTCCTGCTCGATCCTCTGCGCTATATGTGGAGATAGCCCTCTAGAGGAGCTTGGACGAAGTTTATTCCTAGCGGAAATTTGCGAGAAGTTTAAACAGCTTAACAATTGACAAAATTGACATAGATTCTAGAATCGAGCTACATCATCTGGTATAGGGGTTTAGCAGATAATGAGGAGTTGACAAATTGACGATCAACTCTCGAATCGGGCAACAAAATCTGTCACTTTTAGGAGTTACCGCTAGATATAGCGTAGCCAGAAAGCTAGAGAGGGCTTTGTTTCGACTGAAGTAACTAGTTGTGGATGTACGATAAACTGTTGACAAATTGACAGTAAATTCTCGAATCGAGTAACAACTGTTTAGCTATTTGGTAACTCATTTAGAATTGACAAAGTTGACAGGCTGGCTAGTATTTCAAAACATTAGTCGTACATTACGCATATTAGTAGTTGTAACGTGAGTTGAAATTGCCGATTCAGACTAGATCAGAGCAACAAATGTGTTGACAAGATTGACAAGTTTTCTAGAGTGGTGAAACAAAGTTGCTGAGGAGCGATCGCAACTGCTCTAGTATGGCGCTACGAAAAAAAGTGTTGTCAAATTTCTCTGTCTAGAATCCGCTAACAAAACTGATCCCGAAACTCAGGCAGACAGATGGTTTTGATGACTGTTGCCAAATCTAAGAGAAGTTTTAACAGACGGTGTTGACTCAGCCAAGACTGAAAAAAACAGCCTGTTTAATGATCAAACGCAAGTTTGGTAGTTAAGTATGAAAACCAGCACAGTTCGCTTTGAGAGCGTGTGTGAGTGGGAAGATACGTTTTTATCTCTGTTTCCTCATCGCTTTGATTATATTTGGGCAGCACATTCTGATGTGGGTGCGCCTGTCGAATGGAAAACTGAAAGCCGTCACCCCTTGTCAGATCGCTTAATTTCTCAAGGAGCATACCTTTACGGCGTTCGCTTTGGGGCTGAAACCAACTATTGTTTGCTGGATATTGACACAGGTAGTCTCTATCACCCTAAACGAGATCCGCTAGCAATCTCGCGAATTGCTGCTGCGCTGGAGCCTTTAGGACTAGCTAGCTACATTGCCTGTACTTCTAGTTACAGTGGTGGGTTACATCTTTATTTCCCGTTTCAGCAAGCTCAAAGTTCATGGCAGTTGGCGATCGCTCTTGCCTGTTTGCTCGAAAATGCTGGATTTAAACTTCAACCTGGACAATTGGAGAGTTTTCCAAATCCTAAACCTTATGCGGCAGATGGAAACTTGAGCTTATTCAATGCTCATCGATTGCCGCTACAAATTGGTTCTTATCTGTTAAATGAGTCCTGGCAGCCTATTTGGACTGATTCTCAAACTTTTATGAGTCGATGGGTGTTGGCTCAGCAGCATAATGACATTGATGGAAAAATACTTAAACAGATTCTCAAGCAGTCTAAGCGAAAGCATTTTGGTGTCTCTGGCAAGGCTGAGAAGTTTATTAATGACTTGAATGCTGAGATTGAGATGGGCTGGACAGGACATGGACAAACCAATCGTTTGCTGGGTCGCATCACTATGAGAGTATACATTTTTCATCACATTCTCTCTGGTGGAGAGCCGTTAAGAGGGGAGGCTCTGGTCAATGAAATTGTAGAAACGGCTCGATCTTTGCCTGGATATAGTGAGTGGTGCCGCCATCAGCATGAGATTACTTATCGAGCAGAGGAATGGGCACGATGTATTGAGAACAGTCATTACTTTCATTTTGGTCATCAAGCTACAAATTCTAAACCTGTATCCCAAGATCCCGAATTGGTGACTGCAATTGATCAGTCTCCTTCCTGGAATCAGCGACAGTCTGCTGTAACCAGGGATCGGATTAGAAAGGCGATCGCCGACTTACTTGAGAAAGACAGTTTACCTTCACGAGCAACAGCCCGGTTTCAGGCACTGTTGCAATACGGTGTAGGAGGTGCTTCCCTCTATCGGCATCGAGATCTATGGCATCCCGCTCATCTCGTGGAATTCCTCCCAAACCCCCCGATCATCAAAACGGACAGCCAGTTAGATTGCGTTGAGGACGCATCTAACTGGCTCAGTCCTTCAAGCTTATTACCTACGGATGGCGGTAATAATATAGTTGACGAGGGTTTGAGCGATCGCCCCCGCTCTAACCTTCCTCCTAATGACAGTAATGGTGATGATGGTATTGGTGATAACGCTGTTTCTATAAGTTCTGAGGTTCCTTTCACTTCCTCGGAATCACCTTTAGGAGTGGAACACCTTCAACAGGCGCTCTCTAACATCAAAGCGGCTCAGTCTGCTTTTCAGGAGGCTGCTCGTCAGGCTCAGACTGAACATCAGCGCATTAAAGCAGAAGCGGTAGAACAGCGACATATTGCTCGAATGCAGCAATTTCTTGATTCGGGCGACCCGATCTTGGTTGCAGAAGCACTGTCCTGGGCGCGGATTAATCCAGGAATATTGCGAGTTTAGAGAAGTTGACTAACCCCCTGTCGGAGCGAGTTTAAGTGGGCTTGAGTTTTGGTTCAAATTAGAATCAAAGAAGAGATTGGGAATGGGCAATTCTTTAGAGTATTTTCCTAATAAGGGTTAGAGAAAAGTGGTAAATTTGGGTGTTTAATCCTATAGAAGTTTTTGAAACGTTGGAGTGATTCGCACTGTTCAGACGCATCCATTTATCTCGAATCGTCTCGAAGCAATTGTCTTTTAGCTGCACTTAACCTATGACAAAAGTAACTCGGTCTATGTCATCAAGGGTTGCGATCGCCTTTATCCTTGCTACATTCGGAATCCAGTCTCCCACGCTGGCAGGTTCTCTAGTGCTGGTAGGTGGAAACTGGGCTTTTCCTGGAAGTGGGGGCGATGAGGAAACCTATGGCATTTCGATCTACGAAGAGATCGTTGATCTGGCGGGAGGAACTGCTCGCGCCAAAATTGGCATTATTTCTACTGCTAGCAACAATCCACCTCGCTCAGCAAGTTTTTACCTGGAAGACTTTGTGGCTTTGTATGGTGACTCGGTTGATGTAGAGTACATTCCAATTACACGGGATGACTGTAATAGCTACAAGAATGATCCTAACTCCTCGGTCGCGAGTCAAATTAGCGATCGCAACGCCTTCATCTTTACAGGTGGAGATCAGTCTTTCATCACCGATTGCTTCTTTAACGAAGACGCGGCTACTCAAACTCGCACTGATACTGCTTTAATCGAATCGCTGCGACAACAGTTTGACGAGGGTGCAGTAATTGCAGGCACCAGTGCCGGAACTGCTGTGCAGCCCAGCGCACCAATGGTGACAAATGGAGAAAGCTATGAGGCTCTGCGAGATGGATCAGTTAGCTTTGTGGGTAGTCCACCCTTTAACAACACGCTGTACTATAATCCGCTGGGAGGGCTAGGCTTCTTTGAGTATGGCTTATTAGATAGTCACTTTAGCGAACGCGGGCGGCAGGGACGCATTATTCGCCTTGCCTCAGATCTGGATGTTGACAAAGCTTATGGTGTAGACGAAAACACAGCTTTGGTTGTTACTGATACGGGAACTGAGACGGTTAACTTCTCAATCTTGGGGCAAGGAGGATTATCCATCTTTGACGTATCTGAGTCTACTGTAGGTGAGAAGGATGGCTACTGGACGATTGCTGGAGTCAAGGAAACCTATTTGACCGAAGGCGATCAGTTCAATCCATTAACGGACGAAGCCACTTTTGGGAACAAAACATCTTTAACTGGAAGTGAGCAATCCGGAAGAGTTCCTGTAGAGAAAAATATCTTTAGCTATTTTGATGATGATCTGGGTACTTGGACTAATCCACGCGCTTTCACAGAGACGGCGATCGCCCTCTTTAACAGCACCGAAACTCAAGCTTCGGGTGAGAGCTTTGAGTCGGAGCCAACTTATGGTGTAATCCTCACTAAATCTGCTGAAGCAGCCGGATTTTCTGGTGTTGATAGCCTGGGAAATGTGCGCTACTCCTTTGCGGACCTAGAGATTGCGATCGCCCCTGTTCCTGAACCTGGAACACTTTTGGGGCTATTTAGTGTTGGTGCTTTGAGCGTGGGATATCGACGTAAGCGAAAGCGCTAATGTTAAGTCCGGTAGTTATTAGACTGGCAATAAAAGAGATACCATCGCTGTAGGGTGCTGTTGGCGATCGCGTAACGCACCGAAATCGTTGCCGCACGCACCCTACGCAATCTTCTCACTATCTGGCTGCTGCCAGTTCAGGGTGAACGGGGAGAGAGGAGCGTTCGATGACCTGATCAATCAAGCCATATGCCGCTGCTTCCTCAGCCGACATATAGAAATCTCGCTCAGTGTCCTGCTCAATTTGCTCTAGGGATTTTCCTGTGTAGTTCGCCATGCGCTGGTTAATTTGGCGTTTTAGATAGAGGATTTCCCTTGCCTGGATTTCGACATCCACTGCTTGCCCCTGTGCGCCACCAGAAGGCTGGTGAATCATAATCCGCGAACTGGGCAGACTGCTGCGCTTGCCTTTTGCACCCGCACCCAGCAGGAAGGAACCCATACTGGCTGCCATGCCGTAGCAAATTGTGCAAACATCTGGGCGAATGTGATGCATTGTGTCATAAATGCCCAAACCAGCCAGCACAGAGCCACCTGGAGAATTAATGTACAGGTAGATGTCTTTTTCTGGGTCTTCTCCTTCCAAAAACAGCATTTGAGCCACAATGCGGTTTGCTGTGTCTGGCTCGACGGGTTCTGCCAAAAAATGATGCGATCTCGCAGCAAGCGAGAGTAGATGTCGAAAGCTCTGTCTCCGCGGCCGGATTGTTCAATAACGGTAGGAATCATGGCGTGGGTTGCTCCTGATAAGTGATGGAATTGATGAGTAATGGAATGGGCAATAGGTCAAGATTGCAGAGGAATGATTTGGCTGACATGACCTGCTATAATCTGCCAGCGATTTTGGCGCTGGAGCCAGACGCGGGTAAAGCGATAGGTTTCTGAGAAGGCTTGTCCCTTCAGGATTCCGTCGATTTCTGCTTTGAGGGTGACGACGACGCAATCGCTGCTGTAAGGATGAATTTGGCGATCGCTAATCTCCAGTTTTGTGTATTGGAAAATTCCAGAACGGTGAGCTTGCAGATCGTATTGTTTGTTGCTTATAAGACCTGTGTGCATCGTCCAAACCAGGTCATCAGCAATCAGTTCATCCAGCACGGCAACGTCACTGTTGAGCATGGCGTGTTGCAGCTTTTCCTCCAGGTGTTCAATGGCGCTATTTCCCATTAGTGGCTTTTCCTGTGTGAGTTAAGAAGTGAGTTTTCGCTGTTAAACACAGCAATTCCTAGCCCGGATACCTGATTCCATCGGTCGATTTAATACATCTGGCAATCTTTGATTGAGGAAGTAAGTCCACTCAACCATGCCAAAGTAGAAGAACCTGGAGGCGATCGCTGCTCCTGACAGGTCAGTCAGTGAGGGGGTTGATGAGTTGGATGGAGTTTCGTCAGGTAAGTTATGGAAGGGGGGAATTGCTGCCCTTGAGGTAAGGGGGATTTCAGAGCAAAATAGCTCAGACTGATAAGCCGTGCCAGGACGATTTTGGCTGGCTACAGCAGTAGTGTAACTGTATTGATGATGTTTCAGACGCAGTTGCGTTCCACCCTCAACAGTCGTGAGTGTCCAGACGACTAGGGACGGTTCAGCAGTGGGAGACTCCCGCCAAGTGTAAGCCAAGCGAGTGGGTTCCCTCAGTTCCACCACTTCACACTGAATAATTGTTGCAATGCCTGATAGGGAATGGCTGTAAAACCGAAACTTGTGTCCCAGCTTTGGTTCAAAGTCATTCTCCATCATCCAGTCTGTGAGGGCACGGCGATCGGTCAACACTTGCCATACTCGTTCTGGTGGATGCGGATAAAACACCTCCAGGTGAACAGGTTGACTCATGGGTTTTCCTCCAGATAGTCACCAAGAGCATCCAGTTTTTGTTGCCAGAACGGTTCATATCGGGCAACCCACTCTGACACCTGCTGTAGGGGGACTGGGTTGAGCCGATAGAGCCGCTGCCGCCCTGATTTTTGCTGACTCACTAGCCCTGCATTACACAGGATTTGGAGATGCTGTGAGATGGCAGGTAGTGACATCTCAAAGGGTTCAGCAAGCTGCTTGACGGGTTGCTCTCCCGATCGCAACTGATCGAGAATAGCCCGACGGGTGGGGTCAGCGATCGCCTGAAATATATCGGCACTGGCAACGGGTCTACTCATCAAATAATTTAAGCGAATGCTTAACTAATTGCAGTATAGATAAGCATTCGCTTAATTGTCAACTGGTTTACACATTCGCTTCATCTAATGCCGTTTTTATGAAGTACCGTTTTTATGAAGCTAATACCAATCTATTTGAGCTTGCACAGAATGAACCCTGCTAGAACAAGGGGCTTAAGCCCCTTGTTTAGCGCAACTTCATAGAAGAGAGTTGGTATAACCTATGATGGTCATTGATTTTAGGGGTTTGACCAGGTATGAAATTTCAAAGACAGTTTACTTTAATTGGGCTATTTTTCATCACGCTCACGTTCATCATGGGATGTAGCTTCACTCCGTCTGTTTCTTCTAATCAAAGTGATGGTCAACGTTTAGAATCTGTTAGCCTGACGGTATCGGCAGCAGCCAGTTTGCAGGATGCGCTAGAGGCGACTCGCCCCCTATTGAGCAGTCCCATCCTGCAATACAGTGAGTTATAACTTTGGTTCCTCAGGTTCGCTACAACAGCAAATTGAGCAGAATGCGCCCGTCGATGTTTTCATCTCTGCGGCGACGAAACAAATGGATGCGTTGCAGGAGAAAGATCTGATTTTGACAGACACTCGCCAAGATTTACTCACCAATCAACTGGCGCTGATCGTGCCGCAGAATTCTACATTAAATATCACCGATTTTCGTCAGTTGGCAGAGGTGGATGTGAGTAAAATTTCTGTCGGAGAGCCGCGCAGTGTTCCAGCAGGACAATATGCTGAGGAGGTATTCACAAATCTAGACTTGGCTGAATCTTTGCAGCCTAAGTTTGTGTTTGCAAACAATGTACGAGGAGTTTTGGCGGCGGTTGAAAGCGGCAATGCTGATGCAGGTGTGGTTTACGAAACCGATGCAAAACTCTCTGACCGTGTTGAAGTGGTGGCGATCGCCGACCGCTCCTTACACAAGCCGATTGTTTATCCTATTACGGTGATTAAAAGTAGCTCTAACGTTGACGCTGCAAGAACCTACACTCAGTTTTTGGCTGGTGATTCTGCTCAAGAAGTGTTTGAACAGTTTGGTTTTGGTCAGCCTGCACTATGACGGCAATTAATGTTCAGGTTTACCTTGTGGCAAAGTGAGTAGGATCTTGGTCGCGCCGATGTCTGACTGGAATGGGAGGTCCTTGTTTGTCACCGACTAGAGCAGCCGTTTTTTCCAGTGCTTCTCTGAGTCGTTTGGCCGCATAGATGGACATATCGCGGGGAACGTTGATGCGATCGCGCAAATATCGCAGGGCAAAGTCTGATCCGGCTGGTGGAATGCAAACTTCATCAGTCA
Organism: Leptolyngbyaceae cyanobacterium SM1_4_3; assembly: GCA_012031415.1. GTDB lineage: Bacteria > Cyanobacteriota > Cyanobacteriia > Elainellales > Elainellaceae > JAAUTN01. The sequence goes on along the minus strand of JAAUTN010000017.1, from coordinate 10,271 downwards.
TCATCTGGGTGAGGGCACAGCGCAGCGCTTGATCAAACAACTCATCATCGGCAGGGTTCACCCGAATGATGTTCGCCCGATGTTTGACGACACGATGCAAAGCCTCTTGACGAGAGTTTTGAGGCTCTGGATAGGTCACATCAGGTAAACCAAACCAGGGACCCTGATCTACTCGCTGCTGCTGAGTGCGTGTTTGGGCTTCTCTGTTTTCCCAGCAGCCACCCATTTGCGGCGGCAGGTCATGCACGTGAGTGTGAAAGTCGCTCTGGGTGCCGCGATAGGTTGGGCGACTTTCCATCGCGGTAAACCAGCCTGCAAAGTGAGGATTTTCTTCGCGCATGGAGTAGCCTTTGTAATAGTACAAACTGGCGTTCATGCGCTCCACATAGGGCGTGAAGATTACATCGGCAGTACCAAATTCTTCTAGAAAATAAGAACCGGGAGTACTGCTGAGAGCATCTTCAACCTTTTCCATCACCTGGATAAATTGCTGACGGCTACGCTGCTCTTGCTGAGGTGACGTAGCAGGATAGCAAAGCCAGCTACACCAGACTCGAAATAGCGATCGCTCCAGTTGCCGCAGAGGAAGCACTCTGGGATCTTTCATGCCTTGCCCCAACGAGCCGAAAACTCGTTCTAAGGCGATTAGAATATCATCGCTTTCAGTAATGATTTGTCCATCTAACTCAAGCGCGGGTAGCATCCCAGAAGGCACTTTGCGTTTGTACCAGCTTTCCTTTTCCCCATAACAAAACATCGTCACTTTCTCAATTCGATACGGAATTTGTTTTTCCTCAAGCCACAGCCAAACCTTCTGGCAGTAGGGGCACCAGGCATGATTGTCGCGGTATAAAGTCACCCGCACATCTGACTCACTTTGACCAAATAGACGCAGCCTTGCCTGAGCATTGGTGGGGCCACTAATCGGATCAAGCTGAAAATCTGTGAGGGCTTCGAGTTCTGTCCAACTGAGAGGAGTAAGGGTCATGCGATCGCCTGTGATAAATCATAAATCCTTTCAGAAATAGCTTATCCCAATTCTTTTGAAGGCTGAGCATTTTAGACAGCACTCCCCCTTGCCCAAAATTTGGTGTAGCGATAAGAATCGATGAACAGAGACAGTATTATTGAAACATTTTGCTAATAATTGCTGTGGCTGCTAGTTTATTTGAGACTGAGTATTTCAGAATAGTGATGCAAAATTGTGTGCGAAAGAAGGTTGTGCGAGATAAGCAAACTTTCTGTATTGCAAGCTTTTTGTGCCTCTGTTTGTCAATAGTTTCAATTATAGCGGTAGCCATATTGATTAGGACATGGACATTTGGTGGCGCGGCTCCGCCGCGCCACCAAATGTCCATGTCCTAACCTAGCTGACTACAGCTATACCTATCTAAATTCCTAAATTTTCAGATTAGCCTTCTTACGTCCAGCAATTCATAACACTATACGCATATTCGTCACAATACTTAATCTCAGCTTATTAGGAATAACTCTAAACTGTCTTTCGTTGAGCTTATTGATTATTCTTCTCAATAAGCTCAACGAAGGCTATTCTTTAATTAACAGCTATGCAAACTTGTGACAATCTGACTGTAAAGTGTGGCGAGTGGGCAGACAATGCTCTACATCTCACTTAAATCAGAACATCGCAAAACTGCTTGAGCAAAGAGGATGGATTTGATCGATACATCGCTGAGAGTAGCGAACACGAATTAATGCACCATTCAACGGAATCAGATCGAGAGAAACTATGGCAAAGATTGGTTTGTTTTACGGCACTCAAACTGGCAACACTCAGACGGTTGCAGAGTTAATTCAAAAAGAATTTGGCGGTGATAGCGTTGTGGATTTGCACGATATCTCTACCGCCGACCCCAGCGACTTTGAGGGATATGAGTGTTTGATTATAGGTTGTCCTACCTGGAATATTGGTGAATTACAAAGTGATTGGGAGGGCTTCTCCGATGAGCTAGATGCGATCGCCTTTAACAGCAAAAAAGTCGCCTACTTTGGCGCAGGCGATCAGGTTGGCTACGCCGATAATTTTCAAGATGCGATGGGCATTTTGGAGGAAAAGATTTCGTCATTGGGTGGCACAACCGTTGGCTATTGGTCTGCCGATGGCTATGACTTCAGCGACTCTAAAGCAATGCGTGACGGCAAATTTGTTGGACTGGCGATCGACGAGGACAATCAATCTGACCTGACAGATAGCCGCGTTCAGGCGTGGGTCACTCAACTCAAACGTGAGTTTGGCGTGTAATAGATGATTTTGAAGCTGTGCCTGACGCAGCTTCAAAAGTTAACGACTTCTAGCAAGGAAACTTTTCATGTCTCAAATTGCGGATGCGCTTTGGTTAAACGTCAGTCCTCCCTTTCAAGGATTCGATCGCCCCCTACTAAAGCATCTCACTCACCATACCTCGATCGCCCAATGGGAATATTCTCAAACTCTAGACGAGCCAAATTCCTTAGAAATTGCACTGGTGTTGCTGCATGATTATTTAAAACATCACCATCGACCAGTTCATTTATTGGGACATAGCACAGGAGGATTGTTGGGGTTGCTCTATGCTAGTCAGTATCCACAACGGGTGCGATCGCTCACACTCCTCTCGGTTGGGGTAAATCCTGCGGTTGATTGGCAGGCACACTACTATGCTCAACGCCGCTTCCTGCCCTGTAACCAGCAAACGGTATTACGGCAAATGGTCTATGGGTTGCTGGGCTGTTCTCCCAAAGACACTACAGAGGCGATGGTCAAACTGTTGGAGCAAGACCTCTATCAGTCTCTTTCACCTCATAGTTTGGTGCGATCGATGAATTTGTTGCCCATTGCGGTTGAGGTGCCGCTCCTCGTTTGCGGCAGCGTGGACGATGTAGTGATCGATCCTCATCAGCTTCGGGGTTGGCAACAGCACTTGCACCACGCTGCTTCCCGGCTTTGGGTCTGTCCGGGCGGACGGTACTTCTTTCACTATTTCTACTCACAGCAGGTAAGTGAGCAAATTGTTCAGTTTTGGCGCTCTATGTCATTGTCACAACCTTCAGGACATCCGACCCTATTGGATGTTAGCGCTTGATTTTCTCACTCTTTTAGACATGAATCCTATCTCAATTGCTAACTACCAGCTATCGTCCTGATCGTCAGCACCATTCCAAACCTCCAGATCTAGATCGTTGAGATACAGCAAAGCGCTGCGAATCTGCGGCACCGTGCCTTGAAGCTGAAGGTCAAACCAGCCGTCTTCTCTCGCATTGGCGCTCAATAAGGCTGCCGAGATATTCACAGTTACCCCGTGATCAGAGATCAGGTTAGAAATCACAGGTTCCTGCTGATAGCACTTAGGAATTCGGATTCTGATACGGGTTTGGGTGCGTCTGGTGTCGTTGGTCATTTGCCTTACTCCGTATCTTTAATCGCTGTTTTGCGTTCCAGAATTTCTTTGAGTACTAGAGTCACGACAGCGAGTAGAGCCAACAGCACTGCTGCGGCATAAGCAGACTGGGTGTGGTATTGCTTGTAGGCTTCTTCGACAAACAGCGGTAGGGTTTGGGTTTTGCCGCGAATGCTGCCCGAAACGACGACGATCGCCCCAAATTCTCCCATTGCTCTGGCGTTGGTCAAGATTAAGCCATAGAGCAAGCCCCAGCGAATTGAGGGAAGTGTGACTCGCCAAAAGACTTGCCAATCGCTTGCCCCCAGTGTTTTAGCGGCTTCCTCTAGTTCTGGCCCCATTTCTTCTAGAACGGGCAAAACTTCACGGGCAACAAAGGGGAGCGTGACAAAAATGGTTGCCAACAGCATACCGGGAATTGCAAAGATAATCCTGATTCCGGCAGCGTCTAGTAAGGGTCCAAACCAGCCGTTTCGTCCGTACAGCAGCACAATCATCAACCCTGCAACAACTGGGGAAATGGAGAAGGGTAAGTCAATGATGCTAATCAGCAAGGTGCGTCCAGGGAAGCGTTTGCGGGCCAGCGCCAGGGCTGCACAGATGCCGAAGATGGTGTTAAGTGGGACGGCGATCGCCGCCATCAGCAGCGTCAACCTCAGCGCATTGACAAACTCCCGCTGTCTGAACGTGTTGATAAAACCCTCAATCCCGCCGTCAAACGCTTGCACAAACACATTCAGCGCTGGGATAAACAGCACCAGCGCCAGATAAACTACGACAATTCCAATCAGGACGAGCTTTGTCCATTCCCCCTTTTTTGCTAGTTCCTGACTATCTGTTTTGGGCGATGGCTTACGCGAGAGTGGATTAAAAACTTCAGATGTCATACCGCCGTCCCCATGCCTGTAATAGATTAATCGCCAGCAAAATTACCAGTGAAGCGCCCAGCATGACGGAGCCAATCACCGTTGCGCCAGCATAGTCATACTGCTCCAATCGCTGAAAGATTAGCACCGGAGCAATCAAATCTTGAAACGGCACGTTAGCCGCTACAATCACGACTGAGCCATATTCCCCCACTGCGCGAGAAAAGCCCAGCGCCACCCCCGTCAAAATCGACGGCAGCAGCGGCGGCAATAGCACTCGCCAAAAGGTTTGAAACTGTGAGGCTCCCAAACTCCAGGCAGCTTCTTCCAATTCGGGTTCCAGTTCTTTCAGGACGGGCTGCACCGTGCGAACCACAAACGGCAGCGAGATGAACAGCATGGCGACTGCAACGCCCAGCCGCGTGAAGGATACTCTAATGCCAAACGGAGCCAGCAGTGAACCAATCCAGCCGCTATCGCTATAGATCGTTGCCAAAGTTAAACCTGCGACTGCGGTTGGCAGAGCAAACGGCAGATCAATCGCAGCATCTAGAATTCGCCTAAACGGAAATTCGTAGCGCACCATCACCCAGGCGATGATCACACCGACGACACCGTTAATTGTGGCTGTCACCAGTGCTGTGACAAAGGTGACATCGTAGGCGGAAAGGGCGATCGGGGAAGTGGCAATGCGCCAAATCTCAGGTGGACTGAGGGTGCTGGCTTTTAGGAGGAGGGCGATCGCTGGCACAAACAGCATAATCGTCAAATACACCCAGGTAAACTGCCAGATAAACGGCAGTCGGGGCACCTGACGCAGCTTGCTCAGGAAAGATTCAGCGTTTGAAGAGGAGGTCATGGGTTATTGGTCATGGGTCATGGGTTATTGGTCATGGGTTATTGGTCATGGGTCATTGACGCGATGTGCAACTAAAGGTTTGGATCATCCCCAGCCCCTTCTCCCTTTGTGGGAGAAGGGGAGCCAGATTCAAAGTCCCTCTCCCAGAGCGGGAGAGGGAGTTAGGGTGAGGGCTACAAAAGTGGGATGCACCCCAAATCACAAACCAAACTAAGCCCCTGCTTGAAGCTGGTCAAAAATAGCACCGTCGTCAAAGAATTTTGCCTGAATTTCGTCCCAACCGCCAAAATCAGCGACAGTGAATAGGGTTTTGATTTCGGGGTAATCATTGGCGACTTCTGCTTTGATGGTTTCCTCAACCGGACGGAAGCCAACCTTAGCAAATTCTCGCTGCGCTTCGGGGGTAAACAAGAACTGCACGAATGCTTCTGCGACTTCACGGGTGCCGTGCTTATCAACGTTGGTATCCACGACTGCTACCGGATTATCAATCGAAACGTTGACATCGGGAATCACATAGGGCAACTCTTCTCCGTTTAGTCTTGCCAACAGCACCTCGTTTTCGTAGTTAATCAGCACATCGCCCTGACCCTGATTGAAGAATACGTCGGTCGCTTCCCGCGCATCTCTGGGCAACACGGGAACGTTTCCATATACTTTTGTGACGTAATCCAAGGCGGCTGCGTCATCTCCGCCCGTCTGGGTGATTGCGCCCCACAGCGCCAGGAAGTTCCAGCGTGCGCCACCCGATGTTTTGGGATTTGCAGTGATGACAGCCACATCCTCTTTTGTCAAGTCTTGCCAGTTTTGGACTGCTTTGGGGTTGCCATCACGAGTCACCAGTACTGCAACAGAGGTGTGAACAATTGAGCCATTGGGGGCTTCTTCTTCCCATCCGGGTTCAATCAGTCCGGCTTCTTCAATTTTTTGGGTATCGAGGGCGAGGGCGAGGGCGACAATATCTGCCTCTAAGCCATCAATCACCGCACGAGTTTGGGAGCCGGAGCCGCCATAGCTCTGATCAAAGATGACTTCCTGCCCGTTATGCTCAGCCTGCCACTGCTCGTTAAACAGCGGAATGATTTGCTCGTAGGCGGCTTGAGTGACGGCGTAGGAAACCAGGGTTAACTCAACGGGATCGCTTGCGGTTTCACCTGAAGCGGATTCGCCTTCGGTGGTTTCGGTGGGACTGCAAGCGGCGATCGCCAAACTCAACCCGATTCCCACTAAAAACAGGGAGATAGGTCGCTTGAGCCGACGCAGCGATCGCCCCAGCCCCAGCGGTGCCAATCTACCTGCAATCAGATTCAACCTTCGCAAACCCAACGGTCGAGGGAAACGCTGCCATCCGTTCATCAGAAGATACTCCTACTATAAACTCCGGCTAACGGGTCGGGATACCGGACTTAATTTGAATAAAACTGTACCACACATGAAATATAAACGAATCACAATTGAATTGAATTTCATGTTTGATGGAAACTAAATTTGTCAGAATGAGGTGTTCTCCGTTGAGCAGCAAGGCATGGCAATCAAAGCCAAGCAATCTTTGGAACCCGATTCTCTGCAAATGCTGATTCAGGGCAATTACCTGTTTCGGGGAATGGATATAGACTGGCTGGCAAACTATGTGTCACCAGAGCAGATCATTCGAGAAAAGCTGTATTCCAGTCGTCCGGTGTATACGGCTTTTCGTCCAGGCGTTTCCCTGGAATTTTTGTATGCTGTTCTGGCGGGTGGCCCGATTGTCATTCGCAGTACGCCGCTCGATCGGGTGATTGCCCTGAGCTATCCGGGAAGCTGTTTTGGAATGCGAAATCTGGCGTTTGCCTACGGGAAGATTTCTCAGGCATTTCCCAGTTTGGTTGAGGCTTACAAAACGACTGACGTGTTGAAGATTCCGCTTGCGTCGGTGCAGGCGCTCTACCAGGAAAGTGAAGCGTTCCGCGATCGCTATCACCTCTTGTTTGAGCTACGCGCTAAGTTTGAGTACCATTTGCTTAATTGCAGCACTCATCCGCCCCAGGCAGTAGCGGCTCTGCTGCGGGCGCTGATCTATCAGGAGCGATCGCTAGGCAACCAGCCTCAACCCGACGGCACGTTTGTATTCGACTTGCCGATTGACATCATTGCCCGCGCCAGCCAGCTTAACCACCGCACGGTTGAGCAAGTGCTAAAGGGAATGCGTCAGGTAAAGCTAATCGATACGGCAAAATCGACCGATCCCTCTAGCGACACGCTGCGAGTGCTTGATCCCGAAGGGCTAAAGGAAGTGTATGGCGCAACCCGCGATAAAGTGTCCTGGTGGCCGTTGCGTTAGGGCGGAAGAGGTCTCCCTCTTCCGCCCTGGTTCCCAGGCTCCGCCTGGGAATCCCACAAGGAGGCTCTGCCTCCTGTAATCTAGTGGCAGAGACACTGTAAAGGCATTCCCAGGCAGAGCCTGGGAACGAGTGACGGCGAGTAACGAGTTGACGTAGATTCTTGTATGACTGCTTCTCCCTTTCCTATTCCCATAGCCCTGACGATCGCTGGTTCAGATAGCGGCGGTGGTGCGGGCATTCAAGCAGACCTTCGCACCTTTGCCTTTCATCGGGTGCATGGCACCAGCGCGATCACCTGCATCACAGCGCAAAATACGCTGGGGGTGAGTCGAGTGGATGCGCTTCCTGCGGAGTCGGTGATGGCACAAGTGGCGGCTGTGGTGGAAGATATCGGCGTTCAGGCAGTCAAGACAGGGATGCTGCTAAATCAGGAAATTATGGCAGCGGTGGCGAAGCAGGCAGCAGAACTGCACCTGCCAAACCTGGTTGTCGATCCAGTGATGGTGTCGCGCACGGGGGCGCGGTTGATTGCGGATGAGGCGATCGCCACTCTCCAAAACGACCTCCTTCCCCTGGCAACCATTCTCACGCCCAACCGCTATGAGGCGCAGATGCTCAGTGGTTTAGAAATTAAAACGCTAGAAGAAATGCAGGCAGCGGCCCAAAAGATTTTTCAGCTTGGCGCAAAGGCAGTGCTGGTTAAAGGCGGCGGCATGGAAGGGAAACTGCGCGGGGTCGATGTTTTGTTTGACGGCGATCGCCTCACGACGCTCCATACTTCAACCGTTGATACTCACGATACACACGGCACGGGGTGTACTTTGTCAGCGGCGATCGCGGCTAACCTTGCCCTGGGCAAAGACCTGCATTCAGCCGTGCAATCTGCAAAGGATTATGTCACAACCGCCCTAAAACATTCCCTGCGAATTGGCAAAGGACAAGGACCAGTAGGGCATTTTTTCCCATTGCTGGTGGAATACAAATGAACCTGTGGAGTGGGTGTCTCACCCGCTCTGACGGGCAAGATGCCCATTCCACAGATGCCCATCTCTGAGAAACGCCCTAGTCTTTCCAGCTTGACTCCCAATCGGGGCACGTTTCAGTTTCCCAACCGTAGGGATGCATGGCGCAAACCAGCACGTTACCGCCGTACATCTGCCCATGATAGTGACGACAGCCGACACAAGCAGGATGCTCGTTTAGCATTGGCTCTAAGGTATGGCTGACGGGTTCTGCGGCTTCATTGACGGCAGTTTCTAGACCCATAAACGCCTGTAAAATGGACTCAATCCAGGGATCGATTTCTGCGTCAAGGGTGTCTAGTTCAGGGGCGATCGCACCTTCAAGCTGAGCCGCAATATCTTCAGAAAAATCTGCAAAAGCATCCAGCGCTTCAGTCATTTCTTTTGTGGCTTCCAGGAAAAACTGCTCTACCCCGACAGCGACCGTTTCGAGCATCTTCACCCAATCGTGCGACCAACCTTCCATAATTTCTCGAACCTGAGCTGCAAACTAGATTCCTATCTTACTAACGTATCAGTATCGATACTGCTCACCCTGAAGCCTTTGTTGGATTCCGCTTTGCTGCACCCAACCTACGCCTACGCAATCTCATCCCTCATCCTTTCCTCAGTCCCGCTTTAACCGCCGCAGTTCGTCCTGTAGCTTGGCTACTTGGTCGCGCAAGTCATCGACAGCTTCGGGTGGCGCTTCAGAGGGCGCTTCATCTTCAGAGAGAATTTCAATTCTACGAGGTTCACCCGGTCTAGCACTAGATGGTGGGGACGTTGGAGCTTGCTGCGCTCGATTCACCATTTCATCAACCAGCCGCTTTGCCTCTTCGGTGGTCATCTCGCCGCGTGCTACCATTTCGTCGGCAATTTTTTGGGCTTGCGATCGCAACTCAGTTAGCGTCATGCCCGCCTTCTCACCCGCATAGGAGGCAATCCCAACGCCTAAATAAAATGCCTTTTGGACTAAATCCCCAAAACCAGCCATCGCTACTGCGACTCCTTAAGAATTAAAGGAAATAATTAATATAGAGATGCTTCCAGGATAGGAGTAAATCTGCCAAACTGCCTACCCAGCTTTACAAATGTCTCTCAAACGCTATCAAACGTGGTTCTCAAAACACTCTCAAACAAAAGTGACCCGGAGACCACGCCTACCACAAGCATCCCGTATTGCTGCTACCTTCCGGTCCTGACAAAGTTTGGGCGTTGTAATCGCATGGGTCCAGGTCAGCTTTAGCATAACACGTCCTGCACAGAGGTGAGTCTGGCCAACAAGATTTCAGATGACAAGCCGTGAACAGTCATTGACTTCACGGTTAACAATCATGGCTTTGCTCCTCGGTCGGCTTTTGCCAGAATGACCAGGGCTTTGTCGATATCTCGAACTTTGATGCCGCGTAGAGCAGATAGGAGCGATCGGACAAGGGCGACCTCATCATCGGAGAGTGTAATCATTTGGTGTAGCCTCACCTTGAAGCTGACTTACGCAGGAACTAGACGAAGACCTTTCGATTCAGGGGCTATTGAGGCTGGTAAAGATGCGATCGCCAGCTTTACAAGGTTTGCAGCGATCGCCTACTCAAGCTCTCTGGTTTACTAGCAAGCTAGTTTAGCTGTTGTGCTAGCTCTCTAAATTCTCGGCTGCCGCAATTGCATCGTCAATTTCTTCTGGATGTTGAGCGTAGTATGCATAAGCAGCTTTCAGGTCATCGCGGGTTAACTGGGGGTGGTCGCTGAGTAAGTTAGCGTCTGAACATCCTGTGAGCGCAAAGCGATTAACTGCCACACGGTCGATTTGCGTTGACCAATGCAAG
>JAAUTN010000633.1 GCA_012031415.1 Leptolyngbyaceae cyanobacterium SM1_4_3 | reverse complement strand
TTGTCAAATAAAGGTTTTAGACAAGCTCAACCTCCGTTAAAGTCCCATAGTCGTGACATTAGTATCCCCCTGCGGTGACTTGATTGTGCAGTCATAGCGATCGCCTTTCCATGTAACTCTCTGTAACCATTGATATGAAAAGGTTTTAGCTATATTTATCAGGTTAAACTTCCCCTTTTAATGACATCAATACCCCCTGGTCGTGACTTGAGTACCACTCGGACTAAGTCTATGGAGAATTTAGTTACAACCACATCTAGCGAGATTTAAAGAGAAGATCCGCTATATATAGCCATAATGCAATTGAACTACGCCAAATACAGCAGCACATTAAAACAATTCCACTAAATCTGGAAACCTAAACTTGCTGTTCTGATGTCTTTGTAACCTGAGCGTAACTTTGCTGTAACCATTGATATAAAAGGCTTTTAGCCGCAATCGCTGATAGTTACAATCCCCTAACCGTGACATCAGCCTCCCCCAGTCGTGACTTGCCCTCTAGGCTCAAGTCCCAAGCCGTTGTAACTCTCCTGTAACTAGCATCAGATCTAGACTCCAGATCATTTTGGTTACAAATCTGCGGTAATAAGCTCCTCTGGATGGGACTTTAATTTCCTATTAGCGTGACTTCAGTATCCCCTACAGGTGACTTTACCTTCCTCTTACTGTGACTTTAAATTTTCAGAATGGTTGTGGAGCAAGCTATTCCAGAATGGTTACACGTCTGATCAGATCAATCAGATCGATCAGCTTGTAACCCCCTGTTTCCGTAAAACAGGGGGTTACGCTTTTAAAACGCAAAAAAGACAAAAACTCACCCGCCACCCATGTTTTGCAAATTTATCCCAGTGATTGTCTTTGGCTCGCCTAAGTAGATGAACACGTTCGTGACATCATTACCGATTTGATTAGTTGAACCGCATGTCAGAAACCACCACTGTTTTACAGCAGCTTTACCGCCTGATTCTCCATGAACATCAGCAGCTTTATAGCGTTTGGCAAAGCGCTGATCTTCTACAGTCACAGTACGATCAGGCTCTCAGTCCTGCTGTAGTAGAAGTGCATCTTCAGGGCAATTCAATTATCTCAGTGCGCCTCCTTCAACCAGGTACAAACCTGGCTAAAGCGGGCTGCATTGATTTTGATGCCCCGAAAGATGGTAATGATGAACAGACTCTGCGTGAGGTGTTGAGTCTGTCTCAACGAGTGCAACAAATCGCTACTAGTCAAGGACTCTCTGCTTATCTGGAATTTAGTGGTCGTCGTGGGTTTCATATCTGGTTGTTTGCTGACATGCCGCTGCCTGGAGCCACCTGGGTCAAGGCATTGCAGAACCTCTGTTATTTAGCTGATTACAAGCCAAAGGAGATTTATCCCGCTACAGCAACAACGGCGATCGATGGTAAAGCATCGGGACGACCGATCAAATTGCCCTGCGGCAAGCATCAAATCAGTGGTAAGTGGAGCGGTTTCTTAAGTGAACCTGTGAACTGGTCTGAAGGATTTCCGGTAGTGCCCGACGATCAGGCTGGTTTGATGGCATCCTTTCAGCAGATTCCTGTGGCTCAACTGGCTCAACTGGCTGCACTTGAAGTCAGCCTCAGCAGTGCGATCGGTAAAAATGGGCATCAAAAGGGCAATGCTTTTCAGGAGCGATCGGGGTTTGCTGGGAGTTCAACCGTTCAGCATTCTACTGCTACAAAATCGACAAACTTTTCAATTCTGGCTCCTGATGAGCATCCCGCTTGTATTCACTACTTGATGAACCAGGGTGCGCCAACCGATCAGGACTACAACTCAGTCAACTTAACTCTGTCACGCTATGTCATCACCAGGGGATGGGAACGTAACCAGGCAGAACCCTTGGCAGAAGCAATGGCACGAGCGTCTGATCACCATCCCACCAGCAAAACGACGGTTGAATCCAGGCTCAGAAATTTCCACAGCACCTATGCTTCGGTTAAACGAAATCCTCACGACTATCAGTGGAGTTGCAGCTACATTCGCAACAGCCGTGAGTTAGTCCGCTGTGGAGGCTGCACGGGCTATGCCTGCCCCTTCTGGCAATGGGAGAAGCCAGAAGGGGACAATGAGGTTGCTAGACGGGTTGAACGAGATTTGCTGGCTTATATCTTGCATCACCCAGAAGCAGGGATGCAGGAAGCCTTGGGTGTGGATTTACCCGTTGAGGGCTTTATTGCCGCGTTTTATGCCCAAAGGTGATGACCCAAAGCCGTTTTATCTGCACCAAAGGCTCTGGGAATGCTTTGTAAGCCTGGAGATAGAAGGGAGAGAGTTAACGCCCAGTCTCGTTCTCTCCCGACTGGAAAAGTTGGTGATGGAGCGCTCTCCCCTACCGACACCGATTCTGAATCAAATCGCTGCCTATTTGGATGAGCTTTTGAATCTGGCTCCCTGCGGTTGGGAGACGTTTACAGAACTCCTCATGAGAGTGCGAGATACCGGATTGCGATCGCTAGCAAAAGAGCAGGCTGCCACTGCATCGGAATTGTTGGATAGCCCCTTACATCCTGTTACCGAAACGCTGGAAACACTCATTCACCATTCCCAACATCTTCAGCAACGGAATGCCTCAGAAGTCATGCCCATAGTGGCATATACCCAGGACTTGATCCGGGAATTGTTTGGGCAACCACAAACAGCGATCGCTACCCCGGCTCCTTGGCTGAATCGCTCTCTCAATGGTGGGTTACATCCCGGCAGACTCTACGTAGTGGGTGCCCCTCCCGGCTCCGGAAAAACGACCTGGTGCGCCTGGTGTGCGGATGAAGCAGCGAAAGCTAAAATCCCCGTGCTGTATGTCTCTTTTGAGATGGGGAAGCAGCAGCTCTGGGTGAATGCCTTGTCGCGGATAGGTGGACTGAACTCCGGCTTGATTGAAGCAAAGCACTGGATGAACGCTGACTATGCCCATACAGAATGGTTGAAACAGCAGACTGCGCTGGCAATTCGGGCATACGATCAGCAGATTGCAGAATATCTGACGGTTTTAGAAGCAGGTCCGGAGGTTACAGTCGCGCATTTGAAAGGGACGATCGCTCAAATTCGCCGCATTACAGAACTCGACAAAACAGCGCCCGTGTTGGTGATTGTCGATTATTTGCAGCTTATGTGTTGTGGGGATGAAAAACTTGACTCTGGTGCCAATGAAGTGTTGCGGGTTTCGCGTGTGGCAACAGGGTTAAAGCAACTGGCGCGGGATACGGGTGCTGCTGTGGTGGCGATTAGTGACATTAATAAGGCGGCTTACCAGGAAGCACTTACGAACTTGGGAA
>JAAUTN010000144.1 GCA_012031415.1 Leptolyngbyaceae cyanobacterium SM1_4_3 | reverse complement strand
CAGGGTGCAATCTTGCGGTTCGATGGGAGACGGGCGATCCGCTGCCTGCTGCGGGTGAGTCTGGCCCTGTTTTGTGTCTACTACTCCAAATCTAAAACGTCCAATTGGAATTACTTATTCTCCAGTTGTGGTGCCGGAACCTGCCCTAACTCTTGGGCTAATGGCAGTAGGTGCGATATTTGCCGGAAAAAAGAGAAGCAGCTTTAGATAAGTCATTCGTTTCGGCGTTGCTTGATCCAGTTATGAATTTTGGTGAGCGTGCCGTGCGGCACGCTCACCAAAATTCATCCTTCAAATCAGCAGCCCCTAAAAATTCTCTGGGTAGACAAAATAAAATTGTGAAACTCAATTTTATAAATTGGAGTCTATGCTGTAACATTTGTTGGCTAAGACCCTTTGTGTGGAGTTACTCAGGTGCAGGTATCGACAGTCGCGCCAACTCAAACTCGAACCCTTCAACTTGCCCAAAAGCGAATTTTGGTACTGGGTTCAGCACTGCATACGCAGTCCGTTGATGCATTCGCCTGGAATGATTTGCCAGGATACCTGAACGTGGGTGACTATGATGTGATTATCCTCAATCTGGTTTCATTCGTGGAACAACAGTCCAGTTTTGGCATTCGGGCAGAGCGGCTTCCCACCTGGCAGCAAATTGCTCGACTGTTGTTTAGCCCCAATAGTGAGGTAATCTGCATTGGGCTTCCGGGTGCTGACGTTAACAATAGTTTGTATCAATCTACAACCTGGTGGCTGCCTGTTACACCTGAGTTTGTGTTTAACTCTGGGGAGGTGATTCGCAATGTTAAGCCAGAGTTTGCTTACTATTTTGAGTATGTGCGTCGCTGGTTTTTTTACGCTACACCTTCGTTCAAATCCCATTTTATGGGATTGGCGGGCTATCTGCGGGTGGTGCATCCCTGGGCAAACAATTTACAGGTGGGCATGGGGGCGATCGCCCATACTCGCTTCAACCAGGCGATCGCCTTCAAATTAATTTTTCGAGCAGGCTATGTTGATCGCAGCCGTGCGCTACCAGCCAGCAGAGGTAAAGATGCTGGAGTAGAGCCGCTGCTCACCTCAGGAGTTGCCGTTTGGCTACCGCCCCCAACTGAAATTTCAGCCGACGAAGCCATCAGCCTGATTTTACGTGAACGCTATAAGCGAGCAGTAGAAGTGGCTACGCCAGAGTGGGCTGCTGTCTATCAACTGCCACAGCAGCAGGCGATCGCCGCCCAGGTCAACCAGCATCAACAAGAAATTGAGCGACTCCAGCAAGAAATTGCCCTGGCCCAAAAGCAGCTTGAAGCGACCACCAGCCTCAATCGCCTACTGTATGAACAGAATCAGGAAGCGCTCACGCTGATTGTGTGTGATGCGTTGCGGCAGCTAGGGGCACAGGTGAGTGATGCGAATGGCGCTGGTAGCATGATTAGCAGCGGCATTATGCGCCTCACCGACCCGTCAGGTCGAGAAGGAATGCTGCTGGTGAAAACCAGAGCGGGGGAACTGCCGCTCAGTGATTTGCGTCAGCTTGATCAATATGTCCGCGATTTGATGTTGAATCAAAACTGGCGCGGCAAAGGCATCTTGATTGCTAATACCCAATACAGCCAGCCTCCTAATCAAAGGAATGAACCCTTCCCACCCAATTGCATTCGTGCGGCTCAACAGTTGTTTGGCTATTGTCTGGTGACGACGACGCAGCTATTTCAGGCGATCGCACCCATCAGCGCAACGAACTCGACTCTCGTGAGTTTTGGAGTGCCATTTTTGAGGTGAATGGAGTTTGTCCATTACCGGAAGTATCGGCACATTAGGTTTTCGATGAAGAGCTACAGATGAGAAGACACGTCGTAAGGTCAGGATCTTTTCATCTGCAATCTTAATCTATTGGCTGGATTGTTCATTAGAGGATGAGGAAGACCGCAATATACCCAGTAGAAAGGTAATACCGACTACCTGAAAAAATGAGAGATTCGGCCATCCGAACAGTTCTGGCATTAACCAGTTCCATAGAAACAAAATCAGCAGGGAATTTACGATTATCGAAACGATTACACAAACAAGGATAGTCGCGCAGCCTTGACCCCAACCCGTAATGCAAGAGGATTCCAAGTGGCTCATGAAATTCTTCACCTATCTAAATTTGCTTAATTTGAAGAATTACTTGGTGGAAAGCAGCAGTCTTGCTAACACAAATAATCCAATTGCCTGTGTCCAGTTAATCTGCTTCAAACCAAATAGAGAGGGCATGAGTGAGTTCCAGAGGAATGCTATTAGCGGGCTGAACAAAATAGCCATCAACACGATCAATGGAATACTAATTAGGAGTGCGATCGCTGTAGCAGAAATATACCAGCGCCAGTATGTCCAACCATTTTGCTGTCCAGGGGGAGAGGTCATACACACCTCTTGATGCAGCTTGCGTCATCACCATACTGCATTTCCTCTATGCTGTTGCTATGCTGATTACATAATTCCAGCGCTTCCTTGCTTTTCTATGCCTCAATGCAGTGCATTAGTTGTCTGCTTCGTTTTTACGAGAACTATATTAAGTAAAGCACTACAAATTCCTCAGCGGCTTCTGGCTTCATCTTTTCAAGCGCATCTTTGATAGCGGCGATCGCCTCCCCTGAAGGATCTCGACCTTCACTCACCCATCGACTCACATTAGATGGGGGAATTTTCATCTCTATCGCCAACTGGTTTTGGCTGATGCCGTAGGTTTCCAGAACTTGCCTGAGTGCCTTTCCCGCTTTTCCCATGCCTTAATTCTTGTCGCAGTCCGACAATTTAGTAAATCTTGCCAATTGGCAATGCTTTAAGCAGAAGATGAAATTGACTATGGCGTATCGGGAGCGGATTACGCCCTGGGTTGTCGTGCGACTTTTGCCAGGGATGCAGCGGATTGTGGTGGGGTGGTTTCGCAGTCGGTCAGATGCAGATGGTCACTTGAAGGTGTTGCGATCGCAAATTCCCCATGCTGAGTTTGTGGTGATGTTTGATCCAGGTTTTGAAGGTGAGGAGATGTAGAGGGAGGCGATCGGTTTGTGCAAAAATTTTGAGGGGCGATCGCTCTTCGCGGTCGATTGTTCCGGCAATGCGGTTGGTTATCGCAGTAGTTCAGTTGGCTGTCGCAGCAATACAGTTGGTTATCATGGCAATTTCGCTGGCTACCACATTTTGAAGGTATCTAGCGATCGCTTTCTCCGTTTAATAGAATAATCACAATATAGCGATCCTAAATGATTCGTGAAAGTGTCCGCTCTCCGGGCGGGTACTTTCACGAATCATCTTTTTCATAAATCAAAGAGGATTGCTATGGGTAGTTCTAAATTGGTAATGTTTTCTGAATACCACTACCTCGCGCTACTTCTACCTCAAGGCTTTTACGACCGCGTTAGTTTCTCGTAAAAGCTCTAGTGCTGCTGCGATGACGGTTTCTGGTGGAATGTCTAAGCACTCTAAACTGTAGGGACAGGTGAAAGCATAGCAGGGGCTACACACGGTGGGGCGGCGCAGCAGGCGAACAGGGGCTTGACGAGGATACCATTGCGACTCACGTTCGGTTCCAGCGAACAGAACCACCATTGGAGTTTGAGTTGCGTCGGCAATGTGCATTGTTGAGGTGTTGTTGGTCAACACCAGTTGAGCTTTTGCCACCAGATTTGCCAGTTCTGACAAACTAGTTTTACCGATTAGATCAACGGCACAGTTACCCAATGCCTGAAGTAGCGGGAAAGCGCGATCGCGATCCTTCTTAACGCCCGTCACCACCACTACCCATCCAGTGATCTCACTTAACCGTCGAGCCGCTGCTGCAAAGCGATCGGGGGCATAATTGCGAGACTGGCAGGTTGTCCAGGGGTTTAGCAGGATAAATTGCTCAGGAAGGTTTGGGCTTTGAGTTTTGAGTTTTGAGTTTTGAATGGTGAGATGGCGATCGCTCACTTTGAAGCCAACCGATTCAATTAATCTGAGGTTGCGCTCTACCTGATGGATTTCATCAGGAGCAGAGGCTAATTCGTGAGTCAGAAAACCCAATCCTTTTTCTTTGGATTCTCCTAACCGCAGGGAAATTCCTGCCAGATGACAAATGAGTGCTGCCGGGTGAGGACTTTGACTAAAACTGGTGAAAATGATGGCTGCGTCAAAGTGGCGATCGCTCAGCACTTTAATTAATTCCCACTCTTGCTCTGGGTCAAAGGGTAGTCGTCCCAAATCTTGCCACAGCACCCGCCAGGACAACACCTCATCGATCCAGGGCAACAGTGGCACAGTGAGTGCCCCAGACGGGCTTGCCATCAGCGTTAGTCTTGCCTCTGGCAAATTCTGCTTGATTGCTTGTAAAGCCGGACTGGTCATAATCACATCGCCAATGTTATCTAACCGCATCACTAACAGATTGCGAACCTTTCTCCAATCCGATGGAAGGGAGTTTTGAGTTTTGAGTTTTGAGTTTTGAGTCTTGAGTTTTGCTCCCTCACTCCCCCACTCCCCCATCTCCCCACCTCCCCACCTCCTCACTCCCTCGACTCCCTCAACCGCTGCCAGCACCTCGGCAGGGGCGATCGCCTGCATACAGCTATCCCACTGATCAAATGGGCAAACGCCGCTATACCAGCAGCGCTGTTCGGTAAAGTTTTGGATGTTTCGCTCTGGACATTCAGGATAGCCTTGCAGGTTGATGTGGGGGGACGGCTGCCCGTAGCGACCGTGCCAGGAGGGTCCAAACAAGGTAATTGTAGGAATATTCAAGGCCGCAGCGATGCGGGCAGGTCCAGTGTCAGCAGCAATAACCATATCTGCCACTGCCATCACTGCTGCCAGTTGTCGCAGAGAACCTCGTTGCCAAACTTGTGCTGTACCGCCAATTCCCTCAACAATCTGTCTAGCCTGCTCCGGGTCTGCCCCTACAGGAACTAGAATCGTCGCTCCATATTGTTTCTGTAATGCTTGCCCTAACTGCACAAAATTTGTGGTTGACCATCGTTTAACGAGCATTCCAGCATCAGGACATAGGAAAATGAGTGGACGGTAAGCCGCTCCCAATGCTTGATGTGCCAACTCACGTTCCGATGGAGTGAGGTGAATCAACGGTTGATCGGGGCGAATGGCGTTTGCAGTGATTAACCCTTCTTCAAGCAGAATGTTAAGGAAGCGATCGCCCACTCTCTGGTGATCTGGAGGATTGCGCCATAGGTTTGTGACAGTCCGGTTTGTGCCACTGTGCTGAATTGCTTCAGCAATGCCATCGTAGTTGGTATCTGAAACAATCAGATCAAAAGATTGATTCTGCAATGCTCGATCAACTGCCTGTCGAGCTTCATCCTGCTTTGCTTCAATCACCTGATGAATTTTTGGATGATGCTGTAGCAGATGACTTCCTGGCGCAAAAGTGAGTACTGTAATCTGTGCCTGGGGGTGAGAATTGGCGAGGGCGGCGATCGCAGGCAGCCCAATCAATACATCGCCTAATCCCCCTAACAGTTCAACAAATAAAATTTGGCTCAATTTAGTGGCGTGTGACATAGCTTCTTAATTAACGCGATTTTGATAATTCGTCATTTGTTGTTTGTCAAATGACTACTTAAATCGGCAGCAATTGAGGGGCATCTTGAGTGCGATCGACAATCGTAGTGGGTAACTCCTGGTGGTAAACTCCCGATGGCAGCAAACCACATCCCCCGTAGTGAGACATGACTCGCAGTTGTGCTAGCACATCTTCCCCACAATGGTTAGGAGGAAGTTCTTGCCAAAAGCTGAAGCCACCTATACTTCGCAATTTTGCGGCATCGTATAAAACGCAGCCACCAATCCAGGCAATTTTGTACTTGTATGTTTCTTTAGGTAGATGTGAGGATTGATCAATGCAATTGAGCCTTTGCTGGATATGATATAAATTTGCAGCATTATGTAACTTATAACGCTCCCATTGAGGCATACCAGAGCGAATTACTTCTGGATGAACGGGTTCTTGCCAAAATTCGATCGCCTGCTGATCGGGGCGTACATCTTCTAAGAAGCTCAGTCCGATTACCGCAGAACCCACAAATCCGCACTGTTCTTCTTGAATTGCCTGTAGAAGATATTCCACAACATAAGGTTCTAGAATCAAGTCATTGTCTAGAAACAACACATAAGGGGCGGTTGCCTGCTCCAGCAGGAAATGACGCTGTTCGGCGATGCCGCGTCGAGGCAGATGTTTGTGAGTAATCACTGAATGTCCATGTGTTTGAAGGACTCGTATCACAACCTGCACTTCTCCAGTAGTTAATGGATCGCTGTCTTCTGTCTGGTCAGAAATGATCAGCCGGAAATCTCGATAGGTTTGGGCACAGAGGCTAGTTAAGGTCACAGCTAGTGCGGCTGCACGGCGATAAGTGGGAATGAGAATATCAATGGTTGCCATTACACAACTTTTAGTAACGATTGAGAACTGGTGTTAAGTAATTTTGGGGAAGTGGCGATCGCCACCGTTGCTCCCACACAATATCCATGTTGCCCTTGTTGCAAAAGCTCTAAAGCCGCCTCAACAACCGTTTCTGGCTCCACTAATCGCAGGCAATGATAATGTCCCTCTGGGCAAATACTTTTGTAGCAGATACGACAGGGAACATCATGAAACAATACACGGTTGGGCACTTCCCAGGGCGTATGCTGCGGGTTTGTCAAGGCATACAAATCAACTACAGGAGTTCCTACGGCTGCTGCAATGTGAACTGGTCCTGTGTTGTTAGAAATCAGCAGAGGAGCCAGGTCTAGCAGGGCAGTCAGTTCTCCTAAGCTCAAACAGCCTACTAGAGAGTGAGAAGCCGCGTTCATATCTTGGCAAATGGAGGTGACTAACTCTTGTTCAGGTGTTGTTCCAGTAAAAATGACTGGGATTCCATACTGCTGCACAAGCTGATCTGCAACGTCTGCAAAACGTTCAGGAGGATAGCGGCGAGAAAGGGCAGTTGCGCCGGGGTGAATCACAATCCAGGGATGTTCCAGGTTAATTCCCAATTCCTGTAATTGTTGCAGAACTCGAATTCGGGCTGTTTCTGGAACCTTTAAACTCATTTGCTGATCGGCAATTTCACTGCCCACACTCGCTACCAAATCAAGCTGACGGCGAACTTCGTGACGGGTAAATTGATCGGGTTCAGGATCTTTAATCCAGTCGGTGAGTAGCTGGTAGGGATTTTCGTGACAGTGTGCTAGCCGTAGTGGAATCCCTGCCATGTAGCATAGAAATGCAGACGGCAGAGGATTTTGACTGTAAACGGTAAAGATTATAGCTGCATCAAAGTTGGCTTGCCGCAGGCGCTCGATCATTTCATATTCAGGGCTGCTGTCCCCACGAGGAGCAGTTGCTTTCAGCCAGGGTGAGTCATAAACAATTAGATCATCCAGTTCTGGGATGAGAGGCGCAACCACACTTCCGGCTGAGGAGGTCAGTAAGGTGATGCGGCGTTGGGGCTGCGAGGCTTTCAAAGCACGTATAGCGGGCGTAGTCATAATCACGTCGCCAATGGTGTCTAACCTGACGCAAAGGATATTTTTAGCGTTATCCCAATCGGTTTGTGTCATAGGTCTTCAGGTTTTGAATGTGTTTAATTAGTTGAGTCGTGGAGCGATCGCCCAGATACGGCAAAATTTTAATCACGCCTCCCAACTCCTCAACGAGTGAAGCTTCGGGAAGGGTTTCTCGCGTATAGTCTCCTCCTTTGACAAAAACGTGTGGACGGACGATTTGAATTAGATTGCAGGGAGTTGTTTCGTTGAAGGGGGCGATCGCGTCCACACAGTTCAGCGCTGCCAAGACTGCCATGCGATCGGCTAAAGCATTGACGGGACGGGTGTTTCCCTTAAGCTGCCGCACACTTTCATCAGAATTGACTCCCACGATTAACACATCTCCCAACGCTTTAGCCTGATTGAGATAGGTGACATGACCTTGATGTAAAATATCAAAACAACCATTGGTAAAAACGATGCGTCGTCCGGTGTTGCGGTAATGCTTAAGCTGTTGTTCTAATTG
This sequence comes from Leptolyngbyaceae cyanobacterium SM1_4_3, assembly GCA_012031415.1. Classification (GTDB taxonomy): domain Bacteria; phylum Cyanobacteriota; class Cyanobacteriia; order Elainellales; family Elainellaceae; genus JAAUTN01. The sequence continues at coordinate 7,898 of JAAUTN010000144.1, read as the reverse complement.
ATCTTGGGTAATGAGTAGTTTAGGTGAATCTTGCTCTTCTGGAAGCTCAAAGCCAGCGTCATCTCTATTCATCTCATCAATCGATTGCCGCAGGGCTTCAATGTTACAGGCGGTTGTTCTAGGTTGAGCTACAACAACGGCTGTTGCCGCCGCCGCAAGAGAAGCAGCCGTTGAAGAGTCAGCCCCCGCAGCGATCGCCAAAGCTAACACACTGGTAAAGGTATCGCCTGCTCCAGAGGTTTGTGACTGGGGGACAGGGTTGGCGTAAGTACGATGGGGAGGGTGATCGCGCTCAAACACTAGGGCACCATCGCGATCCAAAGTGATTGCGGCAATTTTGGCTCCAGTTAAATCAAGAATCTTCTCACCATAGAGAAGGATTTGATCAATTCGATCGGCGCGGGTTTCCAGCTTCTCTAAGCCTAAAAGGTGAGTAGCTTGATTGTAATTGGGCTTTACGGCTGTGACACCGATAGATTGATATTGAGTAAGTTGTTTGGAATCTACAACGAGAGTACGGGGCGATCGCTGCTGCAATTCTTCTAGAGCGTAAATTACATTGGGGGTCAGAATCCCATAGCCGTAGTCTGAAACAATGACAGCATCACAGATGGGAAATAGCTCAACCAGGCGATCGATAAGTGCTGTTTCAAGCTTAGATGAAATCGGATCAGTGCTGCCCTGATCAAATCTCACTAATAAGTGAGAAGAGGCAACAATGCGCTGTTTACTCAAGGTTTGGCGCGATCGTTCCTGAATCAGAGTCGTTGAAACGCCCTGCGAGTTTAGAGACTGTTTTAACAGGTCTGCTTCCGCATCTTCACCAACAGCCGAAAGGAGTTTGACCTGACCTCCTAAACTGCTAACGTTAAGAGCGGTGTTTGCGGCTCCCCCAGGGACGTTTAGCCGTTCAGTAATGTTAACAACAGGGACGGGGGCTTCGGGGCAGAGGCGATCGCTGCTGCCGTTGAGGTAAATGTCGAGTATGGCTTCACCGATGACCAGTACGTTGAGTTTTGAGAAACTGTTGATTAAGGATTTGAACATGGCTTATTCCTGGTGATCCGAGCATTGGGAGGCAACCCCCCAAACCCCCTGCTGGGGGACGAGCGCTTCCCCCAGACCCCCTCCGAAGGGATTAGGGTGGGTGGCGAGGAAGCGCTTCGCATCGGTGGTGTTTCAGGGGTTTTGGGAACTGGTGACACAGAGTTATTCTGAAGTTGAGTGTCTGTTTGAGGAGGAGTGGCGATCGCCTGAATCACATTGGCGGCTTCAATCAAGTTGTTGACCGTGTGGTGAGGGAGGCGCTGGGGGGAGAGTTGCCATTCGGTTTCGTTGCCGTTATCAAGCAGAATGGTGCGGCATCCTGCCTGTCGTCCTGCTTGAATGTCGTGCAAAATATCTCCGATGAACCAGGATTGGTTGAGATCAATCTGATGTTGACTGGCAGCACGGAGCAACAAACCGGGTTGAGGTTTACGGCAATTGCAGTGAGTGGCGTAGTGAGTAACACTTCCGTCAGGATGGTGGGGGCAATAGTAGAAACCAGCCAGGGGCACTCCAACGGATTGAAACAACTCACGGAGATGCTGCTCAACGGTAATCAGCGCTGTTTCTGGGAAGTAGCCCCGCGCCACACCGGATTGGTTAGTGATGATGAATAGTTGGTAATCAGTAAGATGGAGCGATCGCACCGCCTCCAAAGCTCCTACTGTCAATCGAATTTGCTCTGGATCAACGTTATAGGGCACGTCCTCAACCAACGTTCCATCCTTATCCAAAAAAACTGCTTTTCTACTCATCCCTCATCCCTCATCCCTCATCCCTCATCCTTCATCCTTCATCCTTACGGCCACGACGACTCCTGCATTGGCAATACCATCACTTCTGGAATCACTGTTTCTGCGGGTTGAGTCAGTAAGAAGCGAATGGTGTTAGCAACGTGCTTGGGGTCTTGCAGCTTTTCTAGAGGCGTATCTGGAAAGCGATCGAGGATAAAGGGAGTTTGCATTCCGCCTGCGATAACAGCAGTCACTTTAACCTGGTGCGATCGCGCCTCTACGTGCAGCGCATGACTAAATCCCAGCAAACCCCATTTGCTAGCGTGATAGGCAGAAGCATTTGCCCAGACTCGTTTTGAAGCGGTTGAAGCAATGTTAACAATGTGTCCGCTTCCCTGTTGTTTCATCAGGGGTAAAACTAGTCTTGAGAGCAGGAATGGGCCGCGCAGGTTTACGCTAATGACTCGATCCCAGTCTGCAACGGTTAGTTCTTCAATTGGTAAAGTGACATCAGTTCCGGCATTGTTGATTAAGATGTCAATCTTGCCGCACTGGTCAATTACTTTTTGCACAACGGCTTCAGCTTGCTGGTCTTGTGTGATGTCGAGGGGAAGGGCGATCGCCTCAAACCCCTGATCTTGTAGCTCTTTTGCAACTTGCTCAGCCAGGTCAAACTGGATATCGGCGACAACCATAATTGCCCCTGCCTCAGCTAAAGTGTGACAAATTGAGGCTCCTAAACCGCGTCCACCACCTGTTACTAATATCACTTTTCCGGTCAATGATTCCATTTGTTTCTCCTGTTGTTCAGATAAGTGGTCAAATTACTTAAGTAGTTAAGTGGAATAAACGTAGGATGTGTTAGTGGATAACGTAACGCATCAATCCTCGAAACCGCATGGGTTACGCTGCGCTAACCCATCCTAATAATTAGGTCTACCTACTTAGTCGATAGAGAAGCTTTCTCACCAATCTCCCATTCTCGTTGCCCTGCTTCAAACACACCCAGTTCCCAACTGCCTAGCCGCTCACTATTTTCTGGCTCTTGCGGCGTTAATAGCTGGGCTTCAACTAGTTCACATAACAGGTGAATGACTAAAAGTTGCACTTCCTGAATTCGCTGGGTTTCAGTTGCAGGAACGACTATTGAAATATCAGCTTGCGATCGCAATTCTCCCCCGTCTCCACCCAGTAAAGCGATCGAAGTGAGATTAAGTCGTTCCGCTGCTTTGAATGCTACAATCACGTTTTTAGAACGACCGCTGGTGCTAATTCCAACTAACACATCATTGGGCTGGGCAAAAGTTTCAACCTGTCGAGCAAAGATGTCTTCATAGTTAACATCGTTTGACCAGGCGGTGATGAAAGCGCTATCTGCGGTGAGAGCCATTGCAGGCAATCCAGCCCGGTGAGGACAGCAAAACCGACCGACCAGCTCAGCCGCAAAGTGTTGAGCATCTGCCGCGCTGCCGCCATTGCCGCAAATCAATAGTTTGCCGCCGCGTGAAAAACAGGTACTCATTGCCTGAGAAGCAGCCTGAATAGAAGGGCGAAGTAACCGCTGCGATCGCTCCACCGCTACCATTGCAGACTCAAAGGCACGGTCTAAGATAGCAAACTGATTAACTTCTGGGGTAGGGCTACCTTTGCCAAGCAAAACTTCTTCATACAGGGCTGCCACAGCACTGGTGACTTTCTGCCAGGTGAAATGCTCTTGCGCTCGACGGGTTGCCTGCCGCCCAAACAAACTTCGTAGCTGGGAGTTTTCTAACAAACGGGCAAGGTGAGTGGCGATCGCCTCCGGGTCTTTAGGCGGAACAAGATATCCAGTTTCACCATCTTTGACAGTAAACTTGATGCCGCCGACGTTGGAGCCAATTACAGGAGTTCCGCAGGCCATCGCTTCAATGGGGGTAATGCCGAACGGCTCGTACCAGGGCGTGGTGACAAACACATCGGCTGCACTGTAGTAATACTTCAATACATCTCGGCCGCGCCGCCCTACAAAGGTGAGTTGAGATGCAATATCGAGTTCGTGGGCGATCGCCTGAAGCCGTCCAATTTCGGGCGTAGTTTGTGGATCAGGCGTTTCAGCTTCTCCCCCTACAATCAGCAATCTTGCCTTCACGTGACGCTGTTTTAATAGCTGAGCAAATCCTCGAATCACAGTGTCTACGCCTTTACGCGGCACCATCCGCCCTAACTGTAGAATGAGCGATTCGTCTGGAGGCAACCCTAACGTGAGACGCGCCCTCACTTTGTTAATCGCCCAAAACTCAGTAGTGTCAAACCCACAGGGAATAATACTAATCCGTGACGAATCAGCATGATAGAGATGGAGTAAATCTTCACGGTCTTGAGGGCATTCAGCAATGATGTGATCAGCTTCTCTCACAACTCGATCTTCAATGGTGAATCGCTCATCAGGAAACTGATCCGCCTTGCCCTGATAAAGCCGACGGACTCTGCCAAGCGCATGAAACGTAACGATAAATGGAACTCCCAATGCCCGCTTGACATCGGCTGCCACTAGTGCAGACATCCAAAAGTTCGCGTGAATTAAATCGTAGCTCGGATGATGAGTACACCAATTCAGCATAAAGTGGGTAAACTCACTCATGTGAGGCAACAGATTTTCTTTAGGTAAGCAGGTCGGTGAACCCGCCGGAACGTGAATTACTCGTACTCCGTTCAGCCATTCTACGACTTCAGGAAGCTGCTCACTGTCGCGACGGGTAAATACATCTACGTCATAGCCGATCGCTGCTAAATTTTTGGCAAGCTGCCCCACATACACGTTCTGTCCACCACTATCGACTCCGCCAAAGATGCCCAACGGCGTAGCGTGTTCACTAATTAAGGCAATTCGTTTAGTCATCATGAGTTTAAACAGTTGTTTGGTTATGTAGCGGTTGTTTAATAGGTAGCACTCACCATAGATGGGGCTGTAGCAGTTTGGTCTACGGCACGTTCAAACACATCACACCAGTCCTGGATAAAGCGATTGATGTTAAATCGAGCGATCGCCACTTCTCTCGCGCCTTCTCCCAAACGACGGGCTTTTTGAGGGTCGCGCAGCAATTCTTCCATGCGGTTCACCAATGCTTCCAGGTTGGTATTCACATAGCCAGAAACGTCGTTTTCAATCACGGTGGCGAGTTCAGTCGTTGCCAGTCCAACGATTGGCAAACCGACCATCATCGCCTCGCATACCGCTAATCCTAAGCTGGTATAGCGCACCGGATGAAAGAAAAATCGATAGTGTGATTGAAAGGCTGGAAGCTCGGCGTGGGGCACTTCTCCCAGTCCATCTAATGATTGAGCATCCATGCCAACTAGATCTAGCGGAATGCGATCGCGCACTCGTTCAAAGATATCCAGCCCTAATCGTCGTCCGCGTGTTCGCAGCCCATTTGCGACGACTAGACCCTTTGCCAGTTCTCCGGTGTGGCGATCGCCCTCTGGCACCATTACCCCATGCTCCACTACACAGGTAGGGCTGTCACTGTTATCCCACATCAAGTTATTAAAGTGAGTGACATGAACCACTAACACCTCTGGATCATTGACCACATGGCGAGTATCAGTTGGATGTTCTCTTGGCGGGTCATGCTCTAGATACACACGAGGTAAGTGACGCTGTGATTCCGACAAAATCTCATGCTGATCCTGTAAATAGTTGCGGCGAGACTGAAATAAGATACAGTCAAACTCCTGATTTCTCACTTCTTCTGCCGGAATATTGTGAACATTATCTGCCCAAGAGAAGTTTCGCAAACGTCCACCATAGCCCTCAGGTTTACCAGGTTTAATCGGCAAATAAAACTGGTGAGGAACCTGAGTCAGGTAATAGAGATAGCTACCGTGAATGTGCCAGGTTAAAATCCGTAATGGCTGCATAAGCTCTCCTACGGTGATTGTATTGAAGGAATTGAATGGATAGAGTGAGTATCGCTCCCCTGACAAGACTCTGACTCTGAAGTGCGGTTTAGCTCTTCAAGCTCAAAGCCAACTGATTTGAGTAAAAACAAGTGACGTTCTTGAGCGTGAATGTTGTCGCTGGGTGGCTTGACGCAGTGAGACAAAATACTTCCGCCAAACTCTTGTGATTGCCCCAGTCGAATTGAAATACCTGCCAGGTAGCAAATGTAGGCTAAAGCATGGGGCGATCGCCCTCATCCGTAAAAATAATCGCAGCATCAAACTGTTGCCCTCGAATAACCCTGATCAGAGTTATCACATCACCAAATCCGTTTGGATTTTGTTTTGCCGAGGCGATACCGACTTCTCCAAAGGTAGAAGTGTTCGATTCTAAAGCTTTCCAGCCATCGGTAGAATGCATTAGAGTCTGGTTAATCCAGGGTGACAGTGCGGTTAGCTGATCGTCAGCATAAGCCGTTAAAAGCGTGATGTGGGACTGTGGTAGTGCCGAACGCAACGCTTGCAGGGCCAACTGTAGCTGCATCACAATATCTAAGTCATCCAGGCAAATCACGACGAGACGATGCACCGTTTGCCAATAGTCAGGGAGCATAGGCTAGCTCCTGGAGTAGGTCATTGGCGTGGGAGAGGACGGTAGAAGGATGAGGGATGAGGGATGAAGGATGAGGGATGGAATCGTCAGGGGTAGGGCATTGGGGCGGCGTGACGATGCGGTGGAGGTGGCGATTGAGAGGTGCCCAGCGGTTGGGGTCGGAAGCGGAGAAGAGAACTACGCTTTTGACCTGGAGGGCAGCGGCAAGGTGAGAAATGCCTGTGTCATTGCAAATCAACAGTTGAGCCTGTTTGAGCAGAGCGGCGATCGCCCCTAAACTAGTCTTGCCAGCCAGATCAACCGCAGGTGAATGCATTGCGTCTGCTACAGCTTGAGTTAATTGCGCTTCGATGGCTGTGCCTGTGAGGACAATTTGAAAACCTTGAGCAGCCAGAGCATCGGCAACCGCAGCAAATTGGGCAGGTTTCCAGCGGCGGCTACTGACACTGGCTCCAGGGTGGATGCAAATATATCGTCCGGGCTGCAAATCGTGAGTGGTGGCGATTCTTCCAGAGGGGGAACTGCTTCGCATCGCCTCAAACGCCTGCCAGTCTGATTTCCAAAGCGGAAACTCTAGCTCTTCTCCCTGAAGTGAGATGCCCAGGGACGTGAGTAGCTGTAGATTTCTCCTGATTTCTGGCTGATCGTCTGGATAAGGGAAAAAATACTCTGAATCAGGGCAGTATTGTCCAGGAATGAAGAAACCCGCATTCACTCGCGCACCCAATAAAACAGTGAAAGGATTGGTGTAAATACCGCTACCGTGCAGTTGCAGCGCCAGATCAAAACCTGACTGTTGAACATCGTTTAGAAACGAAGTGAGTCGCTGGGGCGATCCAGTTACTTCTGGAATGCCAGGATAGCCTGGGAATTCCAACCACTCATCTAAGTAGTGACTAAACCGTTGCACAAAGTCTCGTGCTAAAGGTAGCCCAATGAGTGTAATGTGTGCCTGTGGAAATGCCGTTCGCAGCGCTCTGAATGCTGGAACCGCGCACAGCAGGTCGCCTAATCCAGGCAGCGATCGCACCACTACAATCCGCTGTGGCTGTAAATTACACGTTTTGAGTTTTGGGTAGTTCATTATTTTGCTTTTGTAACCCAGTCTCTCAGTCACTTCGGATACTTTGGAGTGCAAATTAACTGATACTTTTTTGGAAGTGCAGCACTTCAAAAAAGTATCGCGTTTTACTCTATCCATAATCCTTTGGAATATGTACTAGAGAGAATGGTACGAAGCAGCTTCCAAGAATTCATCGGTCACTTGCCCAATGAAATATGAGACGTAATTCTCATGAGTTGTGCAACTGCACAGTCAGGTGTTTTTCAGCAAAAAAGCCTCAAAAACCATAATTAAAACCTCTTCCTTTGTGTATAGATTTGTCTTAATCAACTGACAAAGCCTTCACCCATAACAGCCCTAAGGGATCTGCGTTTATTTAAGATTCCATTTTTTCAAGTTGAATTCGTAAGGATCTGAACCAGATGGGTAGGAGCCTGTAGGTTACTATAGAGAGTGTCTATTTTCTCAAAATCGACCTATGCTGCGAGAAGATCTTAAAAAAGAACTAGACAAGCTAAAT
>JAAUTN010000143.1 GCA_012031415.1 Leptolyngbyaceae cyanobacterium SM1_4_3 | reverse complement strand
CCCCGCCCCTCTCAGGTCCAGTGGTTGCTGCGCCTGCTCCTAACCAGTCCCCGCCTCCGCCCCCCAGTTCCCAGCCCTGTCCCCGTGCCTGCTGCTGTCGCACCTGCCCTGTGCAGCCTGCTGCTCCGCAAGGGATGCGTCCTGCTGTACGTTCTTTTTCGACCCTGGAACTGATTCGGGGTGCTGGATTTACCGGATTTGAGGGAGGACTGTTGGCGATCGCCATTTTTAGTTTCTCCAGGTCGCTGCCCTTGAGTGCTGGGTTGCCGCTGGTAGCGATCGCCATTCTGGTTTTCCTTCAGGCCCGTCGAGTGATTGAAGGATGGGACTTGCCGATTATTGCTGGAGTTACGCTGGCGGTCGTTGCCTTTGTGGTGCTGCGGTTTGGGATACCGCTTTCCAGTCTGATTACTGTGGCGGGACTGGCAGGGCTGTTGGCGATCGCTGTCGCTATCATCTTTCGCCTGATTTATACGTTGCTGTCCCGCGTTATGTAGAAGAGGCGTGAACTTGCTATGGCTCAAAAGAACGAAACTCCAGTTCTAATCATGTCGCTGCTGCTGACTTTGGCACTGCTTGGCGGCGGAGCCTGGTGGTTTTTTAATCGGCTGAGTCCGGGAATGCTCGGTCCTGGAAGCCCGACAGCAAGTGGCAATAGCAATTCAACCAGTGCTTCTCCAGGAAATGGCAGCGCTACACCGATTCAGGAACGTTTGAGTGCAGGAGAAAAAGTTCTATTTGCGGCTGAGATATTGCCCCAAAAGCAAGCGGGTGTGGAGGCGATTGCCGCTGGCAACTTTGAGCAGGCAGTCTCCGATCTAGAAGCAGCACTTCAGGCTAATCGTAACGATCCCGAAGCGCTAATTTACCTCAACAATGCCCAAATCGGCGATCAAACCGCTTACACGGTTGCTGTCTCAGTCCCAGCCGCGACCTTTGTAAATCCGGCGCAGGAAATTCTTAGAGGTGTGGCCCAAGCTCAAACTGAAGTTAACCAGGCAGGTGGCATTAACGGTGTACCGCTAAAGGTGCTGGTTGCCAGTGATGACAACGATCCGCAGATTTCTCAGCAAGTGGCGGAAGCACTGGCAGATAATTCAGAAGTATTGGGTGTGGTGGGGCACTTTGGCAGCGAGGCAACGCTAGCAGCCGTAGAAATCTATCAAAGCGCTGGGCTGGTGATGATTTCGCCCACCAGCACGGCAACGCAGCTTTCAGAAGTGGGTAACTATGTGTTTCGCACTGTGCCAAGCGATCGCTTCACCGCTGCGGCGCTTTCTCGCTACATGGTCAACACTCTACAAGCTCAAAATGCTGCAATTTACTTTAATTCGGAGAGCGCCTACAGCCAGTCATTAAAGGACGAATTTGCAACGGCACTTTACGGCGATGGCGGGCAAATTTTGGCAGAGTTTGACTTGGCTGATCCCGCTTTTAGCGCCGCCGATACGCTGCAACAAGCCGCCGAACAGGACGCTGAAGTTCTGGTTCTGGTTGCCAATACCGCCATGCTTGATCAGGCGCTACAAGTTGTAGCAGTCAATCGTGGGCAGTTGCGTCTGCTCGGTGGAGACAGCATTTACACTCCCAAAACGCTTCAGGTTGGGGGAGAAGCCGCCGTTGGCATGGTGGTTGCCGTGCCCTGGCACATTCTTTCTGACCCGCAGGCAGAGTTTGTTCAGTCTTCTCGAAGCTTTTGGGGAGGCGACGTGAACTGGCGAACCGCAATGGCCTATGACGCAACTCAGGCTTTAATTGCGGGGTTGGAAAATAACCCGACTCGTGAAGGCGTTCAGCAAACGCTCAACGCAAACAGTTTTGCAATTGACGGAGCAACAGGCACCATTCGCTTCTTGCCTTCGGGCGATCGCAACCAGGCTGAGCAGCTTGTCATCATCGAATCGGGTTCCCGTTCTGGCTACGGTTACGATTTTGTGCCTGTACAGTAGGGTTGAAGAATCCAACCCGGTTAATCAAGACTTAAATCTGTAGAACTATAAAGGGGATGCGATCGCACCCCAGCAACTATGGCTCAGAAGAATGAAACACCGGCCCTGATCATCTCTCTGCTGATCACACTCGCGTTGATTGGCGGCGGCGTTTGGTGGTTCACCCGATCGGGTTCTGGATTCGGCAACTTACTGGGACGAGGAACTTCGGACCCGTCTCCCGGTTCTTCTAGCTCATCCTCTGTTCCGCCTGCCCCCGTTGCAGACGATTTTGCAGGAGTCCCCAGCGTTCCCTCTGGGCTGTTTAGCTATGGCGGTAGCACCACCTGGGCCCCCATTCGCGGGCAGGTTGATCCCGTGATTCAAAGCGTTTGGTCTGGCTATCAACTGCGCTACACAAACCCTCCCTCTGGAGATACTCCCGGCTCTGCTAGCGGCATTCGGATGCTGCTCGACAATCAGCTTGCCTTTTCCCAATCCTCCCGTGCGCTTAACCCTCAGGAATATCAGGAGGCAGAGCAACGTGGCTTTACCTTGAGAGAAATTCCCGTTGCGCTAGAGGGAATGGCGATCGCCGTCAACCCCAACCTCAACCTTCCTGGAATAACCCTGGATCAACTGAGAGACATTTACACGGGGCAAATCACCAACTGGAATCAGGTCGGCGGTCCCGCCTTGCCCATCACGCCCTACTCCCGTCGAGTGGAAGACGGCGGCACCGTTGAATTTTTCGTCGCAAATATCCTGGGAGGGCAAAACTTTGGCAATAGCACCCGCTTCATTGACACTACAACCCAAGCTCTGCGGGAAGTCTCAACTGATCCAGGTGGAATTTACTACGCCTCTGCACCGGAAATCGTAGGTCAATGCACCGTCAAACCCATTCCGATTAGTGCCCGCTCTGGCGATTCGTTTGTAGCGCCATACGTCGAGCCGCTAATTATTGGCTCTCAGTGTGGCGGTTCATCTGAGCGAACTCAGCTAAATTCAGACGCATTTCAAACGGGCGAATATCCGATCACCCGCAGGCTATTTGTTGTGGTTAAGCAAAATGGCCAGATTGATCAGCAAGCCGGAGAAGCCTATGCCAATTTGCTGCTTACCGATCAGGGGCAGGTGCTAATCGAAGCGTCTGGGTTTGTCCGAATTCGTTAGGCGGCAAAAATGAAGCGCCTTTGCTGATAGCAAAGGCGCTCCAGGCTATTCTTGTTTTATTGAGTCTTGGTGAAGATGTCTAACTCAACGCTGAGCAACAGATTCGCTGCGCTGAATAATAGACTCAGCAGGTAAACAAAGTAGATTGTCGCCATAGGTGCGAATCAGCGATCGCTGCCTGAGCTTACCCATTAGACGAGTCACCGTAACCCGCGTCGAACCAATCGCACTACCAATTTGAGCGTGAGTCAGTGCCCAGGGCAAACAATATCCCTCTTCGCAAGGTTCACCAAACTCTTCGATCAGCAGCGTTAAAAACCCTAACAGGCGATCGATTGTACGACGCTGACCTAGCGTACTGAGCCACAAAAGCTTACGCTGATGCTGATAGCGAAAAGCATCTAGCACCTCGCGGCGGAAATGGGGCCAGTTGTCTAGATCGTGCCAATACATCCAGATTACGGCAGTATTGTCAACATGGGCGAAACTCTGCAACGTAAAAGGAGATTGAGCCACAATCTCAAAGGGCTGTCCGGCACCGACAAATCCCAAAAAGGCTTCTTCAGAATTAATTCGGGGCAGGCGAGAAGAATTGCTGGCAGTGGCGCTCACCTGAGCCTCGCCAACTAACCGCACAGCACCTCGCTGAACTAAATAAAGCAGTCCAGGTCGAGCCGGAATCTTCTCATCTTTGGCAAAAGTCCGACAGCGGTAATGTTCTTGAGCCCAGTCCAAAATTCTTTGCCAGGTTAGGAACGGACGGGCTGTATCGGATTGTGAGGATACTGAGTACATAGTCGGAAGCTCGAAGAATCAGTGAATACTTTGGAAACTATTCATGAATTGAGTGCGCTAGGGGGCTAGACTCAACTCCTCAAACCAAAATCGACCAACAGGGTACAACAAGCTTAACTTCATATCACCCTATTTAGGTAGGGAGAAATACGTAGACACTCCTATTGCATTACCCTCATTCAGCTACAGAGCAACTTTTTAAGGTAAAAGTGCGCCATTTTCTCGCAGAATCTGCTAATCAGGCAAACAAAGAATATCTCTGAGTTCCGTAAGTAACAGTCTGCGTTTCGTAAGTAACAAGCCTCTGCCGTGAAACTTCTCTCCATCGATATTGCTTCCATAGCCTTAAAATCAGTCCTGCTCAGACGATTGCAGGAAATCGTTTATTCGCTGAAGGAAGCTTTACGCAGAGACAAGGTATCGGATTTGTCTAGTGAAGGCTATCTATCTAAAGATATAGAACAACCTCAAACTGTTCCTCTCACTATAATTAACCGGGGCACTTTTGAAATTGAGTACGTGTCTGCGATCGCCCTGAAACTATCAAGACTGACAGGTGAACTGTCAGCAGACCTTGCTCAGACAATCGTTGCTCAGACAATCGGTGCGCGTTTAACTGAATCGATAAAAACCGTTGAAGACAAAGCCATAGCTCGTCAATCTCTATCAGATGCGCTGTGGCGCAACTTTACAGTTAAGGTTGTTCCCCCAGGATGGATTCATCTGCAACTAAGTGACTTGGGGCTAGCAAGCTGGCTACAAATTCTGACCGAGCGATCCATTCGCCTAGACGATCGCTCCAGAGAGAATTTTGTTTATGAAAACGATAACCAACTTTTGCGTAATTCTACCAAGTTATTTGAGTTGCAGCACACTCATGCCCGATGTTGTTCTCAAATTTATCTAGCTCAACAGGCAGAACTACTGAGTTCATTGAATCCGTCCACCTTATCCCATTTCTACTCCAATGAGCCTCAGGCAGGGTCTGTGTCAATGCCAAAACTTCTTCCCTGGCTCGACTCCAATCAGTCATTGCGATTTCAACACCCTGCCGAGCAACGGCTGATTGCTCAACTTGTCGCTACAGTAGATACACTTTCTGATGCACCTTTTCAGCCCTCTATCCTGAAAGCAGGCGAAACTCTTAGCCAAAACTTCATCGATTTCCACGCCGCCTGCCGCATTTTTGCAGAGGTAAAAACCGCTGACTTAGATTTGGCTCAAGCTCGGCTGGGACTTGTCCTGGCAACACGAAACGTTCTAAAAGCTTTGCTAGAGGAAGGTTTGGCGATTTGCGCGCCGCTGGAACTGTAAATCTTGTCACACTGCTGTGAAATCTTCTTCAAACTAATGACAAATCGGGGATAAGTCTGCTAGAGTGGTATCAGTGTGAGGAGCGAACCAGTAAGGGCATCGAGACGAAACACGGTCAGTCGTCGGTGCCCTTTCTGATTTCTTGGAAACCTCCAAAAGTTTTAGCATTTAACTGGGTTATTCGATAGGCGAAGTGAGTGTGGAGAACAGGTCTCTGCGCTCACTTTGTCGGTTTGCAGCTAATTTGCAAGACTATTTTGCCGATTCTCAAAAGGTTCCAAAAAAGGGTCTAAAACCAGGAGAAGACGATGAACGCCAAAACCCAGCTTCCGATTCCCGCACACTTCGACTCAGCCAAAGTAGGAGAGGTGTGGCGTGTCCCCTACCAGGAACGGGCAGGAGAGGCAGCAAGCTGGGCAAGACAGCACGAACTGCGGTCTGCAATTAATGACAAAACCCAAATTTGTCTACTGGCGATCGATGTCCAGAATACGTTTTGCATTCCCGGATTCGAGCTATTTGTAGGGGGCAGGTCGGGTATGGGGGCAGTAGAAGACAATGTGCGCCTGTGCGAATTCATTTACCGCAATCTAGGAGCAATCAGCGAAATTGCAGCGACGATGGATACTCACACCGCAACCCAAATCTTTCACGCAGTGTTTTGGGTGAATCAGGCGGGAGAGCATCCACTTGCAATGACGATGATTTCCTTGTCAGATGTGGAGCAAGGCGTTTGGCGAGTTAACCCAGCGATCGCCCATAGCGTTGTCCAGATGGACTATGCCACGCTTCAAACCTACGCCCTGCATTACGTTCGCAGACTGGACTCGGTTGGCAAATATCCACTGACGATTTGGCCTTACCATTCCATGTTGGGTGGCGCAGGTCATGCTCTAGTTTCTGCGTTTGAAGAAGCCTGTTTCTTTCATAATTTGGCTCGTCAAAGCCAGACCCATTTGGAAATTAAAGGCCGCAATCCCTTGACCGAAAACTATTCGGTGCTTCAGCCTGAGGTGCTGGAAGATCAGGAGAAGCGGCGATCGCCCAAAAAAACACCCAATTTCTACAAAAGCTGCTGAAGTTTGATGCCATTGCGATCGCAGGACAAGCCAAAAGCCACTGTGTAGCCTGGACGATTGACGACTTGCTGACTGAAATTCGGGCAACTGATCCAACCCTGGCAACAAAAGTGTATCTGCTAGAAGATTGCTCCTCCGCCGTTGTGGTGCCCGGTGTCGTTGACTTCACCGAGCAGGGAGAGTCTGCTTTTCAGCGGTTTGCAGCAGCCGGAATGCACCGAGTCAAGACCACTGACCCGATTGAAACTTGGGCCGGTTTGAACCTGGCTTAAATCTCTAGGGGCGTGGCGATCGCTTCTTTACAGTCTGCCTGCAATAGCTCCTGCATTGGGAAACTTACAGCGGCCACTTCAAGTCTTGTAAGGAAGATGCATAGTTTTCGATGGGTGCCAATTATCTTAAGAAAGCTTTTAGGAACAAGCGTCTTAATTGCAGGGCTAGAGCTAGTTTTGAAGTCGTGGCGATCGCTCAAAATCAGAGCCAGAGCCAGGGTTTAGACAGTGTGCAGATTAAAAAACCGTCCCACAGATTGGCTCAGCCGATTGGCCGAAGGCGGTAAGGTTAAACTGCTTCAAGTGCGAGGCTCAATCAAAACTTAGAAGTTTTTAAAAGTTTTAGAGTGAGTCACCCTTCTAAGCAGTTCAATTCTCAGACACTCTGAGTGATGAACTTCTAGCTGTACCGCTCAGTCAAGCTCCGAAAAAGCCCTGATGCGTCATTGCAGCCTAGTAAACCTTATGCAGTATCTGTGGGAACTTCTCAGAAATGCCAGCGTCATCACAAGACGGAACCTCTCATAGTCAAGCGTTGCCGATGAGTCATCCTTTTCCCGTATCTTGGTCAGTGGCTGGGGCAATGCCTCAAGTTCCAGTGCAAGTCGAAAAACTTTCTAACTATGACCTGATCCTGCAATGTCAAGTCGGGTTACGCCCTGAGAAAGGCGCTTTCGCTGAACTACTTCGCCGCTATCAGTCCCACGTAGAAAAGGTGCTCTACCATCTAGCTCCTGATTGGTCAGATCGCGCCGATCTAGCCCAAGAAGTCTGGATTCGGGTTTATCGAAATATTCGACGATTGCAAGAACCCCCTAAGTTTCGCGGTTGGCTAAGCCGCATTGCAACGAACCTGTTTTATGATGAACTCCGCAAGCGCAAGCGCATCAGTAGCCCGTTATCTCTTGATGCACCTCGATCGGTGGAAGATGGTGAGATGGATTGGGAAATTGCCTCGGATGATCCCGGCCCAGCAGAAGATTTAATCACTCGCGAGTTTTATGACCAGTTGCGCGAGGCGATCGCCGATCTGCCCGAAGTCTTTCGGACTACAATCGTACTCCGCGAAATTGAGGGAATGGCCTACGAAGAGATTGCCGAGATTACAGGCGTTTCTTTAGGAACTGTAAAATCTAGGATCGCTAGGGCGCGTCAACGGCTACAGTATCAGTTACAGAATTATCTTGACGGTCGATAGCAAGGTCACTAAGGAGGTGGATGAGCAATGAACCAGGTTAGATGTTCTACCAAGTTAATGATTTTGCTTCGAGTTCGTGCCTGTTTCAAGCCGCTTAACCTATGATTTGACTAAATAAGCATCCCTTGCTTACTCATCAGTCACTTGCTCGAGTTCGTTGCTACGTATGACCTGGTACTTGACTTTCCAACCTGAAGATGACCTCTAATTTTGGTGCTAGTAACGATTCCAATCAGCAGCCCCTGGGTGCGTTAGATAATTTAAAGCGCGATCGCTTTGAACTGCTGAGTGCTTACCTAGACGGTGAAGTAACTGCGGCAGAACGTCGCCAAGTCGAAGGCTGGCTCCAGAACGATCCGGTCGTGCAGCGTCTACACAGCCGACTTCTGAAATTGCGTCAGGGTATGCAGTCTCTTCCTGTCCCGGCTCCTGAACAATCCGCAGAACAGGCTGCGGAGCAGGTCTTCTCTCGGCTAAGCCGCCGACCCAAGATAGCTTTAGCCTGGGCAGGAGTAGCGATCGCCGCGACATTCGTGGGTGTACTATCCAATACTTTTTCACCGGGCTATCAATCCCCCGCACCGCAGGTTGCTGAATTTCCCGATGTCCCTGATGTTTCTACCACTGCTCTAATGATTGCCGTAGATCGTCCGGTCATCGACATCCCTAAAGCTCCGATTTCTTCACCTGACTTGAATCAGGAGGATAGCCTCCATGAGTCGGGGCTATCCCCAGACAACGATGATTTCCGGTAGCGGGGCTTTTCACACAAAGTTCTATCCAAGACGATAGCGCCATAAATTTAGAAAAAGTTAAGGGGCTGTTCAATGAACAGCCCCTTAACTTTTTGGCTAGAAGCAGCTTGAAGTAGGGCAAGGGCACCTCAAAATACGGATTTCACAAATTTTGCAAAGGAGGTACAAATGAATTTATTTATAGTACAATTGTACTAATTCAAGTGCTATCAGATATCAGAGTAGTCAGGTACCCCCCAGGAGCTGATATGAAAGAGTCGCAGGCAGAAATCAAAGCCATTCAAGCTAAGCTTCAAGCCCTTCAAAGTGGACGCAAACCAGCTTACCCCTATCCCCCTTCTCAGGCTCAGGTTCTTCAGGGTGGTGGCTCTGCCTCAGCAACGTTAACAGGTAGCCGACCTGACAACTTTTCCGCAACGGTTGAGGTGCCTCAGCAGCATCCAGTTTCCCAGCTTCAGATCCAGCAACTAAACTTGAAGCCGCCTCGCGTCACGCCAGCCGAGCAGATCACAGAAGAAATTAAACGTCTGGAAGCACAGGCTGAGCGAGTTAATCAGCTTTCTGTTGCTCAAGAAGCGGCTCTTTTAGAACTGAGAGCGATCGCTGAAAAGCTAGAGCGCGATCGCCAGTCCCTCCCAGAAGACGCAGACGAGTTTGCGGCTGAGATTCCTCCCTGTGAATACCTGACCAAAACGGTGCCCTATGTCGAGCGAGAGCCAGACGGAGCATTCATCGTCACGACTCGATCAATTGACCTGTTTAAGGCAGAGCGAGAGGCTGCTTTGATGGCTCAAACGCTGCGTCACCGATCGGGTAAACCTGATTCTACGTCAAACCCGCGTGTTGGTGTGTCAAAACGCCGCGCTACCGAACCCGACTCTCCTTAGAGATCGCTGAGGTCTGGGGAAAACTGCTGTGGCAGCGGCTCTCCAAGCTGAGTAGCCAGTTCATTGCCCGCCGCCGTAAATCTTCTAAATCTTCTCGAAGTCAATCTGCACCCGTTGCAGCACCTTCCTTTAACTTGCCAGATGCTGTGATTTGGGTGATTGGCTCGACGATTGCGCGGGTGGGAATCAACCTATTGCTGGCATCATTTCCAGGACTGTGGTTGCCGATCGCAGCTTTGATTTTAACGCCAGCGGCGATCGCCATTTACCAGATTGCCGTTTCTCCTGAAACCGGATCAATCTGGGGCTACCGCCTGTTTCTTGTTATGGCGGGTCTGTTAATTGGAGGAAGGCTACTGTGATGCCCGTTTTCTTTGGTGTAGTTTGGCTCCTGATTGTGCTGTCCTGCTTTGTATCCCTGGAAGTTGAGGGACAAGATGAAGCACCATAATTCTGAACGGTCAACCTTAAAACCATTGCTTGCGGGTGGGCTAATGTTTGCGCTTGTGGGACTGCTGATTGACGTGCGTGGCATGGTTCCTTCGGGAAATTCCAGTCGCAGTCAGGGTGAAGTCTGCCAGGGCAGTGTGAAGTCAGAGGTTGTGCTGTCAAGGGAGCAACTGGCTCAACTGCTGCTTGTGCCAGAGCGGGATACAAAAGCAAGAGTTCGAGACATTCTGAAAGAGCCTTACTGCCAACTGCCGAGCTTAGAGGTTCGGGCGGGCGTTGCGGCAGAACGAGAAGCGTATCCTCTTGAATTTGACCCTCAAACCTGGCTGGTCATTCTCTACGAGGGCGATGAGTATGCAGGATATCGGTTTAGCCATCAGTAAATTTATTTTTAGAAAAGTTAGCTTGATGCTGGCGCTGCTGCTTTCCATAGCAGGCTGTAGCAGTCAATCTACAGAAGAAGTCCGAGCCATTCAGATTTATCAGGACTGGGAGCTAGAGCCTGGGGATGCGATCGCTGGACATTCTGTACTGGGCGGACTGGGCGATATTTCCATTGAGCTAAAAGGCGGTTCAGTTTATGCCCCCTTTGACGGTAGAGTTCAGCCTAACGTCAAGGATGTGTTATTTTCTCTACCCCTCAAATTCCGGCTTACCTGTTTCGCCTGTGTGGTCTAAAGCGTCCCAATCTGGGACAGGTTAGCCAGGGAGAGGCGATTGGGTCGGGCCGTTACCTTCAGTTTGCTGCGTTGAGAAGGCAGCCAGACGGAAGATGGGCACTAGTTGAGCCTGCCATAGACATTCTGGAGCGAACCTTAGAAAAACCATGAAAAACCTCTGTATGTCTCTATTGCAGTGGGTAGCGATCGCCCCTCTTTCCGCTGGAATTGCCCTAACCCCTGGTGGGTCTGTTCGTGCGGATGAACTCGCACTCAGCTTTGACCTTTCTTCCCCTTCTCCCAAGCCACCTGTAGAGCAAGCAACTTCCGTAAAATCAACTCTCTCTGCCAACCCCGCACCGCTTCAGGCAAAGCCGTTAGAAATTCCGACTCAGGCAACTTCAGTTCCAGTTGGAGTTTCAGATCACGCAGCAGATACCCTACCCCCACCTCCGCCTCTGCCTCAATCTCAACCCGTTGCGGCCGTTCCTTCACTCCCAGTTGAAGCTATTTTAACCGCCGCGCCTACCAGTCCCGCTGAATTAAGCTTTGACATCCCCGCTGTAGCCCATACGCCGCCAGCATCTCCAGTCGAATTAGCAACGCAGTCCTCAAATTCCACCAGATCAGTCATTCCCTCTCCCTCTGCTCCTCAACCAGACATAGAAGCCAGACTATTTGAAGGAGGCTCTGATTCGCTGGTTGCCAGAGCCGTTGGCAGTGCAGAGGGAACCCGCACGGCAGACGGAGGGCGCAACCCCGCTTACTACGGTCACGTCGATCCGGGTAATGGCGTTTGGAACCTGGGTAGTTTCTCCTACCAGCATGGGGCAAGTTCACCCGAAGAAGCGGATGTGAAGCAACTGGCAAGGTTGCGACAGCAGGCTCAGGTGTTGGAGCAGAAGGCGATCGCCAGAAACCTCAAACTCACTTTGGAGCAAAGGTTGAACGGGATCGACCTGGCAAACCAGGCACCAATGGCGGCTTTGGGCCGAAACGGCTACGTTGACTGGCTCGACCAGGCTTACGAAATGGGGATGCGCGATTCAGAAGCCGTCCTTTGGGCACGGACTCGTTCTTTTCTCGACCCCGATACTAGCCAGTGGGATGCTCCAGGATTGGGCAACAACTTGCACCGCATCTCTAGCGACCAGGAACGACGACAGTTGGCGATCGCCCGCGCCATTGAAGCCGATCGCCTCAGACCAAAACCGAGCCAAACGCCGGAACCCGCTCAGCCTGAAGTGGCTAGCTCACCGCCTCAAGCAAGGGGTGAAGAGGCAGCGATCGCCCGTCTGTTTGCCCAAGAAGTACCGCCTGCATTTTCACCTGCTCCCACTCCAGCCGCACAGCCTAACACAGCGGCGAACGCAACTTCTTCAGACAGTACGCCTGTATCTACAGTAGATGCCATTTTGAACCTAGATTTGCCAGAGGCAGAGCTTGAGCCAGACCGCTAATATCGCCGCCAATAGGCTTGTCCCTGCCAAAACACGCCCAGCAAAACGCCCATTAGGGTTGTGTAGTCTGGAGCGAGAAAAAGAATGGGAAACTGTAGAAGCGATCGCGCCCAAAGCATTACCATCACACACAGAATCAGCGCCCAAAGCACAGGTGTACTAATTACAACTTTCTGGAAGAAATGCTCCAAAATAAAAGTTGCTAACGCCCCCAAGCCGACTGCGGCTGCCAGCACCATGAACAAACCGAGTGGCGGCTGCAAGAGGATGTTTAACAACTGGCTGATCGATGGAACCTGTGTGCCTTCGACAAGCAAAATTTCTATAACAAAAGTTAGACCTGTAGCGAGGGCGGCGACCTGAAAGAGGGGCAGCCAGGGTAAAAACTTCAATCGCCGAAGCGGGTTACTCATGAAAGAAGTGGCAAAAGAATTTCAAATTCAGAACCGATGCCTAGTTGAGATTTGAGATTGAGTTTACCATGATGCTTTTCAGTGACAATGCTATAGCTAATGGCCAACCCTAAGCCAGTTCCTTTGCCGACGGGTTTTGTCGTAAAAAAAGTTTCAAAAATTCGCTTTTGAATATCATCTGGGATGCCACAACCGTTATCAGCAATGCGAACTGCTACCCAATCCGAGTATGCTGAGTCAGAGCTTTTTCCCTGACCTGGTGGTGGGGGTTGAGCGATCGCCGAGTAAACTTCTGTTGTAATCTCGATCTGAGGCTGCCAGGCGATCGCCTCCTCACGCTGAACCTGGCTGAAAGCCGAATTCTGCTGTGCTTTCTTCTCAAATAAAGTATCAATCGCATTGCTAATCAGGTTCATAAACACCTGGCTAAGCTGACCCGAATAGCAATTAACTAGAGGCAAATCGCCATAGCTTTTGACAATATCAATCTCACCTTTAATTCGGTTATTAAGAATCAGTAGCGTATTGTCAATGCACTGGTGTAAGTCGGCTGGCTGAAGCTGCGTCTCATCCATGTGGGAGAAGTTACGCAACCCTCCTGCAATCATTTTCAAGCGTTCAGATCCAAGCTTCATACTGTTAAGAATTTGGGGCAAATCTTCCAGCACAAAATCTAGTTCAATTTCTTCTTTTAACTTTAGAATTTCACAAGATGAAGCAGGAATTTTCGATTCATAGGCAGACAACAGCTTAATCAGACTTTGAATATGATTAGACAGATGCGACACGTTTCCCCAAATAAAGTTGACCGGGTTGAAAATCTCATGGGCAACCCCAGCAACCATCCGTCCCAAACTCGCCATCTTTTCAGCTTGAATCATTTGAGTTTGAGCTTGTTCGTTCAGCAGTTGCTTAGCGAGTTCGTGAATTTGAGACTGAGCCATTAACAGTTGATGCAGATCTAGCAGGCGGTAGGTTTGAGCATCTAACTGGACTGCAATCGGTTCATACAGATGCTCTGGCGATCGCTTCAACGCTTCACGTACTGCATCGACAATTAACGTATCGCTAGCCAAAACCGGAAATTCTGTCGAAATAAACTGATATAAGATTCGCAGTGGGCGATTGAGAAATAAATCCAAACCGTAAGGACGGCTCATCTGCTCTAGAAATCGCCGCCGGGAAATCATTCCGACCAGTTGCCCCTGTTCAAGCAGAATGATTCCTGGCAAAAAGGGATTTGCGTCAAACAGCTTTGCAGCTTCTCTACCGGGGTTATCTACCTCAATTTGGCGATCGTGCAGATGCAGCTCTTGTAGAGTTGACTCTAGCGTGAGGTTAGAGGGCAACTTTTCTAGAAAGGGAGGCGCTGAATGAGAAGTAACAAACATCGCACCAGGGATATAGGTTTAGTGTCCACATGAAGCAGATGAACACGGTTCCTTTCTTAGGAAAATTTGGGGAACCTACGGTTCAGCAGAAGCACCAGTCATCTCTAACTTTGAGCAGTCCTCTTTCACGATCGGCGCAAGAAACACTACGTCCAGTAATGGCTTCAATGTCCCTGCTTTTAAGAAGTCAGTCGGTGTAGCTATGCGCTCAAACTCGGTTTAAAGATTTCGATCGGGTACAGTCAAAAACTGCTAAAGACTTTCAGGTGATTCCGATCAAAAATGCGACGGCTGTACCAAAAATAGCGAGATATTAACCTCTGGTTAACTTGAGATTATTACTTCGTAAGCCCTAGAACGGATGTTTGAGTTATCTTCAAACCTTCAAAAATTGTAGCGTCCTAAATGCAAAAAGTCGCGGAACTTAAAGAACAAACCGCTCAAGTTTCTAATTATTTAAGTAAGCAAATAAACTCTAATTTCTCTATTCTGGTTTTGATCCCCAAATGCTAGGCTGGGAAATGTAACAATCTTGACAGCCCTATCGTTTGCAGGCACCTGCTTTCGCCAGATTTGTCTGGCTAGCTCAATTGCTGGAGTTCCCTTAGATCCGCTCTGATTTGTCAGTACAAGGAAAGTAGCCCGGAGATGCAGGCTTCGGCAACGAAAAAAGCTTAAATACCCGCTCTCTTCAACTTCTATGACCGCACTTAGTTCTGGATGGCAGCACCACTTCATTGAGACAAATCGGATTCGATTGCACTGCGTGACTCAAGGAGAGGGCGAGCTAGTCATTCTGCTGCATGGTTTTCCAGAATTTTGGTATTCCTGGCGGCACCAAATTCCGGCTCTGGCACGCCACTTTAAGGTTGTGGTGCCTGATTTACGGGGCTACAACGATTCTGACAAGCCGCAAAGCGGATATGACCTGGATACACTCAGTGCCGATATTCGCGGGCTGATCGAAGGTTTAGGCTATCTGCGGGCACATATAGTAGGACATGACTGGGGTGGGGCGATCGCCTGGCATTTGGCCCAAAAATTTCCTCACTACCTCAACCGACTGGCTATTCTCAACGCCCCTCATCCGCAGCGCTTCATGCAGGAGATGGTCAGTAATCTAGATCAACTGCGGCGAAGCTGGCACGTTTTAGCGTTTCAAATCCCAGGATTGCCCGAGTGGTTGATTCAGCAAAACCTACAGAGTTTCGTCAAGAATCTGTTTCAGGAACAGGCAATCCGTAAAGGCGCTTTCACCGCAAGGGATACTGAAATCTACCAGGCGGCTCTGGCAAAGCCAGGCGTTCTATCTGCGGCCATCAACTACTACCGCCA
This sequence comes from Leptolyngbyaceae cyanobacterium SM1_4_3, assembly GCA_012031415.1. GTDB lineage: Bacteria > Cyanobacteriota > Cyanobacteriia > Elainellales > Elainellaceae > JAAUTN01. The sequence goes on along the minus strand of JAAUTN010000143.1, from coordinate 823 downwards.
ATGGCTGGCTCCTCAATTTTGGTTTCGCCATTGGGGGCGATCGCCTGATCCCATCACTGTACCGACCCTGGTGCTGTGGGGCGAAGATGACTTTTTGCTCAGCCAGACCATGACCGAGGGCATCAGCCAACTGGTGAATGCACCTTGTCAGGTTAAGCTAGTGCCTCATTGTGGTCACTGGATTCAGCAGGAAGCCCCTCAAACCGTCAATCGAGAGCTATTAAGTTTTTTACGGCAGGTTTAACTTCCGTAGATTTCGCTACCTGGAAATGTTTTTAAGCCTGTGCTTATAGTAATTCTGCGGTTATCTCCAGCAGAAAGAGGCCTTAGTCTGGACTTGGCTCTCATAGACCCCTCTCCTAGAACCTCTCCTAGAACCCCAGTTCAACTGAGCGTCTGCGAATAGAATGACTAGCCATCTCAGGGGCATCCCGACAGACTCAGTGTTTATCAGGCTCATTCACATTGTCCTCAACCGCTTCAGCTACTCCATCAAAGAGGATAGTGTAGCTCTTCACGTTCAGTCAGCACAAAGTTAGACATGATCAACGCAAATTTTCTAGCCGAGTACTCATCAGAACTATTAGATACAGTAGAAAACACAGAACTAAAGCAGCGTTTAGGACTGTACCAGTTGTTTTTGAAGCTCTATGAACATCATCGAGAGTTACTAGATGAAATTCTTAACCTGGAAAATTCCAGGGGTAGCTCATTGCCAGGAATGATGTTTCCCTACGTTCAAGGGATGGTACTTAACCGTCAGGTTTACCTGATCACTAATTTGCGAGATGGCAATACACAAATGCTCTCTCAACCTGAGAAT
>JAAUTN010000632.1 GCA_012031415.1 Leptolyngbyaceae cyanobacterium SM1_4_3 | reverse complement strand
GCTTTATAGACATCGAATAAAGGCAGCATCTCCCAACCTAGTGCAGTTTGGGTCAAGAAACTGTCTCTTCATCAGTTTGTCATTGAACGAAGTCTTTCAGACAACCATTCTGCCAGTCAGGTGACTGTTTGTTCTGCTTGCTTTTGAGCAGTTCAGTCATGCTGAGGCTTTGCCATGCCTATTTTCCCTTACTGCGACGCAATAGTGCGATCGCCCCCATTTCCCATGCCATCCTATCGAGATTCCCTGCATCCCTGGTGCATTATCCGCTCTTTTCCCAATGCTCATACCCTGATTGTTGCTCGTTTTCGCCGTCGCAGCGACGCAGAAGCCCAGTTGAGAACCTTACAGCGTTTGATCCCGACAGCTAGCTTTTGCATTGTGTTTGATGCAGGACAGCATTCTGGCTCAGAGCAACCACAGGACAAACAAGATGAACCGAAATGAGTCATCAAAATTCAGGTTGCTGTCCTGAAGCCGCAAAAGATGACAGTGTGATTCAATGTGAAACAGGGTTCATGGTGGCAAGCAACTTCATGCGGCGCGATTCGATTTTCTACAAACTGTTCCAACAATCGCCAACCCTGTTGTTTGAACTGTTGCCTGACTCACCCGCCAATGCTGAAGCGTATCGGTTTGACTCAGTAGCGGTGAAAGAACCCCGGTTTGAAATCGATGGAGTCTTCTTACCGCCAGAAGACGAAGCAGGAACAGTCTACTTCTGTGAAGTGCAGTTTCAAAAAGATGAACGGCTTTATGAACGCATCTTTGCTGAGTCCTCCCTGTATTTCTACCGAAATGGGGAGCGCTTCAACGACTGGCAGGTTGTAGTCATCTACCCCTCCCGCAGTGTTGAACAAAGTAGGTTGCACCCACATCGAACCTTCCTCAACGGAGATCAGGTTCATCGAGTATATCTGGATGAACTAGGCGAAATTCGCTCCTTGCCGCTGTGGGTCGCCGTGATGGTTCTGACCACAATAGAAGAGGACAAAGCGCCAGAAGAAGCCCGTTATTTATTGAGCCGCACCCCTACCGAATCAGCGTCATCAGGGAGTCGTGCGATAATAGAGATGGTAATAACCATCATGACGTATCGATTTGAGCAGTTGAGCCGCAGGGAGATAGAGTCGATGCTAGACATCACGCTCAAGGAAACACGGGTTTATCAAGAGATTAAGGAAGAAGGTCGCGAAGAAGGTCGCGAAGCAATGGCTCACGCTATGTCTCGCCTGTTGACAAAGCGATTAGGAGAACTCCCTCAAAATGTGAATTCTTCTGTGATGAATTTGTCTTTGCCAGTGTTGCAAGCGTTGAGTGAGGCACTGCTGGATTTTGCAAGTCTGGATGATTTGCAGGCTTGGTTGGCAGAACAGGGCTAGCGATCGCTGAGAATGAGGGGCGATCGCTCCACGTCTGACAGATGATTAGTTTCTAGTTGGTGCAGGTTTCAATTAGCTGATCAATCCCATTGACCGTAAGGATAGGTGCATTCAACTGCTGGGAAAGGTCTTCGAGCCGCATATCATCCAAAAAGCGGGAGTCGTCGTGCTTGAGCATTAGGGATGGCAGCAAAATTCCCTGTCCCAAATCTTTGCCTGATAAAGCCTGAAGTAAATCTTGTCCGGTTAGTAGCCCTGTAACGGTAATTTCTTGCCCCCAATACTGGCTATTTAGCGCCACCATTTCAACCTCCAGCCCTTCGACCTGATTCAGCCGCTGAAGAATAGGCTGAAAAGCTTGCTCGACTGCATTGCCAACCACCCAGGTAAAGCGACGGGCAGGTGAAACGCCCACAGGCAACTGCTTTGCAGCAGATTGAAACTCTTTGAGAAATTGGCGAATCGAACCGACACCATTGCCAATCTGCGGGTAGTCTTCATAGTGCGACTCAGGCGGCAGGTCTTGCCCACCGATGAGGAACCATTCGTCTGCCAGCCAAGCAAAGGTGGAGCCTAGCTGATGCTGGAACTTGGACTGCAATGACTGCACCTGAGCGATTACTTCTCGTGCCTTGGCAGGGGTGACGGGCACCAGTTCATCTTCAACAGGGCGGAAGCGGGTTAAACCCACGGGGACAACTGCAACAGAGGCAACCGCAGGAATGTCTCCCTGATGGAACTTCGCTAGATTGAGCAGCGATCGCTCCAAATGTTCGCCATCATTGATCCCCGGACACACGACAACCTGAGCATGAATTTGCAGCTCATGCTGCTGAAACCAGCGTAGATGCTCAAGAATTTGCCCAGCGCGAGGATTCTTCAACAGACGAATGCGGATCTCTGGCTCTGTCGCATGAACCGAGACATAGAGAGGCGAAAGCCGCATCTGAGCAATGCGATTCCATTCTCGCTGGGTCAGGTTGGTCAGAGTCAGATAGCTACCGTAGAGAAAACTGAGTCGATAGTCATCATCTTTGAGGTAAAGCGTCTGCCGCATTCCAGGTGGCTGCTGGTCGATGAAGCAAAAGGGGCAGCGGTTGTTGCACTGAATCAGCCCGTCAAACAGCGCCGTTTCAAACTCTAGTCCCAGGTCGTCGTCATACTCTTTTTCGATTTCAACCTGATGGCTCTGTCCTTTTGCGTCTAAGACTTCCAGTTCCAGGAACTCATCCGCACAGAAAACTGGTAGTCAATCAGGTCGCGCAAAGGTTGCCCGTTAATTGAGACAAGGCGATCGCCCGCTTCAAAGCCGATATCTGCCGCGATCGAGTCTGGCAAAACGTTAGTAATCAGGGCAGGACGAATAGAACAGTCACTCATGGGAGGGGTTTAGGCTGGGTCAGTCAGCTTTTCGACAAAAACCTGATAGGACTTGTGGGTTATCTTGATCTTGTCACGAAAAATCGTGAGGAAGGCATCGATCCCGGCTTTGGGGTTGTGCTGGGTATTTTGGTCAAAGGAAAAGCCATAGTCGTCAAAGATGATTAGCCCTCCTGCTTTCACCAACCTCCAGCCTAGCAGGGCATCCTCTAAAACATCACTGGCAATGTGGGAGCCGTCAATGTAAAGCAGGTCGTAAGCGTTAAGGGGAAGCGATCGCAGCTTTTCTTGAGATGTCCCAACTTGCTTCTGTACCTTTTGCGCTGCTCCCGTTTTGGCAATGTTAGCGTCAAACCTGGCTTCAAGAGACTGCACGTAGTCGGCATCAAAGCGACGATGCTCCGCACTCCCCTGAAACGGATCAACACAGGTAACTTTAGCTGCTTCATGAGTCAAAATGTGGTCGAGCAACCAACAGGTTGATCCGTCCTTCCCAACTGCCAATTTCTAAAACTTGCAGATTCCGTCCGGCAAGCGGCAGGA
>JAAUTN010000631.1 GCA_012031415.1 Leptolyngbyaceae cyanobacterium SM1_4_3 | reverse complement strand
GTTAGACGGCTTGCTAAAAGACATCCAAACAGCGGCTGGGATGACCTCACCGCTACCCGACTTTCAGCACCAGTCCTTTTAAATACAGCCCTTCTGGGTGATAAATGCTGACGGGATGATCGGCTGGCTGGGTCAGATGATGCAGGATTTGCGTCGGGCGTCCCATTTCAATCGCGGCTGCCATCACTGCGCCATTGAAGTATTCGGGAACCACCACCTGCGAACAAGAGAAGGTGAACAGCAAACCGCCCGGACGAGTTTGCTATCGCTAGCTGGTTGAGTCGCTTGTAAGCCATGACTGCGTGATGCCGCGCTGCCAAATTTTTAGCGAAGGCAGGCGGATCAAGCACAACGATGTCGTAATCTGCATCACAGTCTTTTAGGAAAGTAAACACATCCGCCATAAAAACATGATGATTTGCTTCATCAAAATCATTCAGTTTAACGTTCTCTTTCATTAGCTCGATTGCTTTACTAGAACTATCAACTGAATCGACTTGTCGAGCGTTGGCTTGCAGCGCATACACTGAGAAGCCACCCGAATAGCAGAAAGTGTTTAGGATCTTATTTCCAGAGGCATAGCGAGATAAAAGCGCTCGATGTTCTCGTTGATCGATAAAAAGCCAGTTTTTTTGCCAGTTTCCCAGTCAATGACGAAGCGATTGCCTGACTCCAACACTTCGTCCGGTGCAAGGTTCTCCCAGCAAGTATTCATTGGCGGCTGTTTGTTTAAAACAAAACAGAGGCGCTTTTGTCATACACGGCTTTGAGTCTGGAACCGTAGATTTCTTGTAAAAACTGCGCTAATAGTTTCCGCTGCTCATACATCCCCACAGAATGCGCCTGAATGACTGCGACACCGTTATACCAGTCAATAATTAATCCTGGGAAACCATCTGCTTCAGCGTTCACCAATCGATAACAGTTTGTGTGCGAGCAATCAACGAAACCAAGCTGCTGGCGAAGCTGATAGGCGGTGGTGAGCTTTGACAAAAATAATTGCTCCAAATCGGTTAGCGGCTGATAGGCAAAAATCTTAACCGCAATGCTGCCTGTGCCATAGTGCCCGACTGCCAAAAACTCGCCGCTGTCATCGTAGACTTCAACAATGGCTCCGTCGCGCAACTCACCTTCAGTTTTTTTGATCGCGCCCGAAAACACCCAGGGGTGAAACCGCCTCACGGCATCGGTTTTGCGGCTATGTAGAATCAGACGAGGAAAATCAGACATGGGAATCGCGCACGTACAACTGATCCAGTGTACTGGTTTTGCCGCTTCTACATCTGATCCCATTGCTTTTTGTAGATAGCCGTCTGCCTGTTGGAGAAGGGCAGCAGCCTGTTCTGCATCTAAGCCAGTTTTTTCGATTAAAATCGCCAGCTTCACGTCATATTGAGTGATTTCGAGCAAGGCTTCTGCCTGCGACCGATCAACGCCTGTCGCTTCACAAACAATGCGCTTGCAGCGTTCAATCAGCTTTTGGTTGGAAGGCTGCACATCAACCATTAAATTGCCGTAAACTTTGCCCATTTTGATCATGGCTCCAGTTGAAAGCATATTCAACACCAGCTTTTGGGCAGTGCCCGCCTTCATCCGAGTTGAACCTGTCACAACCTCTGCACCGGGCAACGGCTCAATGGCAATTTCAGCAATTCTGCCAATTGCGGAATCGGGTGTGCAAGCAACGGCAATGGTGTGCGCTCCTAGGCGTTTGGCATAGTCTAAACCGCCTATCACGTAGGGCGTGCGACCGCTAGCCGCCAACCCCACCAGCACATCTTGCGCGTTAAAATGATGCGCCTTCAGGTCATTTGCGCCCCAGTTCGAGGCCTGTCTTCTGCGCCCTCAACCGCTTTACGAATCGCCCCATCACCGCCCGCAATCAAGCCAACCACCAGACCAAAATCAACGCCATAGGTTGGAGGACATTCGGAAGCGTCTAGGATGCCTAGCCGCCCGCTCGTGCCTGCCCCGATGTAAAATAGCCTGCCGCCTTGCTTGAATTGCGCCGCAATCAGGTCAACTGCCGCCGCGATTTGAGGCAGCACATCGGCAACTGCCAGCGCCACCCGCTGATCTTCCTGGTTGATCAGCCGCCATCATTTCGAGCGTCGAAACGCTGTCAATTTCTGCCGTATGGGGGTTTCTCTGCTCGGTTGAAAGCTTGTTTAAATCAATTGTCATCGTGCTTACTTTACTCGTTGTAATGAGCAATTACTTTTGTAATTTTTCCTGTTGAGCCTACTTCCATCAATTCACCTGCCTTTGAGCCTTTTTGATTGATGTAGTAAACCACTACACTGAATAGGCCCCACATCACATCGATAAGCTCAAACTTGAGGTCAGGATAAACTTCAAGCCCCTTTTGAAATAATTTCGCAGTGCCTCTTTACCTTTAACTGTCCCCGATGGATCATTGAGGATCTTTGCCGCGACAGGTGACACCAAAACTACATCCTCTTCATAGTGAGACATAATCTCGTCAAGGTCGTGAGAATTCCACGCTTGAACCCAGTGCTCTGCAAGTTCGTGTGCCTGCTCTCCAGTCAGCATGTCTACTCCTATAAACCAATCTGTTAGTATCCCTAATATGGACGACCATCTTTATGCGTTAACGTCCATGCGCCATTTGGTGATTGTGTTGCCTTGAGATCATCGTTTGGGTATTCGACTTCATCTCCTTTGGTGCGATCACCAATCTCAAGATATATCACGTTCTCCTCAGACCGGTTGATAAGTTGATGGGCTATACCTGTGCCTGCTTTGAAACCATAACAGTCACCAGGATTCAGAGTGAATTCCTCTTTGCCAAGAACCAGAGTTGGGGTTCCTTCCAGTACGAAGATGAATTCATCCTGCTTTGAGTGACTGTGGGCAAGAGCAGACACTGAGCCGGGTGAAAGATGAGTTAGATTGACCCCAACGTTAGTCAGTCCGAAGAATTCACCAAGTTTGCGTTTCAATCGGCCTTCAACCACTGAAGCATAAGGCTTTGGATATATCGTCTTGCCCATTAGCGCTGGAATAGATTTTGCTGAAATCGGTAATTGCATCACAATATTCTCCTATTTACCACGTTACGTTCTAGTTCAGTAGTTGCAAGTGACTTTTGCATCCACCAGCAGTTTGATTCAGTCCGCTGGAACCAGCGTTTTATTGTGCTACCACAACTGTTCCTAGTCCCTGTCTTAAAATACTAAAACGCTGCCTGTTCAGTAGAAGAACTCAATGAAACGGAGTTAAAATTCGGGTTTCGACTGCGCTCAACCCACCGTTCGACTGCGCTCAACCCACCGTTCGACTGCGC
>JAAUTN010000630.1 GCA_012031415.1 Leptolyngbyaceae cyanobacterium SM1_4_3 | reverse complement strand
GAGGAATTGGGTATTTGCGGCGGCGGTTGGGTCTGCGGCGTGTTTTAGCTCCCAGGCAATTCCCATGAGTCTACCCGTCTGTCCGTGAGTGCGATGGGCGATCGCACCAGCACAGGAATGTCAGCACTGTCTTGAATCGCTGCGGCTACCACATCCGGGCGATGGGTTTTTGGTATCCCAAATTTGCCACCACCGTTAGTCCACCCAAGAAGCTGAACAACCCAATTAAGATGACGGCCCGTTTGCCTTCCAGTAACCTAATGCTCAACCACCGCTTAGATTGACTAGATTTTGGCTGCTCTCTCTGAACGGTTTCCCAAAGTGCTGCAAGGGCCGCCGCAATCAGCACAATAACCGCTGGAAAATATACAAAGTTGTAGCGAAATGCGCTCATCAAATCGATTTCAAACAGATAGGTGATGCCTAGAAAAATGGCGATCGCCTTCACCACAAATCCACCCAGAACTTGCACCGATAGCCGTTTGCCGGGTTGTTTATACTGAATTCTGCCTCCGGCGTAAAGCCTGGGCAACGTCCATAGCACCAGCAAAATCAAGGCTGCACCCGAAAGTGTGACAATAAGCTCGGAATCTGCCTGAATGGGCAGCAGATAGAGCATCGTAATCCACCCAGCGAGAGCTTGCCCCAACGGGTCTAGAAGCGCTAATCCGGTGCGATCGCCCCGATAAATCCACTGGGTTAAGCCACTGTCCTGAGCATTCTGCAAAAAAGGTACCCAGAGCAGACCTCCTGCTAATGTCCCCAGGGCTACACCGCCCAGTCGTCCCCAGTAGGAAGGTTGCCACACCCCTCGCTCACGCCAGCTTTGAATTAGCCCCAAACTGAGCAGCACCAAAGCCTCAGCGCAAATCGTAAATACCAAGAAATAGTGTGTCGCAATGCCCAAAGTGTTGATGACAACCCAGAGTAGCCCCAACCCAATTGGGATCGGCGTGCGGTGATAAACCGAGCGAGCCGCCAAAACTAGACAGCTTAAAGAAGCGATCGCCCACAAAATCGGCAGGGTGTAGTGTCGCCCCTCCTGGGATAGGTAAACTGCAAAAGGCGAAACCGCCATCAGCGCTGCGGCGACTTGCCCAATCAGACGAGAGCGAAACGCTAACCAGCCTAGCCCAAACATGGCTGGAATTGCAGCCACACCGAATACTGCGGAGAGCGATCGCACTCTCCAAACTGAAACTAACCCCTCCGAACCCGACCACAGCCCCAGCCACCAATGGGTCAAAACAAAATAAAGCGGCGGGTGATTACTCTCACTCAGCAGATTGCTTACAACTTGTCTGATTCCAGTTTGAGGTTCGACTTGCAGCGGTTGCAACAGGTCATCTAGCGTCACAATCTGATCTAACGCTACGGTTCTAAAACTGTGTCCCAAGCTAAAAACTATCGTTGAAAACTCATCTGTCCAAAGCGGTTTTGCAGCCAAGTTGGTGAAGCGCAAGCCCATTCCAACGGTCATCCAAACCAGCAACAACGACGGGTGAAACCACCAACGTTGACTCAGCACACTCAACTTGCACCACATCAGGCAATTCTGCAAAACACAACTTTATGTAGTACGAGGGTTTAGCTAACGCAGATTTTAAAACGTTTTAGACTGCTTCAACTTCAAACCTGGCGAGATACTACTGCTGACAGGATGGCATGGATATCGAGAATTTCAACACTGTTCACCACTCTACTCTTTCAAAGAAATCAAAAGAGCCGCCGCGAGGTACTTGTATTCTGCTAAATGGTTGTAAATCTGAGCCGAAATACGAATTAGTCGCTGACCAGAAGGATGCCAGGGAATAATTGGAACCTCGATATTAAAGCAATCGCCCAGCGCATTATACAGCGGTTCCCAATCACCATTGGGTAACGGCACAGTCGCCATTGAACCAATCATTTCGATGGGGCATGGTGGCTCAATTTCCAGGGCTTGGCAGAGTATCTTTTGAGCCGCGATCGCCATGTCTCGATTTTGCGCCATCAGTTCTGTCCAGCCTCCCGGCAGAATTGATCCCATAAACCGCAGCGCTTTTGCAATGCACAGATAAGCAGTCGGATCGCCTGTCCCCGTCCAGTCAAATTCCTGATGAAAGCGCGAGCGATCCGTGCGGGTTGAATTGGCTCCATGACTGATGGTAAGTGGGCGGATGGTGGGTTGGCGATCGCGCTTCACATACAAAAAAGCGCTGCCTTTAGGCGCACACAGCCACTTGTGACAGTTCCCGGTGTAGTACGTCGCGCCCAATTCTGCTAGATTCAGCGGAATCATTCCGGGTGCGTGGGCCCCATCGACCAACAGTTCAATTCCCCGTATGGACAGTTGCTGTGCCAGAGTTGAAATCGGTAAAACTAGACTTGTCTGACTCACAACATGATCTAGCAGCACCAGTTTTGTTTGAGACGAAACTTTGGCTAGCACCGCTTCAACCACCTGATCTGGGGAAGCGATCGGAAAGGGAATGTCTGCTACAGCCACCGCTGCCCCCGATCGCTCCGCAACAAAGTTTAGAGCATTCCGCGAAGCATTGTATTCCTGATTTGTGGTTAAAAGTTCGTCCTCAGGTTGAAAGGAGAGCGATCGCAGCACCGTGTTAATGCCTGTCGTGGCATTTGGCACAAACACCAGATCGTCTGCATCTGCGCCAACAAAGTCTGCCAGGGCAATTCGCGACTGATCAAGCAGTGGCTCTAATTCTTTAACCATAAAACGCAAAGGTTGCCGCTCTAGCTGTTGCCGGAGCGATCGCTGCCGTTCTAGCACTGCGATAGGACAGGCTCCAAAGGAGCCGTGATTCAAGAAGGTGACTGCCGGATCGAGCGACCAAAACTTTGAGTACTCAGAGGCAGCAGGTCTAGAAACTGAACGCATCGCCCAAACTCCCCAGGCAGGATTCGAACCTGCGACCAATCGATTAACAGTCGATCGCTCTACCACTGAGCTACTGAGGAACGCGTATTCCATCATATTGACTAACCAGGCGTTTTGGCAAGCTTTAATACATTTTTTTTGTTTTTCGACTTGCTCTACTCTGGCTAACCGGGGTCATTTCAACTGAGTCGCTTATTCTAAGCCTAACCGCATCCGAGCTAACCGCTGTTGCGCTACCGGGTCAAGGGAACTGGAGAGGAAACGATTGGGCGATCGCCCTTTACTTCCTCGCTGCTTTCGACGAACTTTTAGAGCCGCCAACTCAACATCAGCCAGTAGCCGCTGCGCCGACATCCACTCTGCCCAAAACCAACTACCGTAAGCTGTTGCGCTCGATCGGACGTAGCCACAATTAACCGCTGCTGAACTTT
>JAAUTN010000142.1 GCA_012031415.1 Leptolyngbyaceae cyanobacterium SM1_4_3 | reverse complement strand
CCACGCCACTAGCAGCAGATGAATTACCAGCGTACACCCCACCCAACTGCCGGAAACCAAGCCCAACGAGTTCCCGGTAAAGGTGGAAAAGTGTAAGCAGAGAGCCAAACCAGAGCCGGAGGCATCAGCGCAATGGTGACTCGACCAGCCAAATAACCAGCGTCAGGTTTAGTTCGTCCCGATAGGCAACCTGCCAGGATCGCCCCATCCAGCGCCAAGACATTGGCTGAGAGCTATCCACCACCTGAACCGTTTGATTTTCTAGATTGGCGGTAAAAATATGGCGACAAAAACTACAGGCAAAGGCATCCATCAGCGTTAGTTCGGTGATTTGTCCATGCCGACAAACTGGACAGGTATAGGTTCCCTGATAGCTAAGCTGAGTGTTTTCGCTGGCTTCAGGCGATCGCAAAACACCACTCTTAGCCTTGCGTTCTGGAACTTGTTTCGTCATATCCACTCATCAACCTTCACGCCCGTTTTTTGCTCTACCACAACGGCTCTCTTAAAAACTACAAATACTACAGCGCACCCGCAATTGCAGAACTTCCGACCGACCGGACTACCTCAATCCCATCTTGTTCCAGGATAACAACAGGCTCTCCTGCAACGTCAATTCGCTTGACCAGTACACTACCCCCTGCCAGGTAATCACCTGCATTCACAGAGCGGCTCGTCGGCTCACCCGGAACCTGAACGATTGCGCTCACCGTTCCACCTGCCTCAATCACACCGCTAACTTCAATCGAATGAGCAAGACTCGTTGGCAGAGGAGAAACCGGAATAGTAGAAGGATTCACCGCTACTGTTGTTCCCGGCGCTTCCACAGGAACACTAGGTAGAATCGGAAGCGGCTGGTTTGACAGCGGCACGGTGGTAATTTGAGGACTTGGAGCCGGAGTTGGGACAACTGTAGCGGCTGGTGCAGCGCTAGATGGCGCAGTTGCTATGGATACCCTGCGGCGCACAATTGGCGCATCGGCGATCGCCCCAAACGGCTCATTCCGTCCGACCGTCACGGTGGGAAGGCGATCGCCTGGAGTCGTCGGTGGAATTAGACTCGGCACAGGCAAAGCTGGTGGAGAAGCTGCTACATCTTGACTGGGAGCAGATGAATTAGTTTGACCATCAGTTCCTTCTACAGCAACCGTTGCCTCTCCTTGCTGAGCTACAGACGTAGAATTCTCAGCAACTTGATTGCCCCCGCAACCTGTCAGAACAAGCGCCACCCCTGCCAAACCCAGAACCGTTTGCACCACCTTCTTCATACATTTCATCCCAGTCTTCAGGTTTCACTCGTGCCTCATCTCACTAAGGATAGCCCTGATTTTGCGTTGTGAACCCGATGATCGAGAAAACCTGAAAAAGGACTCAAGGTGCGCTTTAAAGCAACCCTAAGTCCTCGACTGGTTCAAGCGACGTTCGCCAATTTCGACCTATTTCTTCTTTCGATATTCGTTAAAAGATTGGTAACAGGCTTCAGGATGATGCAAATGGCAGCGATCGGTAATTTCCTGTATTAGATTCCAAGAAAATTGTCGTTCTTGCACGTATTCTCCCCAGTTTTGCTTTATGCTTTGATGCGCCATCCGCAAATTGTAAGAAGGAATTGCAGTAGAGATGTGATGGGGAATGTGAACGCTGATGTCATGACAGAGAAACTCTACCCAGCGAGGATAGTCACAGTGAACTGTTCCTGCTAACTGAGCCTGAGCCGCATCCCATTCAGACGCTTCAATAAAAGCAATGTCTGGGTCAGTGTGATGCACCAAAGTAAAGGTACTCATCCAGAAGTGGTAAATCATCCAGGGCAGCAGCCAGAATTTGATAAACCCCCAGAGGCCAGTAGTAGCAATCAGCAGCGGGAAAGCGATCGCCGCAAACCCAACTACTACTGCAATAGAAAGCTTCACCTTATTTTGGTCTTTAGCAGCAAACTGCGAAAGGTCAAAGTGCAAGCCAAGCCAGTGAATAATGGAGGCAATCCACCAGAAGCGCCCTCGCAGCAGTTCATAGCCCCACTGCCCCAGACGCGCAGCGCCATCATAAAACTCTGGTTGAAATGGCTGCCAAGCGTTGTCTACGCCTAGCTTATTTGTATGAGTATGGTGAAAGTTGTGTAAAATTCGCCAGCTATGGAAGGGGTAAATCAGCGGCATCAGCAGCACATGACCCACCAGATCATTCACCCAGCGGCGTTTGGCAAACGAGCGATGACCGCAATCGTGAGCTAGAACAAAAAAACCAGTCAAGGCAGTGCCAGTAAAAAACCAGGCAAGGGGAAGCAAAAACCAGGGTGAAAGAGCGATCGCCCCATATCCCAGTCCGACCATCGCAACATTAATCAAAACTGCACACCAGGCTTTAACTGGATTTTTTTGAAAGCATTCCTGGGGCAGAGTTTTTAGAATGTCTTTCAACCGAACTTTTGCGGTAGTCGAATTAGCAAAGCCATTCGGGGCTTGTACCGTGTCGTCAAACTTGATTGATGTTGCTGTCATGAAGAAGTTAAAACACCTTAACTGTTTGAAACTGAACGTATTGACTGAGAAATCTGCTGAATCAAATTACCGATTCCTGAATCAAAAAAATTAAGCTTTTTCAACAAACGATAATTGTATGGCTGTGTATGGCTGAAAAGACAAAGTTTGACCTTAAGAAGCCTAGAACAGACAAGCAAAGACTCACATACAAGAGCCAGCCAAATTCAGTGAACGGGTCTGAATGCCTTCGTTCAAATGCTGAATCTTGACTGACTCTTATGTAAAAACGCTCTTTAGTTTAGAGCCTCAACTTTCCCACTCTCTACTTTGATAATCGGGTGGCTTGAGGCAAGTCGCTGTTGTTGCAGCATTTGAAGCTGCTTTAGTAAAGCCTCCGTTTCTGCTTGAAGGTGCAGCAGTTCGGCTTGATGGCTATCCCGGTAGGGCAGCTTCCCTGGTTCTAGGAAACGCAGATTGACCTGACCTGAAGCGGATTTGACGATCTCATCACTGCTCGTAGGATTAGGTTCACAGACGGCAGTTGAGGATTTTGTTAGCTCAGATAAACGATTTGACATCAAAACCTGACTAGTGATTATTACTCATTCACACCACTCCGGTATTGTAACCCGAAGTTTAAATTTGATTGTATTAAATATATCGATTTGTCAAAAATGGAGGTGTGTCGGTTTGGAAACTGGCTGAGCTACTCTACCTAAAAGTTAGGATCGTTCGTCCAATCTCTGCACTTGCCGTCTTCCCAGGTTCTAAGGGTGTTATGACACTCAGCTTCACTGTCGATCCAGGGCAGATTAGTAGCATGGGGCTTAAGCTCCGTCAGTTTGGTGAGGGTCGGTAGCACGGCTTTTTGCAAGCCCAGAGTCGAAAGCAGGAGCAGACAAAAAACGATTGCTAGCGCAACCGTGTTGGTAGTTGTCCAAACGGGATATCTGTGCGCCTCGGTCTGCAAGCGCTGCCGCGATCGCCGTTCTGGCCCTGCCAGAATCACCAAGTAGAAGCGATTGAATGGGACAGGAACCGATAAACGAATGTCTACGGGGTGCTTTTTCCAATTAAGCTGGCTGCACGCTTGTTTCAGCGCTTCAACTTGAGCATCGGTAAAAGTTTCTGCGGTTTGGGGTGGCACATGGGCAAGAAATTGCTCAAATAGAGCATCTTTCCTGGAAGATTTTCTGATCGTACTCGGTCTCATTTGCTTTAATCCTGGTATTAACTTATACAGCTTATTTCACCAGGTGAGAGATCAGATCTAGACAAATAGCGGATGTATCTCAGCTAATTGTAGGGATTTTCTTTGAAATTCAGGGATAATACTGACTTTCTTGAGCGATTTATATTACGCTGATGGGTTTGTGCGGCATAAGTCCTGAGATTGCATACCAAAGAATTTGCCTACCAGGGTTAAACTTAAGATCGGTCTTGAACCATCTGCAATTCTTAAAGCTAACTTGATTCCTGTGACTCTAAGCTTGCCTTCTGATCCTGCTTCTAGGACTATTTCGTCAAAGAATACTCTAGCAAGGCTTAACCGTTGGCCTGGGCTGATTGAAGCCTATCGCCCCTATTTGCCCGTTACCGAATCAACGCCTGTCGTGACACTACTTGAAGGCAATACGCCGCTGATTCCTGCTCCGGCGATCGCCACTGCAATTGGCAGACAGGTGCAAGTTTTTGTCAAGTATGACGGACTCAACCCCACAGGCAGCTTCAAAGATCGGGGGATGACGATGGCAATCTCTAAGGCAAAGGAGGCTGGAGCAAAAGCGGTTATCTGTGCCAGCACGGGCAACACTTCGGCAGCAGCAGCAGCCTATGCCCGACGCGGCGGGATGCGGCCGTTCGTGCTAATTCCTGATGGCTATGTAGCGCTGGGTAAGCTAGCTCAAGCCTTGCTTTACGGCGCAGAAGTGCTGGCAATTAAAGGAAACTTTGACCGAGCGTTAGCGATCGTTCGCGAGATGGCGGAAAGCTATCCGGTGACGCTGGTGAATTCGGTCAATCCCTATCGTTGGAAGGGCAAAGACGGGTGCCTTTGAAATTGTCGATGCGCTAGGAACTGCTCCCGATTGGCTGTGCATTCCGGTGGGTAATGCTGGGAATATCACGGCATATTGGATGGGGTTCTGCCAATATCACCAGGAAGGGAAGTGCGATCGCCTCCCTCGGATGATGGGCTTTCAGGCGGCGGGCGCGTCGCCATTGGTAACTGGCATACCTGTAGAACATCCCGAAACTCTAGCCACCGCTATTCGCATTGGCAATCCGGCAAGCTGGCAGAAAGCCGTTGCAGTTAAAGAAGCCAGCCAGGGGCAGTTTAACCCAGTTACGGATGAGGAAATTTTGGATGCCTATCGGCTATTAGCTTCTCAGGAAGGAATTTTTTGTGAACCTGCCAGTGCTGCTTCTGTCGCAGGACTACTCAAAGTCAAAGACCAGGTGCCAACTGGCGCAACGGTGGTTTGTGTGCTAACTGGCAACGGCTTAAAAGACCCGGATACGGCAATCCATCACAGCCAGAATCAGTTTAAACCCGGCATTGAGCCATCTGTAGACGCTGTTGCTCAGGTGATGGGGTTTTAGCTTAAATCTTTGGGGCGATCGCTATGTCCCAGTTCTCTTTCAGGGGCAATGCGATCGCGCACTAACTGCTTCAACTCCTTCGATTCAGGAAATCTTCCCTGCTCTTTGCGTGAGAAGATTAGCTCTTCCTCTAGCCGCACCTCAAAAATGCCGCCTGTGCCGGGAACCATCGCCACTTCTCCAATTTCTGTGGTGAAAGTGGTAAGAAGTTCCTGCGCCATCCACGCTGCTGGGAGGAGCCAGCGACACTGAGTGCAGTAAGTGATTTCTAGACGAGGAGAGGGCATGGGTAAGGGACTTGGTGATAACGCAATGTGAAACTTTTACCAACCTGCTTGTGGGATGGGCATCTTGCCCGTCCAGATCAAGCAGGCAAGATGCCTGCTCCACAGAAAACCAATGTTTAAGATTAGGGGTTACAAAACCTCTTTATTTTTAGTTTTAACGCGCTGATAAAACTCTTCCATCAGGTCAATGAACGAACTGTCTTTTTGCCAGAACGGAGGAAAGTCTCCCTGCTTTTTAATCAGCACCGCCGGAATGTTAGTTTGAGGGATTGCTTCAAAGCTTTGCGGCAGGCGTTTTTCACCCATCCAAAACTCCCTCAAATCGATCTCATCTAATGTTACTGTTTCCGGCTTAGTGTAATAGCTAGACGAGGGACGCGGTGCGGCTTTCTCAGCGGTCAGTTCTGCCGATAAAGCCATGCCTAGTGGAGACTTTGCTAACTCTGTCTTGAGAGTTTCCCGACTCAAACCGCGCAATTCAAACAGCAAGAACGGGTCGCTGTCGAGTTCGGCGGCAACCAGGTAATAGACTCCGGCAATATGTTTACAGGGATTGCTGTAGTCGGGGCAAGAACAGCTTGTCTTGAAGTCTGATTTGCTGTGTGGCAAAAGGTGTAAATCTGATGAGGCAAATGCTTCTTCAATGTTGTCTGGCATCTCGTTGAGCAGTAGCTTGGAGACAAAGCTGGCTTTAGAGGCAATATGGGCGATCGCCTTTTTCCACTTTGCCTGGGCGATCGGCTGAATCTCAATCTGGGTAGTATAGAGCGGTTCCTCGTAAACGCCAAAATAGGGATTCACCGACCCTCTCACTTGGGCTAATACGACTCCATCGTTGATTCCAAAACTTTTCACCTTGCCGCCGCTCGCATAGGAACGTCCGCGACTCAGCCGACCTGAATCGGTGAATGCTTCCAGCGCTTCAATAAACTTTTGTCCCCACCAGGTGCGGCTAAATCCAGCCATACTTTCCTCCTAAACGGCTATTCTAAAATGGCGCTTTGATTGAGTGAAATTAACTGTTTGAAGGCATCATTATCTAATTCTGTGAGCCAGGACTCATCCGCCCCGACGATCGCCCCCGCCAGTTTCTTTTTGTCTTCAATCATCTGGTCGATGCGTTCTTCTAAAGTGCCGATCGCCACAAATTTATGCACAAACACATTCTTTTTTTGCCCAATCCGAAAGGCGCGATCGGTTGCCTGGTCTTCGACGGCAGGGTTCCACCAGCGATCAAAGTGAAACACATGATTGGCTTTGGTGAGAGTGATTCCTACGCCTCCTGCTTTGAGCGAAAGGATAAACACAGACGACTCTGTTTCAGGATTTTGGAATTCGGCAATCATTTTTTCTCGCTTGTTGCGAACCGTGCCGCCGTGAATATAGTAGGTGTTATAGTGCAGCGTTTGTTTCAGGTATTTTTCTAGCGCTTCACCAATTTCGGTGAATTGGGTAAACACCAGTAGGCTTTCACCTTCCTCCATAACTTCGGTGATCATTTCGCTCAGGCGAGTGAGTTTGTGCGATCGCTCCGGTGTAAACTCACTGCCATCCTGAAGAAACTGCATCGGGTGATTGCAAATCTGCTTGAGTTTCATCAACGTTGAGAGAATCAACCCCTTGCGCTGAATTCCTTCTGCCTCCTGAAGCTGTTTTTCTACATCTTTGACCGTTGCCTCATAGAGAGAAGCCTGCTCTTTGGTGAGGTTACAGAATAGCTTTTGCTCTACCTTGTCGGGCAAATCTTTGATGATGGACTGATCCGTTTTCACCCGCCGCAAAATGAACGGCTCCACCAGTTTTTTCAGAGTGGCAGATCGCGTTACATCATTGTTCTTTTGAATTGGAATCTCAAACCCCTTCCGAAACTGAGCTTCTTTACCCAAGTAGCCCGGATTCAAAAAGTTAAAGATTGACCAGAGATCGAGCAAACGGTTCTCAACAGGAGTTCCCGTTAGCGCCAGACGGTGATTTGCCGAGAGTTTCAGAATTGCCTTAGTCTGTGCCGCTTTAGGGTTTTTGATATTTTGCGCCTCATCTAACACCAGTCGATGCCAGTCTACCTCGTGCAACAGTTTGGCATCCTTCCGTGCCAAAGTGAATGAGGTAATCACCACATCATGGTCTAGACAAGTCGCTTTAAACTCATCTTCCGTCTGGAGTCGTTGGTTGCCGTGATGCACCACTGCCCGAAGACGGGGTGCAAACTTCTCAATTTCCTTGTGCCAATTGCCCAAAACCGAAGTGGGCGCGACCAACAGCGTTGGCGGAACGGCTGTCCCTGACTGCTCTGCCAGTTCTCGCTCCTGGATCAGTCGGGCGATCACCTGTACGGTTTTGCCCAGTCCCATATCGTCCGCTAGACACCCGTTCAGCCCTAGCGTCTCCAGATAATATAGCCAGGAAACGCCACGCTTCTGATATTCCCGCAGGGTGCCGTTTAGCCCTGCTGGATCAGGCATTGGTTCCAAACGGCTCTTATCATTTAGCTTTTCTAACATCTCGGACAAAAGCTGATCTCGATCTAGATCAAGCTCAAAATCATCCTCTGAGTCTGCCGTCAGCTTCATCAGGTCAAGCAAACTCATTTCGGGATTCTCTTTTTGCTGAGTTTGCCAAAACTCCAGCATTTGCTGCATTTTTTGCTGGTCTAGCTCAACCCACTGCCCCCGAAATTGCACGAGGGGAGACTTTGCCTCAACTAACTGTTGCCACTCTTTTTCGCTAATTTTTTGATCGCCGATCGCCAACTCATATTCATACTCCACCAGCGTCTCAAAGGAGAAATAACTCTGAGATTTTTGATCCCCCGCAGGCTTTTTACCCGATGCTTTTAGCCGCACCTTTGCCCGCTGTCGCCCTTTGGGTGTCCACCATGCCGGAACGATGACTTTATAACCTGCCGCTTCCAGCACCCAGGCAGATTCCCGCAAAAATTCAACTACTTCATCTGTTGTTAGGAAGGCACTTTCTGGTTCGTTGGTTTCCAATCCCTGCCAGAGCTTAGGATAAACTCTTGCCGCATAGCCCAGATTCAGCAGCAGGTTTTGCTCAAAGTCTTTGCCAAACTGCTTTTGCAGCTCCTTTTGCTGAGTTGAGCGCGATCGCCAATAGTCCAACAGAGGAATCTTCAGAGATGGATCGTGTTTGGGTGCAACCTGAAATTGAAGCTGCCATTTCTCCTCAGTCTTTTCAGGGGAATGCAGTTGAAAGTAAAGGTGAAAAGGCGTTGCGGTTTGGGTGCGACGGAGGCGATCGCTCCACACCTGCCACTGCTGATATTGCTCTAGCGTAGCCGTTGAAGTCCAGGGCATCTTGCTTCTAGCAGGATAGAAGCAGCTATAAACGAGAGAATCGGCAATCTTTTGGTCAAAGGCGCTAGTTGAAGGAGTGTGCGTCACAATGTCTATGAGCAAATACTCAGAAAAGTGCCTCAACAGCGTTTCTTTGGCATAGAATTGGGTCTTGTCAGAAATTGCCTCAAAGCCTGCCACACAGACCAGCGGCATATATTCGACATAGCGCTGAATTTCGGATTCGTACTGCTCAGAAACAATTTCCCAGGCGGGGTAAATTTCAAACTTTGAGGCAGTCGGTTTGGACTGGGCAGAGGGTTCTGCTTGAGTGGATTGTTTAGCGCCGTTAGAACCAGCAGCCCGTTTAGACCCGGTACGAGTGGTTTTAACCGATTTTGTTGCTCCGGTTTGTTTCGCCTGAGCCGCCGATTTGGTTTGGGTAGACCGTTTTGTTGCGCTGGTCCTTGTCTCAGCTGCCGATATTTCCCGATACTTCAGTGCAGGAATGTATTGATCGGTGAGAACAATTTGTTTGAGAAATTGCGTGTAGTGATACCAAAACAGCAGGTCTGCTCCTAGTTGAACTTCTGCTAAGTTATGCAGGGCGATGAAATGTAGGTTGTTGAGCAAGTTGATAACATTACTCACCCGTGTATAGTAATGAGTTCCTGTCTTGATGGAGCGATCGCTTTATAACAATCAATTTGCCAATATTGGAAGTCAAATTTTTCCGACGTTTCTGCTTCTAAATAGCGCGAAAGTTCTAAAGAAGGTAACGGCTGATCAGCCGTACTAGGCAAGAGAAAATACTTTGGCGAGATGGCTTCTTCTGACTTTTGCGAAGCGCTCTGAATTCCTAATTCGTCGGTCAGAAATGACTCTAGCTCTGGTTTGGCAAGCTGACGCGGATGAACCGACCTACCTTTTGAGCGCGGCTTTTTACTCTCGGTCGTCTCTACCCAAAGATAGAATGCACCCGTTTGGATGAATCCATTTTCTGCTTGAGGAATCCAGGTTCCATGAAGAATTTTCATCGGTTCTCACCACTGAAATTCTTAAATAAGGTATTTCTAAGGTTATACCGTTTCTGTATGAAGTGGCATATTCTAAAAAATGTTCTAGAGATTTCCGCCTCGTTACCAAGCTGGAGCTTCCGCCTCGTTACCAAGCTCCAGCTTGGTTAATGACAAACTGGAAGCTCCTGCTTCCTGCGCTAGCAAGGAACCGCTCAATTACAGCAGCAGGTGAGACTCGTCTCCTTTAGTCAAGGAAGCTGGAGCTTCCCCGATTGCATTGCCAAGCTGGAGCTTGGCAACGAGTTTAAACGAGTTTAAAGGGCGAAACTATAAAGGCTCCACGCAGGTTGGAATAAATGCTTATAATGAGTAAATTCAAATGTAAATTTATATGAACTGGATGGTTATGAGTCAGCTAAGTTTGGAGCAGATTGAAAGCCAGCTAGACAGTCAAAATTCGCGCGATCGTATGTTGGCACTGGCTTCTTTGAGAGATGTTCCGGCGGCAGATGCGGTACCGCTAAT
Organism: Leptolyngbyaceae cyanobacterium SM1_4_3; assembly: GCA_012031415.1. GTDB lineage: Bacteria > Cyanobacteriota > Cyanobacteriia > Elainellales > Elainellaceae > JAAUTN01. The sequence goes on along the minus strand of JAAUTN010000142.1, from coordinate 5,755 downwards.
TAAAAAGGTGCTAGACGATGAAAATCTGCAAATTCGCTCAATGGCTGTATTTGCGCTGGGGCTGAAGCCTACTGAAGACTGCTACCCCATCTTGATCAAATTACTGGAAACTGACCCCGACTATGGCATTCGGGCTGATGCAGCGGGCGCGTTGGGCTATCTGGAAGATCCCAGAGCGTTTGAGCCGTTGGTACGAGCTTTCTACGAAGATACTGATTGGCTGGTGCGCTTTAGTGCGGCGGTTTCGCTGGGCAACTTGAAAGACCAGCGGGCGCATGATGTGCTGGTTCAAGCACTGGATAGCGAAGAGGTCGTGCTGCACCAAGCGGCGATCGCCGCACTCGGTGAAATCAAGGACGTTAGCTCCGTCGATCAGATTTTGCGCTTTGCTCAATCTGAGGACTGGTTAGTTCGTCAACGCCTCGCTGAAGCATTGGGAAATATGCCGACTCCCAAGAGCATCTCGGCGCTGCACTACCTGGAAAAAGACCCCCACCCTAATGTTTCTGCCTCGGCGACAATTTCGCTGAAGCGGATTGCGGAGGGGAAGGAAAAAGGAGAGGGATGAAGGATGAGGGATGAGGGATGAGGGATGAGGGATGCTCGTTACCAAGCTTGAGCTTGGTAACGACAGTTTAGAAGCTCTAGCTTCCTTCACTAGGTTGATAGGCGGGGATCGCCTCATCTTCCTCCTTTAAATCTCCCTAGCCCCTAACCCCTAGCCCCTAGTCCCTTAAACAAAACCGAGGGTGCCGCGATCGCCATCTAGCTGAACGGGAAGGCCTACAGGGAGAGCCGCATTTACGCCATCGTGACCAAAGGGCAGATCGGAGACGATGGGGATGTTGAGGTCGGAGAGGCGATCGCGCAACACTTCCTCAACGGTGAAGCTGGGCATTTGAGCCGGAGGGTGACACTGGCTAAATCGCCCCAGGGCAATTCCCCTTACCTGAGAGAGTGTACCGCTCATGCGCCATTGGGTAAGCATTCGATCGATGCGGTAGGGCGCTTCGGATACGTCTTCTAATGCCAGAATTACGTCTTTCAAATCTGGCTGAGCGGGAGTGTTGAGCAGATGGGTAGCAACGGTGAGGTTTGCAGGCAGGAGGGGAGCGATCGCCTGTCCATTCCCCCAACCCTTACCCTGTAGTGGCTCTAAGGGGTTGCCCGCTACCCAGTCAAACAGGCGTTTGGCTGACCAGTCGGGTTCTGCTGATAGGGTGGTCAGCAGCGGCCCATGTACGCCTGAAATGCCGCGTAGACTGAGACTCCAAAGCAGACTGGTGACATCCGAAAAGCCAATCAGCCATTTTGGTGCAAAGTCTAACCAATCCCAATTTTCTAGCAGCCTTGCGCCGCCATAGCCACCTCTAGCGCAAAGAATCCCCCGACACTCAGGGTCTTTTAGGGCTAACTCTAGCTGCGATCGCCGTTCCAAATCGGTTCCCGCTAAATATCCCCATCGCCTATCGTAGCCAGGGCTAAGTTCAACTCGATAGCCCTGCGATCGCCACAGTTCCACACCTCGCAGAAAAGCCTCTCGCTCTCGCAACGTGCCGCTGGGGGCGATGACATGGAGGCGATCGCCAGGTTGAAGGGGTGGGGGTGGGGTGCAGAGATGCATTGAAGTTATTGGTCATTGGTCATTAGCCATTGGCACAATGTGCAGTTTTTTCAAGCCCGTTGTGGAGCAGGCATCTTGCCCGTCCAAATCAAGCAGGCAAGATGCCTGCTCCACAAGAAACTAGGGTTTCTGGAACTTTGGCTGCACACTGCATCACAGGTTATTGGTTGTTAACCAGCGCTTTTAAGAATATCGTCAAACCAGGCTTCAACGCGATCGCCCATTGCTGTCATTGAGTATTGGGCTTCGGCTTGTTGGCGGCAGGTGTGGCGATCGATTGGGTCGAGGTGGGCGATCGCCTGCACCAACTCATCTACGGAGTCGGGTTCTACCAGCCAGCCTGTTTTGCCATCTTGAACGATTTCGGCGGGGCCGCCACGACGGTAGGCAATAACCGGAACGCCGCAGGCTAACGCTTCGATTGCCACATTGCCAAATGCCTCAACCCAGCGGGGAGTCATCAGCAAACCGCGACACTGACCCAACACTTGCTGAAGCTGTTGGGTTGGCAAGAATCCCTCATAGCGGACTGGTGCATCCGGATACATTTGGCAAACCTGTTGCCAATAGTCCGGATCGGGCATTGCACCCAGTACTTTTAAGGGAATCCCGGTTTGCTGAGAGGCGGCGATCGCATCCTCAATACCTTTTCTGGGGCAATGCGTCCAACCCATGCCAGCGATTCATCAGGGACAGGCTGAAACTGGTAGCGAGACAGGTCTAACCCATTCCTCAGACAGCGACACCGTTCGGCAAAGCTAAACGTAGCGGCTTGAGCCTGACTGTGAACGCCGATCGTCCTGGGAAACCGAACCGCAACTTGCTCAATTGCCTGATCCATCGCCTGAGAAAGGGAACCCATGCTGACCAGATGGGCGATCGGGCGATCGAAAAAAGGCGTGAGGTAAAACGGCAGCCAGTCATAGGCAAAATTGACCAGCAGATCGTAGTCAGCCTCGACCTGACGGGCATATTCCCACATATTTGCTAGCACCGCATTGGCGGGTAGGCTGATTGGGGCATCGCGTTTCAGTGTTTGAGCCGTGATTTGAGGATTTCCTGAAATCTCAACGAGCGGTAAAGTTTCTTTTGAACCTTGAGGAGCTACGATTTGCAGGTCGTGTCCCCGTTGATGAAGCTCTTGGGCAATGTTGTGTAGCGTCAGTTCCACCCCGCCCCCCAAGCCCGAACCCAATGAGCCGACTGGGGTTGAGAGTAACAGCAGTCTCATTTAATTTTCACCTCAATCATACCAACAGAGAGTTTGCTGAACCCCCTGTTAAGTTACGCGCTCTGGTGCTGACTGGACGTTCGCGATCGCCCTAAGACGGTCTGCCCAGAAGCAAAAAACATCGCAATTGGATCAATTGGATTAGCGCTAGCGTAACCCACCAAAACCGGGACCAAGCGGGAACCCAATCCTGCTTAACCTAATCTTTACTAGCTCACGCATTCTCTTCCCCATGACCCAAAATATGTAGCTTTAAAGAGAACTGGTATAAGATTCAAAAACTTCCCTCAAAGGCTCTCCAAATACTCCAACAGGTCTGCCATTTCTTGAAGACTTGGCTGAAATTGAGGCATGGGAGGCGTTTCACCACTTGTGACCTGATGAATTAGCCCAACGCGAGATTTACGATCTGAAATGTGATGCAAACTGGGGCCAACTCGCCCGTCTGCATCAATGCCATGACAGCTAGCGCAATTCATCTGGAAGATGGCTTGTCCTTGCTCGGTGTCACCCGTCAATGTCAAAACATCTCGCACGTAGGGGTCAGAATAGCTGAACTGATAGATGCCCAAAAGCACAACCAGAACCGCCAGCAGAATTCCTAGAATTGCCAGAGCAATCCCCTGAATCAAATTGTCCGTTTTAGCAAGCTGATTATTCACCAAAGACTCAAGAGAATGCTGTCTGAAAATACTAGAGACAAATGTACAAGGAATTTCTTATCTCCTTACACAGCTTAATTTTTTTTTCGTAGCTTGTGCAAGGTGAACTAATCTGCATTTAGGCAAATTCTCGCCAATCGGTAACGTCTCAGGGCGACAGGCGGTATTATGAGAGGCAGGTAAAAAAGATTAATTGACCTAACTTTACATTCACGAGAGGAAGATTCGTCATGGTAGAGCCATTGCTTTCAGGCATTGTCTTGGGGTTGATCCCGGTGACTTTGGCTGGACTGTTTGTTGCCGCTTACCTTCAGTACAAGCGGGGGAATCAGCTTAATTTGTAGAATTTGGTGCTGTAAGAGGATATTTGAGAAGTCACAAATGTCCCCTGAAGGGCGTAGCATTCGGGCGATGGCTCTCGGTCTATTTCGGGGTCTATCTGCCGAATGCTGCGCCCCTACGCATACTTGCTTGCTATTCAAAGCTTGCTTAAACGATCATCCCTCAACCTTGCTCCTGTAAAAGGTTAGGGCAGTGTTGCCGTAGGTTTTTTGACGGCAAATTGTGAGGGTGGCGATCGCTGGCAACTCATGTTCAGGGTTGTGTTCGGCTGCTAGTTCGCCGTTCTCTGCTAGAAGGTGGTAATGGGCGATCGCTTCCAGCACAGGTTGATAGAGTTGGCTAGCATAGGGCGGGTCAAAATAAATTCGGTCAAACTGCTGTCCTGCTAATATGGGTAAGCGCTTTACCACATCAGCCCGAATCACCTGAAACGTCTGATCGCTGTGAGCAATTCGCTGCCAGTTTTGCTGAATTACCGCACAGGCTACCCCCGACTGCTCAATTCCAACAACAACACTCGCCCCTCGGCTCAGCGCCTCAGCCCCCATCGCTCCACTTCCGGCACACAGGTCTAGCCAGCGGCAGCCCGCAATTTTGCCCTGCCAAATGTTAAACAAAGCTTCTCGCACTCGCGCTGGCGTTGGACGGGTTGCCAGCCCCGGTAAAGTTTTGAGCAATCGATTGCCGTGAATGCGGAGAGTCATGGGGGAAGGTGTAGTAAGGGGGAAGAGGGAAAACGGAAGAGGAAAGAGGAAAGGTGGGTGGGCAAGGGGAAATGCCTGTAAGTTTCCACCCATTACCATTTACTCGTAAACCCTCATGTCCTGAGAATTTTACCTGGCTGAGACGAAATTGCGTTTGATAAGTGCCGCTTTGCGTGTCAGGTTTCTAACTGGACTACGGTGCTGATATCAAGTAGGAACAGGTAACACCGCATGAATGTTCAACATTAGCCTGAAAGCGAGACGGCGACTGCAATTTTATTCCTCCGGATAAAACTGAGAGCGTGGTTCACTTGATCATCTATAACTTTTATTCTCCACTGGCACAGGTTTCTGCACGACGATAGAAGCGGAATTGGAAAGCTGACGCACATCAGTTCCTCGACTCTTTGCCTAACTTCGCTTCAGAACAGGAAGCCTGACATGAATTCTGCTCTCTATCGTATGGTGGCGGCTACGGCTGCGCTTGGTTCTCTGGCTGCTCATGAGCCTGCATCGGCAGCCCCAACTCAACCCGAAGCATCCTCTCCTCAGACTAACGTGAGTGCTTCTCCTCAAGCGGTGGGAGCGATCGCCCCTACTCCAATGGCGACCCCTGACCTGCCCACAGTTGACTTTAGTAGCGGCAGTAGCAATATCAATCGCGAACCTGTTGCTGGGGCAACCTCTGTGCCGAGTGCAACGGCTTCTAATGCAGTCCCCTTTTCGCAATTGTCGCCATTACCTTTAGTTCCGTCTACTCCCGTTGCGGCACCTCAGCCAACTCAAACACCCACTGAGCTACTGCCTACGGTGGGTGTACCGTCTGCGCCTGTTCTCAACAATCCTGCTCCGACTCAAACGGCTGCTCAACCAGGAACTCAATCAGGAATGCAATCAGGAATGCAATCAGGGACGCAATATCGAGTGATTGTGTCCGCAGCTACGGCTGAAATGCAGCAGCGAATAAAGGCGATCGCCCCTGACGCATTTCGCACGACAGTCAACGGTCAAACAGTAATGCAGGCAGGGCTATTTCGAGACCAGAGTGCCGCTGAGACGCTGAAACAATCCTTTGATCGGCAAAACTTACAGGCTTCTATCATTTCCGTCCCTCAAGCCGTTTCACCCCCTCCACCCCGGTCACCCCTCCACCCCGTCACCTTCCACCCCATCTACCCAATGCTGTAGTCGG
>JAAUTN010000141.1 GCA_012031415.1 Leptolyngbyaceae cyanobacterium SM1_4_3 | reverse complement strand
GGTAGGCATTCAGGGCAGTGCGGGGTGCTTTAGCGTAGGCTGATCCGGCGCTGCCGTAGTAGCCATTTTCCCAATAGGCAAAGGCGATCGCCTCCCAATCTTCGGGCTGAAGCTGGCTACCGTATTCGTTAACAATCCGATCTAAAGTAGAAGTGATTTCAGGCAGATGATGTCCATGCCTGGCCAGAATCAGCAGCATCGGAAGCTGGTTAGGATCTTGGCTCAGACGAGTTTTGGCGATCTCAAGGCTACGCGGATGGGCGGGAAACTGGGCGATCGCTGATCCCAATATTGCGGGTTACTCTGCCCCAGCGCAAACAGCGCCTCCGCCGCAGTTGGGTCATTCGGATACTCTGTCAAAAGCCGCTGCCAGGTTGCCTCCGCCTCCGCCGCATCGCCACTCGCCGTATGCGCCTGCGCCCGCCTGTAGAGAATCTGCGGAGCCAGAGCCGCGTAGTCTTGCTCCAGATTTTCCAACCAGGGCAGTGCTGACCCTGCCTGATTTTGCTGAATCAGGTCGCTGGCGAGAAGAAATCTGGCTCGATTGCGATCGAGCGAAGGAGAGCCACTGGCAATTTGCTCTAGCTGGGCCGCCCGCTCCGACACCGACACCGACACTAGCGGCAGCACAGCCGAAGTCGTATCCTGGCTTAAGTCCAGTTCGCCCGTTGCCTGCTCGGTGACAAACCACTGCCTGACCAGGGGTTGCTCTAACACCAAATCCGTAAGTCTGGATGCAGAAAAAGTGGCACCCATTGTTAAAGCTGCCAGCCCCGCGCCAACAGCTAAGAAAACCTGATTCTTACGTTGCTTTAGCATGAAGTCCTGATGACTACTTTCGTCTGACCTTTAACTACGTCAGCCCACTTAACTTAGGAACCTTTTCGGCTTTCCCAGCATGATAACAATCCTCATTCAGTTGTGACTGCCTTTGGGGAAAGGCGATCGCCAAACTCAGGTCAAATCAAATTGAGCAATACTGGACGTATTGATGCTTTCAGGTAGCGGAAGAAATGAATCTTCTAGGGACAGATACGCCTCGCTTAAGTTGGTCTGGAGATTTGCTGGTTATTGGTTTATTTGAAGATGCCGTAGAGCTGACGGGCGATCTAGCAGAGCTAGATACTAAACTGTCAGGCACCTTAACCGAACTCATTGCCGAAACCGAGTTTAAGGGTAAGGAAGGCAGCAGTGCCATCACGCGAGTCGGTGCAGGTAGCCCCATTCGCAAGGTTGCGGTGTTGGGTCTGGGTAAACCCGACTCGCTGAAGTTGGACAGCCTGCGTCGGGCTGCGGCTGTCACCGCTCGACTGGCAAAAAAGAGAAAAGTAAAACGGTGGGGGTGAGCCTGCCCGTGTGGAATAGCGATCCGGCGCTGAGTGCCCAGGCGATCGCCGAAGGAATCGAACTCACCCTGCACCAGGATAATCGCTTTAAGTCAGACGAAGACAAGGATAAAAACACCTCACCCGACCAAATCGAACTGCTGGGTTTTGGTGGACAGGAAGAAGCCATCATCCGCGCCCGTCAAATTGTTCTGGGCGTAATCCTGGCGAGGGAACTGGTAGCGGCTCCAGCCAATGTGGTTGACCCGATCGTTTTAGCAGAAACGGCAGAGGCGATCGCCAACGAATTTGGCTTAGAGCTACAGATTTTAGAGCGAGAAGACTGCGAAAAGCTGGGCATGGGTGCGTTTCTGGGGGTTGCCAAAGCTTCTGATCTGCCGCCTAAATTTATCCACCTCACCTATCGCCCTGCCGCAACGCCCCGCCGCAAAGTGGCGATCGTTGGCAAAGGCTTAACGTTTGACTCTGGCGGACTCAACATCAAAGGCCCCGGCAGCGGTGTAGAAATGATGAAGACCGACATGGGCGGTGCCGCAGCAACCCTCGGTGCCGCAAAAGTCATCGGACAAATCAAGCCTGATGTCGAGGTTCACTTTATTAGCGCCGTTACAGAAAATATGATCAGCGGTCGCGCCATGCGTCCGGGTGACATTCTCACCGCTTCCAATGGCAAAACCATTGAGGTCAACAACACCGATGCTGAAGGTCGCCTGACCCTGGCTGATGCGCTGGTGTTTGCAGAAAAGCTAGGCGTAGAGGCAATCGTCGATCTGGCAACCCTGACTGGAGCCTGTGTGGTAGCTCTGGGCGATGACATGGGTGGGCTGTGGAGTGAAGACGAGGCGATCGCCACCCAGCTTACTCAAGCCGCCGAGCTTTCTGGCGAAAAACTCTGGCGAATGCCAATGGAAGACAAATACTTCGACGGACTAAAATCCGTTGTTGCAGACATGAAAAACACCGGCCCGCGTGCCGGAGGCGCAATCACCGCCGCCCTCTTCCTAAAGCAGTTCGTCAAAGAAACCCCCTGGGCGCACCTGGACATTGCTGGCCCCGTCTGGAAAGAAAAAGAAAACGGCTACAACAACCCCGGAGCCACAGGGTTTCCAGTGCGGACGCTGGTGAATTGGGTGTTGGGTTAAGAAGGGGCTAGAGGCTGGGGGCTAGGGGCTGGGGAGTATATTGAGAACTTCTGAAGATCCATAGCTTCGTGGCTTTCTGGTTCTCAAGCTCTGGCTTAAGAACTGATCCAGAGAGTCCCCAGCCTCTTTCGATGCAAAGATTCAACCACAAAGCAGCAGCAAGAAAACGCACTTTTAGCTCCAGTCCTCAGCCTTTTTTGTAAAGAAGTATTGCAACTCTACCCCCTCCTGTGTTACTTTCTATTTACAAGAGTTGACTTATATGAGGTTTGCTGTCATGGAAGCTCAAGAGCCTAAGTTTGGTTTTACTCAGTTCGCTGAAACCTGGAATGGTCGTTTAGCAATGATTGGTTTCGTAGTTGGTCTGGCTACCGAGTACTTGACTGGTCAGGGCATCCTTTCTCAGATCGGCTTGATGTAATTGGTTTCATATCCGGTCGCGATCGTATAGGAAGGGAGGCGGGGTAAAGCCCCGCCTCCCTTCTTGATTTGAGGGATTTGCAATTGGTTTGTCTTGTTGAACGCGCTAAAATTCGGCGCTGAGTGGGGTACGCGGGAAAGGAATTACGTCACGAATATTGCCCATCCCGGTCATGAACTGCACGACCCGCTCAAAGCCGAGTCCAAATCCGGCGTGGGGAACTGTTCCGTAGCGGCGCAGATCGAGATACCACCAAAGATCTTCAGGATTCATACCCTGTGCCCGGATGCGCCGTTCTAGTACGTCAAGCCGTTCCTCTCGCTGAGAGCCACCGATGATTTCACCAATCTTGGGAGCCAAAACGTCCATCGCTCGAACGGTTTTCTCGTCATCGTTTAACCGCATATAAAAGGCTTTAATTTGAGTCGGGTAGTCCGTTACGATCAGCGGCTTTTTGAATAGCTCTTCTGCCAGATAGCGCTCATGTTCAGACTGCAAATCTAAGCCCCAGGAGACAGGATACTCAAAGGTGCGATCGCTCTTTTCTAGAAGGGCGATCGCCTCCGTATAGGTAATTCGCTCAAATTCATTGTTGATAATGTTGTCTGCCGTTGCCAGCACCGAGTCATCAATCCGCTGGTTAAAGAACTCCATGTCTTCGGGGCAGGCTTCTAGCACGGACTTAAAGATGTGCTTCAAAAAATCTTCTGCCAGATTCATGTTGCCTTCCAGGTCACAGAAAGCTATCTCTGGCTCAACCATCCAAAACTCCGCCAGGTGCCGTGAAGTATTCGAGTTTTCTGCCCGAAAGGTAGGTCCAAACGTGTAGACATTAGAAAACGCCAGCGCCATTGCCTCAACCTGAAGCTGTCCGCTGACCGTGAGGTAAGCCTGTCTACCAAAGAAATCCTGGCTAAAGTCTACCTTCTGATCTTGGGTCAGAGGCACCTTCTGCAAATTTAGACTCGTGACCGTAAACAGTTCTCCTGCTCCTTCACAGTCGTTTGCAGTAATGATCGGCGTGTGAATCCAAAGGAAGCCCCGCTCCTGAAAGAACTGGTGAATTGCGGTGGCACAGGCATTGCGAACTCGCAGTACGGCTCCTATAGTGTTAGTGCGCGATCGCAAATGCCCAATGGTTCGCAAAAACTCAAACGAATGGCGCTTTTTCTGTAGCGGATAGATTTCTGGGTCAGCCCCTCCATGAACGGTAACGCGCTCTGCCTTCATTTCAATCCGCTGCCCTTTGCCCGGAGACGGCACCAATACACCCGATACCTCTAGTGAAGCGCCTGTATTTAGCCGCTGAATCACTTCGGCATAGTCGGGTAAATCTTGATTGATCACCACCTGAAGGCTGGCTAGAGAGGAGCCATCATTCACCTCGACAAAAGAAAACCCCTTCAATTCTCGCTTAGTTCGCACCCAGCCCTGAATTTTGACCGATTCATCAGGCTGTCCAGTTTTCAACAGTGTTGCAATGCGTTGAGTCGTCATAGCGGAGATCAATTAGCGCAGATCAGTTAGAAATTGGGATGAGGGCTGTGTTTTGTTTCCTGGCTTAACCTGAAAACAAACATAAATCCCTCTTCTCATATTGCCTTAGAGAGCCGGAATTCTGCGGCAAATGCCAGAACGACCTGATCCCAGAAATAGCCAAAGTGAGAATCAAAGCGGGCAGGAAACGCAAGCATTCTTTAGGCAGAGAGCGATTTCGTCCCAAGTTTCACAGTACGTTACCGAACAGACAGGTTTACGCCCTTAATTAATAATTCGTGTACAGAGATAGTGGGGTTGATCCCCTTGTTTAACTGAGCAGAAGTTAAAAAATGATCCTTAACCTTGAGAGACAAGAAATCGGCTATGTTTCTCTGACGCATGACGTTTACCATTCTCTCTCTACGTAAGGCTTAGTTTAAGAACGCCCCATGCCTGAGCCTGAAATTTTGAATAAACCCAAAAATCATTTACTGGCTGCCCTGCCAGATGAGGACTATCAGCGCCTCTTACCTCATTTAGAAGAGGTTGATCTGCCGTTGAAAAAAGTTCTCTATGAGCCAGGCGAAACACCCAGTGCCGTTTACTTTCCCAATCATTCAATGATTTCTCTAGTCGCAGCGATGGAAGACGGAGCAACCGTTGAAGTCGGGCTGGTAGGCATTGAGGGCATGATTGGTTTGCCGATCGTTTTGGGTGGTAGAGCAACGGTTTATCAGGCGATCGTGCAGCTTCCTGGTACTGGAATAAAGCTAGATGCCGATGTGTTTAAATCCGAATTTGAGCGGGGTGAACGGCTGCAAAGACTGGTTTTGCTTTACACCCAGGCGTTGCTTACTCAGGTTTCACAGAATGCAGTCTGTAATCGCCTGCACAGCATAGACGAACGCCTAGCTCGCTGGCTGCTATCGGTTCAAGACGGTTTAGAAGCCGATGAGTTGCCGCTGACTCAAGAATTTATTTCACAGATGCTGGGAACTCGTCGGGCCAGTGTCACCGTGTCTGCTGGCAATTTGCAGGAGCGGGGAACTATCCGCTACAGCCGAGGCAAAATCACCATTCTTAATCGAGAACGGCTCAAAGGAATTTCTTGTGAGTGCTACAGCGTCATTAGAAACGAGTTTGATCGGCTACTGGGCGTTAAGAAGAATTTGTCCTGATAAGCGATGTTGCTAGCGTGAAAACCGGTTGATTCGCGTTCCGCTTGCGTAAATTCTGGTTATGTGTACGCAGATGAACAGACAAAAACTCGGTCAATCAGTACTCTTCTATTAGTAGTAGGGTCAAGAAAGCTGTCAATACTGGTCAGTCTTCAATTTCTATCCGTTTAGGTTTTGAGCCGTGTGAATTCAGGTCTGTTCTACTTCACTTTCTCGCACCAGATGCAAAAGTGGGCACAGGTCTTGGGGGAAGCGTTTTGTTAGCTGCGAGGCTCATTAAATCTGATTACACGCGGTGCTGATAAGTTTTAACTGAAATTAACATATTGGGTAGGGAGATTTTTCAGAGTCAGCTTGACTTAGGCAAGTTATCTCGCAAGTTAGTCAGGATACTGTAGCTTAGTGCGATGCGGTTTCCTTGAATTCGGTGCAGATGGTGATTCTACTTACCATTGCAGAACTTTTCCATCAGCCATGTTGCTAGATCTCTTAATAAGCAAGCTAACTCTGCAATCGAGCGGTTGATATTAGCACCTGCTGATTCACCCTTTAACACCCCCAACCTTTCAACCTTTTAGCTTGAAAAGGGTAGAGCGACTAATGACACCATCGATCAGGGATGAATCAACTGCGAAGGCGCTAACTTCTGAAAGTTCGCCTTTGCTTGACGGGTTGTGTTTGCTAATTGTGGATGATGATCCGGATACCCGATGCCTGTTTGCCCTGGCCCTAGAAGAGGATGGGGCAGAGGTAATTGTCGCAGCTTCAGCAGATGAAGCGCTGAATGTGGTTGAGCAGCATCAGCCGGACGTGGTGGTTAGCGATATTCTTATGCCCTACGTGACGGGCTACGATTTGATTCGCCAGGTCAAAGATTTGGATGCGCGTCGGGGTAAACAAACGCTGGCGATCGCCGTCACTGCACTCGCGGGGTATGAGGAACGTACCCGTGCCCTGGAAGCGGGGTTCAGCGGCTATTTGCCAAAGCCAGTCAATATTGATAACCTGTCTGCTATTGTTGCTATTCTCGCGGGGCGGGCGATCGCCGTCTAACTAGCTAAGCTAACTCGCAACTATCCGGCACAGGACTTAAGCAACCAGCCTACGACAATTCCTAAACCGCCAAATCGAACTGCCTGCCAGAATGCTTCCTTTAGCCCACTCCAGGAAAAAAGCTGGCTTTCTAGAGCGACTTCTAATTCCTCTAGCTGCTGCTTGATTTGCTGAAGTTCGGCTTGCAGTTCTCGTGAACGAGTTTGTCTCAGCTCTCGCTGGGTTTGGCTGAGCCGCTGCTGAAGCTGCTGTTGGCGCTGTTGATCAGCCTTAACCTGAGCGTGACGGGCTTTTAGCGCTTGCAGCGATCGCTCCACCTCATCCAACGTTTGCTCAAATTCCCGGTGGTCAGACGGGTCGGAAGACGGTGAAGGTGAATCTTGGGACGGCTTCATGCTGACATAGTAGAGTAGGGACAGTTAGCTCACAGTTAGCTCACAGCTAGCTCATGAATAGTATGCCTGACTCACCGCTTCATTCAATTCAGTTTTCACCCCTGTCTACTGCCAAAACAGGCGATTTGTCTGAGCTAAGTACGCTGGAACTGGCACAAGCCCTGGCAGAACGGCTGGCGATCGCCCCTAATGACTGGCATCGGCTCAAGTCAAACCGCAAAGCACGGGCCGCAGAGCAGGCGGCGATCGCCCTAGTCTACCTGCTCAATGAGCAGTCCGAGGAATCCTTGCTCAGGCTACAGCAAGCCGCTGGATGGCTCGACCGCAGCATTTCAGCGCCTCCCTGTCCGACACACGGATCAAAAAGTTGATTTTTGATCTGGCTCTGGTGGTTTGTCAACTTTTAGTTTCAGGGTAAATCCCGTCGGGATTTACCCTGAAACTAGTCCGTGACGCTGCTCTAGGGTCTGGGCAACGTCCTTGTCTGCTCTGTTTGCCACATGACTTTCGTCTGAATGAGGGACGGTTGGGGTTTGTAGGTGCGATAGATGGTGACAACGCTGGTGACAGCAAGGAGGGTGATCGCTGGGGTAGCAACGGGTACCCAGCCGCCCAGAATGAAAATGAGCAGCGTTGAGCCAGATAGCCCAATTAGCAGTACGGCGGTACTTGCACCCAGACCTACAGGGTGGCGAATCATCCAGGCCACACAGCCGCCTGCGATCGCCCAGCCTGCTACCCAGACCATTTCTAGCCAATCCGGCCAATACCAGAACGGCTGTTGCCCCTCCATTGCCGCACTGAGAATTTGGCTTACCATCTGAGCGTGAACAATCACACCGGGCATCCGATAGTCGGTCTGGCGCACTGCGCTATAGGGCGTACTAAACAAATCCTTGCCACTGGGTGCCGTTGTGCCAATCAACACGATCTTGTCGCGAACCCAGTCTGGCTCAATTCTGCCGTTCAGCACGTCAGTAAAAGAAACCTGCCGTGCGACATTAGCTGCGGCGCGGTAGTTCAACATGACCTGATAGCCGCCCCAATCGACCCTTTGATAGCCACCCGCTGTCGGTTCGAGCGGAAGAAACACCGTTTCGCCTAACTGCATATTGTCGGGGTTGGCTTCACTCGGACGAGGCTCAATGTTTTCTGCCGCTAAATACTTAAAGGCTAACCGCAGCCCAAAGGAGTAAAACACGCCTTGCTCGTTGTTGCCGATTAGCAAATGGCGACGAATCACATCATCGTTGTCGATTGCAAAGTCATTAAACCCAACGCGCTCGGCGGGTACTCCTGGCGGCGGAGGAATGTAGTCTGCTTCAGAGTTACCCAATTTGGTAATAGCAATGATACGGTCAGACTGTTGAAGCAACTGCAACAGTTCTCGGTGTCCAGGTTCTTGAGGTAGCTCTCGATAGAGATCAAGCCCAATCACGCGAGGCTGGTAGCGCTCTAGAGTTTGCAAGACTTGAGTCACCGAGGCATCAGAAGGAGTGGGCCGTCCTAATGCCTGAAGATCTGCTTCTGTGATGGCAACCACCAACAGCCGAGGATCGGGTGGGGCATCTTGGCGGAGCCGTGTCATCTGGTCAAAGGCGGCGATTTCTGGAGCCTGGAGCCAACCCATTTGGCGGCCCCCCAGCACCATGCTAGTCACTGCGAGAGTGGCGATCGCCACTACTTTTAGCCCTGACTTAACCCGCTGTCTTAATGTCTCTGAAGGGACAAGTTTAGTTTGTCGTAGCATTGCTTCAGGCAGCAGCAGCGACGGCAGCAATGCCTGGGGTGTAGAGGTCAGGTCTGTAGGCAATTCTGACAACCGATCTAGCGCCCACAGCACCTCACTTGCAGACTGATAGCGCTTGCTGAAGTGGTGGCGCACCATCTGACTGAGAACAAATGTCAGTCCAGGGCTAAGGTTGGCGTAATCTTCCCAAATCAGTTCAGAAGTCTCTGGGTCTTCAGGTAGCTGAGAAGGCTGTAAACCCGTTATTGCCTGAATTGCAGTCACACCCAATGCGTAAATGTCGCTGCTAAAGCGAGGCTTCCCTAACAGTTGTTCTCCGGGTGTATAACCTTGAGTACCAATGCCAACAGTGAAGCCCGTTTGTCCTGATTCACCCTGGATCTGAGTGCGAATTTCTTTGACGGCCCCAAAGTCAATCAGTATGATTTTGCCGTCTTGCCGTCGTCGAATCAGGTTACTGGGCTTGATGTCACGATGGATAACCTGATTTTTGTGAATAAATTCCAGCACACCCAGCACGTCTCTAAGCAGAGCAACGACCTCTGCCTCATTCAAACGGCTGGCGCGGGAAATCTCTTCGCTCAGCGGGTGTCCGTCGATGAATTCTTGAACCAGGTAAAATTCTCGATTTTCCTCAAAAAAGCCTAGTAGCTCAGGAATCTGGTCGTGTTGACCCAGTTTGTCAAGTGCTCCAACCTCTGTGTCAAACAGGCGGCGAGCGACCTCGAGAAATTTGCTGTCTCGACTGGCAGGCTTAAAATGCTTGATGACGCAACGCAAACCGCCGGGCTGCTGAATGTCCTCTGCGAGATAGGTTTGCCCAAATCCGCCAGCTCCCAGTGCGGTGATGAGTTTGTATCGCCCACCCAGTAACGTCCCTAGCATGACCGCTCAACGTGTATGTTTAATGATTCTGACACGGAATCTTGAATCAGTACAGAAACCCTAAACCTTTAAAGTAATCTCCCTATGGCTCAAAATACAAGGATTACTGCAACAACCCAATTGTTAGGGGTGATTGGCTACCCGATCGCCCACTCCCTTTCCCCCGTCATGCATAATGCGGCGATCGCTGATCTAAAAGCGGACTATGTTTATCTGCCCTTTCCAGTCCGGCCTGAAAATCTGGAGCAGGCGATCGCAGGTTTTGCTGCTGTTGGATTACAGGGCTTTAACGTCACGATTCCTCACAAACAAGCAGTGATGCCCCTTTTGTCAGAGATCTCTGAGATCGCTCAAGCCATCGGTGCGGTCAACACGGTTTACCGTACTGAGCAAGGCTGGGGCGGCACTAACACCGACGTAACTGGGTTTCTCGCTCCTCTCTGGACGCGGCAACAGCAGTGGAACCAAACTACTGCGGTCGTTTTGGGCAATGGTGGAGCCGCTAGAGCCGTTGTTGCAGGCTGTGCCCAGCTTGGCTGTGCCCAAGTGCAAGTGGTGGGACGCGATCGCCAAAAGCTAGAAGCCTTTCATCACAGTTGGGCAGATTCCCCGTTTTCTCCTCCAGCCGTTCACCGCTGGGAAGATTTGCCCCACCTGCTGCCCCAAGCTAACCTGCTCGTCAACACCACCCCCATTGGAATGCCTCCCCACCGCGATGCCTCACCGCTAACGCCGGACGAGTTTAAGCGATTGCCAGCGGGGGCGATCGCCTATGACCTGATTTACACGCCTCGTCCCACAAAATTCTTGCAGCTAGCCGAAAAACAAGGGGCGATCGCCCTCGACGGCTTAGAAATGCTGATCCAACAGGGAGCCGCCGCGCTCCAGCTTTGGATCGGGCAACCTGTTCCAGTAGAGGTGATGCGGCGATCGGTGGAGGAAGTTTTGAATTGAGGGGCTAGCTCCTCGATTCAAAACTTCCTCGATCTCATCGTTCCTGCATCCAGCGCCAGTTATACCGATTCCACTCATAAACGCCTTGAATTTCGTATTCCATGCCGTTGTCAAAGCGAATCATGCAGTTCGTGTAGGTGCTGTAGCTTGCAGGCATAATGCCATTGCTGTCAGACGCTTGACTAATATTAACGACCGTGCAGCCAAACCATTCCCGGCTACAGGGGCCATCTTCCTGCACCCATTCCCAAAGATTGTTGGAGACTTCGATGCGATCGCCCAATTTCAGCGCCACAGCGGTTTCGGCATACTCTGCAACGTGAACGGGCTGCACCTGCTCTAGCCACTGCGGCCCGTACAGATCGCGAATAAATTGCATCGAACCTGACTCTCGCCCCTCTAGCCAGTCATTGAGCAACTGCACCTTCCAGGGAATTCCTTCCTGTTGGGTCTGAATAAATTGCAGCAAAGCCGTTCGTTGCTCTTGGGTTAGCTCATCTAGCGGATTCTCAGCCTTTGCCTCAAAAGCGGCTGTCAGGCTACTACCATTTTGTGAAGTTGACTCTGCCTGTTGAGTTCGTCCGAGGGCGATCGCCGCTGCCAGCAGAATTTGCTTTTGCTCAGCCTCAAGTGGGCATCCCGCAGCCTCACACTGCCCAAAAGCTACTCTTAGGACGGCTTCAATTTCGGCTTTGGTCATAGCAAACACTAGACACAAACATTAGGCAACCTGAATAATCAGAACGCTAGCCATCCCCTTCTCCAAGACCAACCTTGATGCAAGAATATGGACATCTAGCGTTTCATCTCAGACTGTGATGATTAACTCTAACTTAACGAATTTATAAACTGCAAAGTTCTTCAAAGTAATCTTTAGTGATCTTTGTAAAGAATGATCTCTGGCTAACCCTCCAGCGTTTCTCAAATCAATTCACGCTAAGCTGAAGCATGATAAGTCGCTCCATATACTTGAATTTAAGGTTAAGCCTATGCAGTTCCGAGTCCTTATGGTTGCTGTCCTGTCTTGCTATTTCTGGTTGATCAGCGGGATCTCAACTCCTGCTGCATGGGCACTCACTCCAATTAAGCTGTCTGACTTGTCCTACCATGAATGCCCTGCTGACGTTGCAGAAGGAACCGTAACTTCAGGTGGGGCGAGTCGAGCGGCAAACTGCTTCATCATCACGGGTAAGGCTCAGAACGACTCAGGCAAGCCCGTCCTCAATGCCGACATATTTGGACGCATCTACGACGCTAGCAACAACCCCGTGATGCAAAATCGCACCCGGCTCGGCTCCATTGATCAAGTCCCTCCTGGAGTGAGTGATTTTGAATTGCGTATCACCGTTGCAGCCAACCAGCCTGCGCCGTTAAAGCTGGAGCAGTTCAAGGCATCTGGCTTCGTCGGTAAAGTTCGACGCTAGTTCCGGCAAGTCAAGCGAGACTTACACGATTAGGGGTCTGGTGATGCCAGACCCCTGAAAGATCAACGGAAAGTTGACTAATACGCTGCTACCTGCCCGCCACCTGCCAAACCTGTGACAGCCTGAGCAACGAAGCCCAGCAGAAAAATGGCAAGCATTGGGGACAGATCGATGCCACCCAACGGAGGGATAAAAGAGCGAAAAACGTTGAGATAGGGATCGGTCAACTGGCTAAGAATGGAGAACGGAGGATTCATCCAGTCAATGGTAGGGAACCAGCTTAACAAAATGCGAATAAACAACAGAGCAATGTAGATATTTAGAAAAATACCTATTGGCTCGGCAATCAGAGTAATGGGGTCAGTCATAGATACTGCGCGTTCCTAGCTATAGCAATTTGATGACTACAGGCATGAATAACCTAGACATGAGTTTAGTCTAGCGGATGCCTGTGATCTCAGTATGAATTCGTCAGTACAAGTTCTCAAAGGGAGGAGCTTAGAGAGGGGCTAGGGGCTGGGGATTAGGGGCTAGGGTTAAGAAGGCAACTAAGCCCCCAACCCCCTATTCTCTGGCGATCGCCCGTCCCCCTTCTGATTTTGGTGCGCCGTTGGTGCTGTTTAGCTGCTGGCGCACATCGTCAATTGCCTCGTTTAGCTCAGCAATTTTGTCTTCCAATCCGCGACGGGCTGCTTCGATGCTCTGCTCGGTGGGAGTCCTAAGTGAACGCTTGCGAGTAGCTTTATTCTTAAGCTTAGGAAAATCCTCCGACGAGGTTTCATCGCTGGCAAGCCTGGAGCTAACCACTGCACCTAAAATGCCGCCTACCACACCGCCGACAACGGTTCCGAGTAAAAATCCACCAAAAAAACTATCGCGCTGACTCATGATTAACCACTGAAAGAGATTCGGAGTGATTTCTAATGACTCCCTCACAGCTTACTCGCTGGAAAAGGGGGTTGCCCACAAAAATGAGGTTGCCATGCTCTGGAGGCAAGGCTCAGATAAAAATTCTACCCTCACCCGCTTAATTTAGGTTTGAAGCTCGTGTTTACTCGGTGCCAAAGGTGCGATCGCCCGCATCTCCCAACCCTGGAACAATATAGCCCTTATCGTTTAGCCCTTCATCAATCGTGGCTGCATAAATATTCAACCCCGGATACGCAGCACCTAGTTTTTGCAGCGCCGTAGGTGCCGTGACCACCGAAATCACGCGAACCAGTTCCGGGTCGGCTCCCCGCTTCACCAACTCAGCCATCGCTGCCAGACTGGTTCCACCCGTTGCCAGCATCGGCTCACTAATCAAAATTCGAGTTTGAGGCGCAAATTGCTCTGGCAGCTTATTCAAATAGCAGGTTGCTTCTAGCGTTTCTTCATTCCGCACCAGCCCAATATGATAGACCGAGGCCAGCGGCAATAGCGCCTGTGCCCCCTCCAGAAGAGCCAAGCCAGCCCGTAAAATTGGCACCACTGCAACTGGAATTTCTGGGTTAATAAACGTTGCTGGGCAGGAAGCAAGTGGAGTTTGCACCGTTGTTTCCATAATCGGTAGCCAATCCCGAATTGCCTCGTAGGTAAGCCAGCGCCCCAGTTCAGTCATGGCGCTGCGGAACAGGACAGAGGGAGTCGATTCGTCACGAGCAACAGCTAGCCAGTGTTTAATCAGCGGATGAGGTGGAACGTGAACACGCAGTTGGGGAGCCATTGCTAGAAAAAATGACGGTAGTTATGCAGGAAATTTGCCCTCATCATACTCTGTTCTTGTGAAGCTATATTCAGCATTGCTCAAACTTGCAGTGAATGCTCAGGTTAGAACAAAATGCTCCAGGTTAGGACAGGAAGAGACGGGGCTTGTCTGCGGTTAGCGCCATCCTTTAGCCATCTTATTGAAAGTCTTTTGCATTAGTATTGACATCTATTTTCAATAAGCCTAGTATTGTTTTCAGTGTTCTCCTCTCAAAGGATCGGCAGGTGGGGTTGGTCAGCAGACTAATCCCCCTTTTTTTTGTCTGTATTTCTTTCAAAGTCCGACACTAAAATCCAGGTGGGTTGAGCGATTCAGAGTGAGATACACTGAAGAGTAGGATTTTCCAGCAAAATGCTTCGCTTTTTTCAGCAAAATGCCTCGCTCTAAATGCCTTTATGCCTGCTACTTCTGAACCTTTTGAACAATCTACTGCTGCCCATCTGCCAATGTCTCAAGCTTCTCCTTCCACGACTACTGCAAGGTTTGCTGTAGAGGCGGATTCAGCAGACCGTTTCGATGTGATTGTGATCGGTTCTGGAATTGGCGGATTAGTCACCGCAACTCAGCTAGCAGCCAGAGGAGCGAAAGTGTTGGTGCTGGAGCGCTATCTGATCCCAGGAGGTAGTGCAGGCTATTTTGAGCGATCGGGCTACCGTTTTGATGTTGGAGCGTCAATGATCTTTGGCTTTGGCAAGCGAGGAACTACTAACCTCCTAACTCGCGCACTGGACGCAGTAGGGGTTAGTTTGGAAACAATTCCCGATCCGGTACAGATTCACTACCATCTGCCGAACCAGCTAGAGCTAAAAGTTCATCGTGACTATGAGACATTTTTGCAAGAATTGTCTGCTCGCTTTCCCCATGAGCAGCAGGGCATTCGCCAGTTTTACGATGAATGTTGGAAGGTGTTTAACTGCTTAAACGCGATGGATCTGCTGTCGCTTGAGGAGCCGCGCTATCTGACGCGGGTGTTTTTTCAGCATCCGTTTGCCTGTCTGGGCTTGGTGAAGTATTTACCTCAAAATGTGGGCGACCTTGCTCGTCACTACATCCAAGATCCGGAGTTGCTCAAACTTATTGATATGGAGTGCTATTGCTGGTCGGTGGTTCCGGCAGACCTGACTCCGATGATCAATGCGGGAATGGTGTTTTCCGATCGCCACTATGGAGGCATCAATTATCCCAAAGGCGGGGTCGGACAGATTGCCCAAAAACTGGTGGAAGGACTAGAAAAAGCGGGTGGGCAGATTCAGTACAAAGCCAGGGTGACAGAGATTGTTCGCGAAAAGGGGCGGGCGATCGGCGTTCGCTTAGCTTCTGGGCAGGTCTATCGGGCAAAGCGAATTGTCTCTAATGCAACCCGCTGGGACACCTTTGAGAAGCTATTACCCGAAGCGGAGATGCCGCGTGCAGAACAAAAGTGGCAGCAGCGCTATCAAAAGTCGCCAAGCTTCTTTAGCTTGCATTTGGGTGTAAAAGCAGAGGTGCTGCCTCCTGGTACGGAGTGCCATCACATTCTGCTAGAAGACTGGAGCCGCATGGAAGAAGCAGAGGGAACCATTTTTCTATCAATTCCAACCTTGCTTGATCCCAGTTTGGCTCCACCGGGGCATCACATCTTGCATACCTTTACGCCAAGCTGGATTGATGACTGGCAGGGACTGTCTACCAGTGAATATCAACAGAAAAAAGAAAAGGTTGCCAACCAAATCGTCAATCGTCTGGAGAGCCTCTTTCCTGGGCTGTCTGCCGCACTGGACTATCAGGAAGCAGGCACCCCGCGTACCCATCGACGGTTTTTGGGACGAGACGACGGCACCTATGGCCCCATTCCTACCCGCAAACTAATGGGATTGTTAGGAATGCCGTTCAACCGCACTGCTGTTCCAGGACTTTACTGCGTAGGCGACAGCACCTTTCCGGGGCAGGGATTGAACGCGGTCGCCTTTTCTGGCTTTGCCTGCGCTCACCGAATTGCGGTTGATTTAGGGTTATGAATAAACCCCCTCCAGCCGTTAGCTGAAAGGAGCTTTTTATCTTATATGCACGTCCTTGAGCAGTATGACCTGACTGTAGGGAATTTTTGACGGATGCGCGATGAATTGCCGCGTCTACAAGGTCACTTCAGCGGGCTGTCTAGCAGCTAACGGTGTTTTCTAGAGAGCCAATTTCCTTCAATTTCGATGCGGAAC
>JAAUTN010000629.1 GCA_012031415.1 Leptolyngbyaceae cyanobacterium SM1_4_3 | reverse complement strand
AGTGGCGTCGCTCTACCCATCGACTTTCCGGCATGGCAAAACGGTCTATGGTTACTACCGCATCTGGGTCAGGCTCGATGTCTGGCGGCAGATTAACGATGCCTTGGTGAGTTATTGTCAAATGTGGTGTATGAAGGGGAGTTAGGCAGCCTCCTGGCTCTGGTGTAAATCAGCTCGTGGGTCAGTGCGAACGCCGTCTCGAAATATCACTCCATCAATTACAGCTCCCCAAATGGTCGAAACCCCGAATCCGTAACCACCGCTTTTGGGCGCTCTGCAACAGCTTGAAAACTAATGACAGAATACTCGCACAAGAGACGCAGCCAAGGAAGTGTGCCGGGGGAAGCTTTCCCCGGTCACCTTCCGCTCTGGTCTTCTTAGTTCTCAAACGCACCGTCGCAAACGTGGATTCAATAGGATTAGTAGTCCGAAGATGCAACCAGTGTTCGGCAGGAAACTCATAGAACGCCAACAGCTTCTGACGGTCTTTAGACAAGCATTCCACTGCCTTGGAATATTTCGCCTTATAGCTGTTGATAAAGCGCTCAAACGCCACATCAGCCGTGGCTTTGGTCGCAGCATTGTAGATCTCCTGTAAGCCTGCTTTGGCCTGGGGCTGCTGGCTTTTGGGCAGATAGTTCAGGACATTGGCCGTCTTGTGCACCCAACAACGCTGAACTTTGGTGCTGGGAAAGACTTGAGACAATGCGCTCCAGAAGCCCAGTGCGCCATCCCCAATAGCTAGTTCTGGCGCATCGGCTAATCCTTGGTCTTGTAGTCGCAACAGCAGCGTTTTCCAGTTCAGCTCTGATTCTCGCAGTCCCATTTCCAAACCCAACAGTTCTTTCTGGCCAGTTTGACTGACTCCAATCAAAACTAGAATACACTGACGGTCGCCATCACGAATATTGAAGTAGATACCATCTGCCCAGACATAAACATACCGCTTGGACTTCAAAGAGCGATGCTGCCATTGGTCATGTTCTGCTGTCCATTTGGCTTTGAGCCGACTGATTGTATTGGCCGAAAGTCCTGTGGCTTCGGCTCCCACAAGTGAAGTCAGCGCTTCAGAAAAGTCACCCGTTGAGATGCCTTTAAGATAAAGCCAAGGCAGTAATTCTTCTACACTGCGAGAGCGCTTGAGATAGGGCGGCAGCAGAGAGGAGTTGAACTTGATGCCTTGACCGCTGCGGTCTCGCACCTTGGGAACGCGCACTTCTAGCGCTCCGATGCCTGTGGTGACGGCTCGCTGCGGCAAGTAGCCATTGCGGACAACAGCCTGCCGTCCTTGGTCGTCTTTAAGGTCTTGATACTGGGCTAAGAACGCTTGCAATTCTACTTCGACAGCTGTGGCAATGATTTGCCGAGCACCTTGGCGTACCAGTTCGCTGAGGGCATCGCCGAATGACTCGGACTCTGGCGTTTTGAGCTTAATCAACGTGAGTTCGGGATAAGGAAAGGACGAGCAGTTAGGCTAAAAGTGTTGAGTTCTAAGCCACCTATACTCGTCCTATGCTTAGTTTAGAAGACCTCTTTTGCTCTGTGGATGATTTCTGCCAACAGTTTGAACCGCTCTGGCAGCAGCAGTTGCTCGGCAATGGTCTCTCTCAGCGCAATCGTAGCCGCAGCCTCTGTCTGAGCGAAATCATGACGGTTCTGATTGCCTTCCATCAATCCTCCTACCGCAACTTTAAGGCCTACTACATCGAAAAGGTGCAACTCCAATGGCGCTCCGCCTTTCCAGGCTTGGTCAGCTATGGTCGCTTTGTCGAGTGGATACCGAGTACCCTGTTGCCGCTCTGTGCCTATTTGCGCTCTTGCTTTGGCCGTTGCACGGGCATGAGTTTCCTTGACTCAACCAGTCTCAAAGTCTGCCATAATCGCCGCATCCGTCAGCACAAAGTGTTCAAAAACCTGGCGGCAAGGGGTAAAACCTCGGTGGACTGGTTCTTTGGCTTTAAGCTGCATCTGGTGGTCAACGACCAAGGTGAACTGCTCAACTTTACGCTGACACCTGGCAATACTGACGACCGGACGCCCGTGCCCAAGCTAGCGAAACTTTCCTGGACGAATCTTCGCCCAGGAAGATTTCGCGCTGCAACGGCTGGTTGGCAAAGTGTTTGCAGATAAGGGCTATGTCTCCCAAAAGCTGGCAGAGCAATTGTTGCAGACGACAGGGGTACAACTGATCACCAAACTCAGACGGAACATGAAGCAGCGCTTGATGGTGTTGAGCGACCGGCTGATGCTGCGTAAGCGAGCGATTGTGGAAACGGTGATTGACCAGTTAAAGAACATTTCACAGATTGAGCATACTCGCCATCGCTCCCCGGTCAACTGTCTGGTGAATGTGGTCTGTGGTCTAATTGCCTACTGCCACCAGCCAAAGAAGCCGTCTATTGCGATTGACCATCATCTGCTCCAATCTGCTTAACCCGAACTCATGCGATTGAAGAAGAGAGACAGCGTGAAGAGCAACATGGAGAGAAGGGAGAAACAAATCAGACCCATCTGTCAGCGTTTCTCAATGTACGATAACTGCCATCTGTCAGATTAAGTTTGATCTATTACATCTTAGAAGCCTGTTACATCTTAGGAGATTTCTAAGAAAAAGTTGTTGCCACGTTGGGGCAGGTTTGGACTCAGTCTCGCGTCGCCCAGATGATTGATCTGCAAAACCTGCCCGTACCGGGGTAGAGGGTTTCCTAGAAATCTCCTAAGTTGCGGTGCTATATCCCAATTGATGTCACGAAAATATCCTGGTTTGTCACCGCTAAATTAGTAGACAGTTTGGCAAACTGCGTTTGAACCGCGCCGCCATTACCATCGCTGTCAAAAGACAACGCTCCGGTGGTTTGGTTGTAGATGAAGCGATCGTTGGCATCTTGGGCGCTGGCTCCAATCCGAAACTGATCGGCACTCAGAAATCCTTTGACTAATCCACCCACAAACCCCACCTTCTCGACATAGATCACGTCGTCTATCACGACAAAATCAGTGATGGTGTCGATGCCATCTAGCGGATTGTTGAAGTCAAAGCGATCCTTTCCTGCCCCGCCGGTCAACGTATCAACTCCTGCCTCTCCGTGCAGTTCATCATCTCCTATGCCACCATTGAGAGAATCGCTGCCGGAACCACCTTGAAGCAGATCATTGTTGGCGCCACCATTGAGCGTATCCTGACCTGCCTTACCATAGAGAAAATCATTGCCGTCTAGACCAGAGAGAACGTTGTTGACTGTATTCCCCTGTATGTCATTGTTGAGATTGTTGCCTGTTCCGTTTAAGGCAGTGACGGGCTGCGTCTCACCCAGCG
>JAAUTN010000628.1 GCA_012031415.1 Leptolyngbyaceae cyanobacterium SM1_4_3 | reverse complement strand
GAGGACAAAGATACCCAGGTCTTCTGTGAGTTTTTGACTCGCTATCCCAGCCTCAATGCTGCTCAAGTTGCTTCCAAACAAGAGCTAGAGCAGTTTTTCAAATCTCATCATGTGGTGCAGGCAAAAACGATTGGGCGTCGGCTTGAGCAAATTCAACAAGGGGTTGCATTGACCGAGGATGTAGGCATTGTCGAACCACTTCAACTCCTCGTTACAGCCCTAATCGCGCAGTTGCGGGTGCTCTTACCTAGCATTACCACCTTCGATACCAAGATAGAAGAGCTATTTAACTCCCACTCGGATGCTGAGCTATTTGCCGCCCTACCTGGAGCTGGACCTCATTTAGCACCCAGGCTTCTAGTTGCTTTTGGAGAAGAACGTACCCGGTTTCAAACTGCTCAAGACTTGTTGCGCTACAGCGGGATTGCACCCGTCAAGGAGAGCAGTGGGCAGAAGTCGTGGGTGCATTGGCGCTGGAGTTGTCCTAAATTTTTGAGACAGACGTTCGTGGAATGGGCATTGCAGACTCGCAAACACTCGTTTTGGGCAGAAGCCTTCTACCAAATGCAACGAAAGAAGGGAAAGACCCACCACGGAGCCATTCGAGCCTTAGCATTTAAATGGATACGCATTGTTTTCCGTTGTTGGCAAGACCGAGTGCCCTATGATGAAGTGAAGTATCTAATGGCATTGCAGCGAAAAGGTTCACCATTAGTGCAGAATCTGGCACTTACAGGAGAGACAAAATAAAAACCAAAAGTAACGCAAGAAGAATTCAATGAATGATGTTTAGGTAAAGCAGGAATGAGAAAACATCCATCTCAATCCTGAAACATTTACGATTCAATTTTCTGTACAAAAAGACGAACAAGAGAATCTAGAGAAGACAGAGGAAGGAGCTAAGGAATAAACTTAAAGCCAACATTCTTGACTTCGTCGGACTCAGGGCATATTGTTAGCCCATGCAACTTCTGAATCGGCAAATGAATAAGGCAGTATCTAAATGATTTAAGCATCTAGATTTGGACTATCAACTGCAACTGTTTGTGCCAAGTACTTAAGAGTATCAATTTGCTCTGAAGCAGTTATCGTTCTGCCATCTACCCAATTAGACGGAGGAAATGAGGGATTTAACTTCCCAAAAGCTTGAAGGCAATGTGAGTAGGCAACAGCCGCCTGAAGTCTATAACTTCCCACAAATTTCCCATCGTTACCAAGAATCGACCACGCAATAATCCTCTGATTGATTCCATCCAAAAGGGCTACAGCCAGTTCTTCAGCATCATTTACAGTTAGGTCAAAATGATGTTGATTAGCTGGATAGAAATCTAGATTATTTTCAGGAGTAAAGTCGCAAAAAGTGGTTTTAGGGAGACAAGATGTTGGGATGATTAAGGAGCCGCGTGTACAACTAGGTTTTCGTTTAGAGCCTCTACTAGAACGAAAATTATCTTGAGATATACCCTCTGCTATGACAGCAAGAGCATGTCCACGATCTAGAGGATCAAGAGTATCTGAACTATAGACTGAGATGCCTGAATCTGTACCCTCTAAAACATACTGGATAACTCTATCAATAAGTTCTTGATCCCAACTTTGATTTGTATGATTAATCGCTTCGTTGATTATAGTAATGAAGTCAACGCGATTTCTGCAAAGGCGCACCAAATTTCCAGGACAAAGCTCACTAGATTTTGAACTTTTAGCCTTCCCGAAAGACTTATAAATTCGTTGAAACAGGTTAGAAACTGACGGCATCATTAACTTAAGAGTTCACTTATGCCTTTAACAAGTTGTGAGTGAGGCAATTCTTGAGTGGAAAGTGTTTGCCACAGGAAATTCCTACCTAGAGTGCCGCCGCATGTAATCAGAAAAGTTGCTGCTGTTTGAGCCAAACGCTTATCAGTAGATTTAAGAAATGAACTAATAGAGGAGAGTAAACTTCTATTACTAGTTGAAAATTCCGCATCACTAAGAGCCGCTATTAGAATCCGGCTATTTATTAGGGGTATATCTTGAATATATCCTGCAAAAAAGGTCTGATATTCATTTGGAGCATCCATCAACCACTCTGCTACCAAATTCGAGATCTGATATAAAGCACTTTCACTTGACTGGGTTTGAGAAAGCCTAACAAGATACTCTTTAATTTCATTGGGAATACTGTTTAGAGATGAAAACTGAACTGAGGCAAGCGTAGATGTTCCAATTTCTTGCAAATACTGAAAATTTGCTACGCCTCTGTGTATAAACACTCTGCGAATAGCTTCATTCTGAAGTACACTCCTATCGATTGAGAATTGATGTATTGAAGCTTGAAGAAGTTCTTCTAGTACTGAGGATGTGTCATCTGTAAGTGTCGATAGAGCGAGAGAGAAAAATATCCTATTGGATTTATCCTGGATCTCATGTGACAGGTTTAGGTTGGAGAGCTTGCTGTAACTCCTCCGTGATGCACCAGCGGAAGAAGTTTCCTGCTTCCCGGTTAAATCGGTCGAGAGTGTGAGTGGCATCGTTTATCTCCGTGATGTTTTCAGTGTAGAAATCAGCATCTATTAAATAGCCCAATTCTTCGGATTCATCTTTCCGTGCAAGACCATATCGGACTCGTAAAACTGCATCTGCATAATCAAGACGACAAGCAAACACTGATAGTGCTTCGATAAAATCCTGTTCCGGCAAATGATCAGCTATAAAAGCTCCTAATATAGGGGGCTGAAGCAAACTTCGCCAAGGATGCTGTAGTAATTCAAGTTCAGAGCGGATAATAAGGTCTTGATAACGTAATCCAACTCTTGTGAAGTGTGAAGGAGAGTAATGTTTAACTAATAAGCCAATAGCAGTAGATAGACGAGATTTAAAGTCTTCCCACTTTTCATAACTCGTAGTCGAAAGAGCAATGAAATCACTAGATAATACAAGTTTCCACTTTCCTTCTTTGTCGAGAAATTCATAAGTCAATCCTTGACCCATCACTATAGGAGCTGAGTTGGTCTGAGGATTTAACAAAAATGGCATTTCGATAGCACGAGAGGTATTCAAGGTTGGATACTCAGCACGAATTGCCTCTTGGAAACCAACCGGAATCTCAGTCTCAATCCGTAAAATTTTTGGAAAACGAAGTTGACAAATTACTTCCAGAAGAGGATTGCGAGAATATGTTACACGTTGAGACTCAGGAAACTTCATGACTTACAGCGTTTTGCGGGACTAATTGGTACAGTAACAGCAGTGAGCAAAGTAGTTTCGCAATTCCCTACTTGAACAGAGACTGACTCCCAGTTCTAACAGCTTTGTGATTGCCTCTACGCTTTTGGGGA
>JAAUTN010000140.1 GCA_012031415.1 Leptolyngbyaceae cyanobacterium SM1_4_3 | reverse complement strand
TCGCCAAGCCATCAACCCTTTGATCCCGCGACTTTTAAGCCGGGAAATTTTGGCATGAGGAGCAAAACCCAGCGCTAGATGTGGAGTCGATTCACCAGGAAGTAATCCGGGAAGTAGAGGCAGTGTTAGACCAGGTGGCGCAAGATCACCGCACTCGCACGATGATGATTTTTGGTGACTCTGGCGCAGGCAAAACCCATGTGTTGGGGCGGCTAAAGCGGATTCTCAACCCCAAAGCTTTCTTCGTTTACATTGATCCTTTCCCGGAAAGCGAGGCAATTTGGCGGCACGTCTTGCGCTATACGGTCGATAGCCTGGTGCATAAGCCAGAAGGTCAGGCAGAATCGCAGCTTTTGCTGTGGCTCAAGAGTTTGTCTGCGTTTAAGCAGGGTGGCATTGTGAGTTGGGTGTTGAGCGATCGCCAGCGATTCATTCGCAGCCTCAAAGCCAGCTACCCCAGTGGCATCTACAACGCTAATGAATTCTTCGGTGTGCTGTACGACCTGATTGATCCCGATCGCTATCCCCTAGCCTGTGAATGGCTGCGGGGCGATAACCTGGACGACGAAAGCCTGAAACTGCTCAGCGTCAAACACTCGATCGAAACAGAAGACGCAGCCCAAAAGGTATTAGCCAACTTCGGTAGAATTGCCGCCGAAACGCAGCCGATCGTCCTTTGCTTTGACCAGTTAGATAACATTGCCCGCACTTCCGATGGGGCGATCGATCTGCAAGCATTGTTTAACGTCAATTCCAGCATTCACAACCAACTGTTAAAAAACTTCCTGGTGATTATCAGCATCATCACGAGTACCTGGCGACAAAATGCCGATCGCGTCCAGTTGGCTGACCAGGTACGGATTGATACTTCCGTGCCGCTCAAGCCAATCTCACTCGATCAGGCGGAGGCTGTCTGGGCTAGCCGTCTTTTGCCGCTGCATCGGCAGGCTGATCCTCAACCCGACTCGCCAATCTTTCCGCTCACCCGTCAGGTGCTAGAGCAAAAGTATCCCGGCGGCAAAACCTATCCGCGTAATGCATTGGAACTGGGACGGCGAATCGTTCAAAGTTACAAAGTTGGCCCCAGCAGGGCAGAACAACCGGAAGATGCGATCGCCGCCTTCAAACTAGTTTGGCTAAAAGAATTTAACCGGATTCAAGAACGCATTACCCGCATTCGGCAGCTTTCCGCCCCAGAACTCACCCAAATGCTGAAGGAAACCTTTGCCGCCCTGCAAGTGGGTGAAATTCGTCCGCGTTTCCTGCCCAGCCCCACCTACGCCAGCCATTCCTTTAGCTATCAGCCTGACCATCAGGGACGAGTCGGCATTGGCTGGAACGAAGACCCCAGCCTCACCACCCTGTTTCACATCATGAATGCCTGCCGCCGTGCCGTTGAGCTAAACCTCTGCGAAAAGCTATTTCTGATTCGCGCAGAAGGCATTGGTAAACCAGGTAATCGAGGCTATGAGTTACATGATCAGATCTTTGCAGAAAACACTCCTCACCAACGTCTCAAGCCTAGCCTGCATTCGGTTCACTATCTGGCGACTTATCACAGTTTGGTGAATGCCGCCTATGCAGGAGAAATCGTCGTTGCTGGAAAAACACTGGATATTCAGGCGTTAGAGTCTTCTATTCGAGACTCTCATATTCTGCAAAACTGTACGCTGCTTAAGGATTTGGGGGTTCTTTCTGAGAAGGGAGTTGGAGAGGAAGGAGAGGGGGCGATCGCCTCTCAACCCGACGACTCTGAACCCGAATTCCAGTCCAGCAGTGAACCTATTCAAGACTTTCTGCTAGATCTGCTGAAAACTCACCAACTGCTGGGGCGACAAGTCATGGTGCAAACCACTATCGGTCAGTTTGCTGAAATGAGTGAAGACCAGGTAAACGAACTGATTCAACAACTCTCGGAGGACAATCAGCTTCAGGTACTTGGGGATAATCCAAATCCAGAAGAACAGTTAGTTTATTTACCGGATCAACCTGCTTGAGGCTAGATTGGCAAGTAATTTGGTTGGAGTAGGCACAGGAGGCATAGGGTATGGCTCAAGTTACAGCGATCGCCAAAGCAATTCTTAATTTACGGGATGTTGAAGCAAAGTTAAATTTGCGACGTAGCGCTGAGCCTGATTTTTTCCTTGAGTGGCAAGAAACCCTACCAGAACTCACACGACCTGAAAAAATATCCCTAGAGCGGCTCGCAACCCGCTACCTTCACTACCTGGAGGAAGGGGAAGTCAATGAAGGAACGCTAAATATTATTTTGCTATCTCCACTGTTGGATGCTTTAGGCTTGTGTGATCCACCCTATCGAATTCGAGGTGAGGACTGGGTCGAAGTCCAAACGGCAGTAGACACCGAGGAAGGGGCTATAACGCTAGAGGGACGAATTGATGCTCTCACTCTCCAGGAGCAATTTTGGCTAGTCATCATTGAGGGAAAGCGTGGCGGATTTAATGTCTTGCAGGCAGTTCCCCAAACGTTAGCTTATATGGCGGCAACTCCTCGTCCAGAACGTCCTGTTTTTGGGCTAGTCACAAATAGTTACGACTATCTATTTGTCAAATTAGTCAGGCAAGAGCGACGTGAGTTTGCTTTATCCCATAATTTCACGCTTCTATCAGATGAGCAAAGCAACCTATTTCAAGTTGCACGAGTGCTAAAACATTTGGTTGGCATTGCTGGGTCAGCGATTGAGAATGGAAAGAATGTTTAGGCAAGCTGGAGCTTTAGAAGCGATACTTACAAAAACTTTGTATAAATTCCTTACTCAAACAACCAACCAAAAATAGAACCTACACTTAGAATTAGCTCACTCGCAAAGGAGGGAACGGGAAGAACTTGCTCTACCTCGTCAAACACTTCTGGCTGTTGTTTTGGCAGATAAACAAAAACGGTTTGCTCAGCCGGGTCAATCAACCAACCCATTTGAGTTCCGTGATTCAGACAGTGCAGAATATTCTTGGTGACTTTTGTTTGGCTTTGATCAGGTGACAAAATTTCAATCGTCCAGTCAGGAGCCATTAGAAAAGCATTAGAAACTTCACCATTCTGGTCACGCGGAATTCGTTGCCAAGTGAACACAGACACATCCGGGACAATCGACCGCCCCCCAAACGTACAGCGTAACTCTGAAAACGCTCGTGCAACACGCTGAGGTTTAAGAATTCTGTTCACAGTACTGGAGAACTCCGTCTGAATAGTACTGTGCTTTCCCTGTGGCATCGGCTTCTGAATAATTTGCCCGTCAATGTACTCGCTGGCAGGCTCGGTTTCTG
Organism: Leptolyngbyaceae cyanobacterium SM1_4_3; assembly: GCA_012031415.1. Lineage (GTDB taxonomy): Bacteria > Cyanobacteriota > Cyanobacteriia > Elainellales > Elainellaceae > JAAUTN01. The sequence continues at coordinate 12,710 of JAAUTN010000140.1, read as the reverse complement.
GCAGCTTCAAAAATTCCCCTAGAGTAATGGGCTTAGACGGAGACTGTACCATTAGAGCTTTTATGTAGTGAAGAGTTAGACATATCCTGGCAGACCCTATCAAAACTCTAGCAGTTCTTCAATCGTCAGTTCAACATCGCTTTGCATACTCCCTTTTGACGAACTTCCACAAAGTAAACCGCAGTCTTATCATTCTTGTTCTTGATAAATTCTGAATTTATGCAAGGCTTTCCTTAAGAGTTTGGTCTTGCAACCGATTCATATATCTTGTACCAGTTCTTTGTGAAGCTATATAGAATAAAGGGCTTAAGCCCCCTGTTTCACCAGAGTCCACTCTGTGCAAGCTCACATTAGATTTGTATTATATCCTACCAATATTTTTAAGAGCATTGTACGTGGCTGAACCGAAATCAGGGATTTTATGTTCTCCAGAACCAACCGACTTCTTAAGGTTAGCCCAGGTTAAACCTTCTCCTGACTGTTGCCAATGTTTAATAGCTTTTACCGCAGCTATAGCTTGTCTCTCTTGAACTCTCTGCTCATGTAAAGCATCAATGATATCACCGTCACTCACTACCAATAAATCCAATTTTTCTCCCGAAGGTTTTTTATCTGTTTGTTCTGAGAGTTTTGAAACCACAGACAACAAATTAGAAAGCGTAATGGATATATCGGAAAGCTTTCGATTTAGGCATTCTTCCAATTCATCCAACCTTCTTTCATAATCCTTAATATCAACATTATGCGCTGTAGTTGCAGAAGAATTAGACAGGACACGTCTTATATCGGTAATAACAGGTTGCAATCTTCTATCAAGTAAGATTTCAATATTAGCTTGCGGTGAATCAATAATAGAAATCTCAGGTGAGGGTTGATACAGTGATTTAGCCTCTGCAATCCCTATAATATCGTTCATTTCTTCCTTAGTAGCAGCAGCCTCATCATCAGTCATATCGAACACCCACACCCAAAGCTTTTCCATATCAAGCTCTTTGGCTGCAAGACACCAATCAGCACCATAAATAACCTCAAACTGTTCTTCTTCACCGTAAGCATCAGTACGGCGAACTATCAGCGGCATTAAATTACTTCCCTTTTGAAGCAGATTCTGCTTCAAAGTCTCGATTCTCTTAGCAGAGAACTTTTCAACTTCAGAAGCTGGTATGGCAACTTGAAACGTATACACTTGACCATGATTAAGTGGTCTAATTCTCAAGCTTTCAATGATCCGTGCGTCGCGCTCAGACTTATCCATGACTTCTTTAAATTCCTTCAGTAACTTCAACTGTATGCTTTGCTAGCTCCATGTAGCAACTAAAAGCGTCTTGTGCGGATTCTTTGTCTCTCGCGTTTAAATCACTATCAAATTCTGCGTAGCACAAAGGGTATTCCTTTTTCAAGGATGTTGCGGCGGCAACGATATTCAGACGAGGAATCCAAGTTTTATCAGGAAATAGATTAACCCCTTCACCAACTCCCTCTCTACTTAAAATTTGTTCAATCTGCTCGGTCATACTCAAATTAAACTTAGATGCATTTCTATCGTACATACTTACTGCAATACCTAAAATCGGTAAAGGATCTGGTCTAGACTCCCCTACAGCTTTTGCCCTTTTCACAACATACTCTAATGCACGAATAGGATAAGGAGCTAATTGAGTAGGTATAAGAATAGCTGAAGATGCCATTAAGGATATGTTGTTGACTACACCAAAGGATGGTGGTGGGTCGATCAAAACAAAATCGTAGTTATCTCCATAAAAATATTTCGCGTTATTAAGCTTTTGAGCCAGTACTAAATCTCTATTAATCAATGAATTAATGTCGCTTTCCTTCTCACTCAAGCGAATATGAGATGGTATTATATCTATTTGAACATCATCCCATTTCTTACTAAGAACAGTATCTTTTAGAAGAGTTCTCGGATTGATTAGTAAATCAACAACGTCCTTCTTTCCCGCAAATTCAACATCATTCAAGGGATCAATACCTAAACCCATCGACAGGTTTGCTTGAGCATCAATATCAATTAGCAAAACTCTTTTGCCAAGTTTGCTGAGAGCAGCAGCAAGATTGATTGTTGTCGTGGTTTTGCCAACACCACCTTTATTGTTGAAAACTGTGATAATCATAGACTTCCTCTTCTGAGAGTTCACTGCGTTAGATTCTGGTCTTAGCTCTGAGTCGCCATCGGAATTTGGCTTCTTCTTAAATAACCCAAACATATCTTCACTGGCAAATGCTTTTGCAATGTGGTTAAGAAATTGGAGGTTGATATTATTCTGGCTTTGCAAAACGGCGTTGCCAACTTTTAGGCAAGTTTCTTTGCAAAGAATTTTGTAAGGCAGGTTAAATTGCGAAATAAATTCAGTTTGAGAGTAATTAAATATTGTAACGACTTGTCCCTGATGATTATATAGCAAACGAAACTTGTAGCCATTTGTGAGCAAACCCAAAGTTGCTCTGGATTGCCGCATATAGTTGTTGATCTGCCAGACGGCTGAATCAATATTTTTATTGGCGGCTTTAACTTCAATCACCAAGTAGGGTAAGCAGGTTGTAAATAACTCGTTTGGGTGAACCAGGAAATCGAGTTTGATTTTAGCGAATCGGGCTTGCGATCGCCAATCTCCATCCCCATAGCCAAGTATCCTTAAAAGTGGAATGACGACTTTTATCTCAATATCCGACTCACTGCTCTGAAGGGTTATTGCTTTGAGAAAGCTAAGCGGGTGTGAGTTAGGTGAACCAGTCATGCGATTCAGAACGGGCTACGGTTTCTGTTAGTTTAGCGGCTTAAGATTGAATTAGCCACTTAAGAGTAAGAATAAAACAAAATTGGCAAAACCTATGTTGGGGATGACTTGAACAGATTAACGATTTCAGGGCGATCGCATACTGAGTTACTTTGAATGTTTTGGTCGCAAGATTTTGCAAGTTGCACAGGAATTAGATAGCCGAGTGAGAGTGAGTTTTCCTAAGCTAAGGGAGTGTTGTTCAAAGAGGCGCTAGGATATGATAACTATTTATCAATGGTCTTTTGCAGTAAAGCTATTTTCAGTGTTGGGTTGTGGGCTAGTAGCGGGTATCTTTTTTGCCTTCTCCACTTTTGTGATGAAAGCACTGGCTCACCTCCAACCCGCTCAAGGCATCACTGCTATGCAGTCGATCAATATTACGGTGATTAATCCCTGGTTTTTGGTAGCCTTCTTTGGCACGGCTGTCACTTGCTTGCTTTTGACTATTTCTTCACTGTTGAAATGGCATCAGCCTGGGGCTGTGTTTTTGCTGATTGGTAGCTTGCTTTATCTGATTGGTACTGTTTTGGTAACTATCGCGTTTAATGTGCCTCTGAACGATGCACTGGCGATCGCCAATCCCAACAGCCCAGAGAGCGCTGATCTATGGGCTAGATATCTCACCAACTGGACAGTTTGGAATCACGTGCGAACAATTGCAGCACTCGCAGCAGCAACATTACTCACGATCGCCCTTTGTAATCAAACAGTAACATAGTGGGGTTATGATGCCTCAAATTATTCCACAACAACCTCTCTTATGGCGCTACGCCCCTTGATCAAGACATTTTTTGTGTGGGAGCCTCTGAGCGCGGGCTTTCACACAAAAACGTATCCTGAGGTATGCGCGTAGCGCTATATCATTTATCCTGGTCTTCATCTTTCTCCTGGCTTTGCAACTCATGCAGGTAGTCATCCAGCCGATCAAGGCTTTCTTGCCAAAACTGACGATATTGATCGAGCCAGTGGTCAACGTCCTTGAGCGGTACAGCATTAAGCTGGCAGGGTCGCCATTGTGCCTCACGTCCCCGTGTCACCAGGCGGGCCCGCTCCAGCACCTTGAGATGTTTGGAGATGGCAGGGAGGCTCATTTCAAAGGGTTTGGCTAATTCAGTCACCGATGCTTCACCGTGAGCAAGGTGAGCTAAGATTGCGCGGCGGGTGGGGTCAGCTAGGGCAGCAAAAGTAATGCTCAGTTGATCAGTAGACATTTTTGCACAACATTTTGTATTTAACCATTTAGTTAATTAACACTAAGCTAAATTTATTACGCAGAAATGTCAAGTATGGCGCTATGCGCTATACAAAGTATTTTTGCCATCGATGGATCGCTACCGGGTTAGTTGCATCTGTTGCTGTGTTGGGGAGTTAGGTTGGCTCTGGTAAATTAGCTGCTGTAGGCGGCGACTTTCCATTTCTAGAACTCGTCTGGCGAAATCGCTATCCTGGTCCAAAAGATCATCAAAAGTATCGACTGGGATTGCTAAAATTCTGGTGACGGTTGCCTTCGCAACGATTGTTCCAACTTGTTCTGCATGGGAAAGAACTTCCAATTCATCCAAGATTTGTCCTGGTACCAAGTTCTGTGAGGCTACTTTTTGCTGTTGGGGAGCTTCTATTTGAGCTTCACCTTCGATTAATAGCAGCAGTTCTCGGCAGGTGTCTCCTGCTTCTGTAATCACATCATTGACCCCATAAAGTTTGATGGAGGAACGGTTAGCTAACTCAATGAGCGTTTCACTTTTAGTGCCGCTAAAAAAGTCACTATTGGAAAGGTGTACTAGCTTTTCGAGGGTGCCAAAAGCAGTAAGAGCAGCGTGGTCATCTTCGGATTGTGCCAGGATAATTTCGGCCGTTTCACGGACTAAGGGTTTAGTGGTTTGCGCCTCAAGAAGCTGTAGAGCTTGCCATTGCCCTCGCGTTTTATCTAAGCGATATAAGATGTAAAGGCTAATCGCCTGAATCAGCGGGTTGGGTTCCTGGGTCAGGGCTTCGAGATGATCGGCGATCGCCTCTGCCTGTAAGTCCAGAGAGCAAGCGGCAGCAATCTGTCCAGGTTGGCTCAGTGCGGCAATGATAGAGGGACTGAGGCGCGATCGCCACAGAACTGGCTGTTCGTCTAATAGATCTTGCAGCACAGTAGAGCCAGCTTGATTGAGCAATTCGGCAATCCGAGTAGCCTCAGCGGTTTCTCCAAGCTGCTCCAGAATTTCTAGCAATCCCCTAACCAGGAGCCGCTTTTGCTGTTGAACGGTAGTTCTTAGTAAGGTGAGAACTTCTGCCTGCTTCAGCAGAATGGGCTGATTCAGGGCACGGTAGCGATCGACTAGATTTCGCAATTGATCGAGCAGAAATTCTGCCCGACGCACAATGCCAGTCGCCTGATCAAAACCAGCCAAGATTTGTGCTTCTTCTTGAGGGGTAATAGAATATTCTCGTCGCAGTGCCCAAATTGCTTCCGAGTTTTTCTCAAGCAGTTCGTGGATAGACTGCCCTGCTGCAAGCGTATCTGTTCTCCAGGCAAAGGAGCGCTGTTGTAGGGTCAGAAACCTTTCTAACGCCTTCTGATAACCCGTCAAACGCACCAAATTCTCGCGGTTCCTTAGCTTGGTTGGGTTGAGCAATTCGGGATCTTCGACTCCTAGTTCCGCTAGGACTTCTCGGTGTTCCTGGTCACTGATATCCAATTCAGAGCGTAACTGCTGCAACACTTCCAGGCTGCTATACGTATTCACATAGCCTTCTTCTAATGATTCTCGTAGGACTCCTTTGTAAGCGTCGTGTCGCTTTTCTTTGGTGAAACCGGGTAGCACTTTTGCCAGCACATAAACCTCGTGAGTATTGAGATCGTCAAGCGATCTGCCTTCAACAAAGCGAGAAATGTTGAGGTTGAGCCTGCTCAGTTGCTTACGAAAACGAGAGGCGAGACTTTCCCGTGAGTACATTTCAGGGCTTCTCCGCCAAGTTCGGTAGAGCCACAGCGTGCTAATAGAAATGATCATACCTTCATAGAGATATTGCACGGGTAAAGGCAACAGCAAAATGAAAGGTCGCCCTCCAAACACAAAGAACAGGTTAAACACAGTAAAAGTACAAAGGGTAAACAGACGATGCTGGATTTGTTCGTGGGTTAGAGGTTGGTGATTCTGTTTCGCATGGGCTTTGTAGCGCTTTTCGATGAGGTTGCCGAGAGCGTAGCTGCCCCAACCAAAGGCACCGATAGTCAGCGGTACGGCAATGAGTTTAGGAATAGGGATAGACTGACCCAACAGATAGAATCCTGGATCGAGCAATGTGGCTAACTGATTTTCCTGGTGCGCCCAGGCACCCGAAAAATAGTAGTTCCAGTTTCCGGCGTAAAGATAGTAGTAAAGGAAATAGCCGACTACAAGCCCAAAATAGCCGTAATAGAGCAACTTGTGGTCAGGGCGACCCATCCCATCCCAGTAGGAGCGCTCAGCGTCAATGTCAATACAGGGACTTTTGCAAGCAACGCAGGCGCTTTGCTCTTTGCCCTCATCATTGACTACACGGCACATGGATTGAGTGATTTGCCGATCGCCCATGTGAGCTTTGCTGGCTAATACTCCTCCGGGTTCAGCATAAATTTTTTGTACTGGAGCCATTGGGCAAAAGTATTGGCACCAGGACTTGCCGCCATAAAGATACCCCACAGCGATCGCGGCTCCAATGGTGAACAGCAGCCACGCTGCTAAGGCAGTGCGATCGGAGTTAACAAACAAAATTCGGGCGCACAGCCCAACATACAGCCAACCAAACTGGAAATAAAGGTGATTGCGTCCCAGCCAGGACTCTTTTTTGATTTTGACAATCTCATAGCGAGTTTTGCCCGTTTTAGCATCCACTCTCTTTTTCTGTCGTTGCCACTTGAGTGCAACCGGAATTTGAGATAGAAATGATAGCGGGCAAATCCGCCGCCACAGTTCATGTCCAAAGACCAACAGGATAAAAATAGAAGCTGGTACAATTGCACCCCAAAAAATGGATGCCCCCACTCGATAGGGTTGTTCTTCCAGGCAAACACCCTGTACCGCAACACAAGCATCTGGGTTAATTCGCAGCGGACTCCAGGTGCTACTCGGATCAGTCAGGATTGGGGAAATTGGATCATAAAACAAGGAGAAAATAAGAAGTAACCAACCACAGGTCAGCACCCACCTGACTCGGTGCATGGTTTGCTCTGAAATTTGCCCAAACATCTCAAATTCCTCAAAATTACTACAAATAGTTGTCCCCTCTAGAACATTTCGGTAGTTCTAAATCTGTAAGGATTTTAGGTGGGGCGGGCGCAGCCCCGCCTAAAATCCTTACTTGAATACCACTACCAACATTTCTAAAGGGGAACTCAACGAGAGCATTTTCTGGATTGAGTCGTTAGTTACTCGGTATCATCATGGGCAAAGCGGCGGTAGAGGAAGTCTAGCGCGTGGTTGCGGAGGTCATAATATTCTGGGTCTTCCATAATTTGGGTGCGATCGCGCGGACGGGGAAAGGGAATCTCCATGACTTCACCAATCGTGGCTGCGGGCCCGTTGGTCATCATCACCAGGCGATCGGCTAAAAACAGCGCTTCATCAATATCGTGAGTAATCATCAATACGGTGCAGCGGTGGTCATTCCAAATCTTCAATAGTTCTTCTTGAAGTTCCTCTTTAGTGATTGCATCGAGTGCGCCGAAGGGTTCATCCAGAATTAACACTTTAGGACGAATGGACAGGGCACGGGCGATCGCCACCCGTTGCTTCATCCCACCAGAAAGCTGCGGTGGTTTTTTATCTGAGGCATCTGCTAATCCCACCATCGCCAAGTGTTCACGTACAATTGCTCGTTTCTCGGCCTCCAGTTTCTTAGGATGAACAGAATCTACTGCCAGGTACACATTCTCAAAAGCCGTCAGCCAGGGCAAAAGTGCATATCCCTGAAACACCACCATACGGTCGGGTCCAGGATTGGTAATTGGTTTTCCGCGTAACTGCACAGTTCCCTCAGTGGGTTGATTAAACCCAGAAACCATGTTTAGCAATGTAGTTTTACCACAGCCGGAGTGGCCAATTAAACAAATGAACTCACCTTCCTTGACGGAGAGGTTAACATCTTGCAGTACGGGATAAAATCCCTTAGCGGTGGGGTACACCTTTGAGACGTTAGCAATCTCCAAAAAGGACTGGCTCTGACGCTGCTGGGAGGTTGCTAAGGGTCTGGTTTCAACTTGTTTTAGCATTTCCATTGTGGGTAATTGTGGTTAAGTAACACCCCTGTAGATATTTTGTTTGCTCATCTACAGGGGCATAGGTTATTGCAGTTAGCCAGCTAGATGAGTGTTACATCTGCTGAACTTATCGTGCTACAAGGCTTCACTCTTATCTAGGCAGCGGCTCTACGAGCATCGAGCATAACTTCTGCCACGCTAAAGTCGCGTTTAATAGATAGAGCGTTTAGGTAAGTAATTGGGTCTTCTGCATCAAACTTAACGCCATCAAATAGCTCAATCGGACCGCGATGATATTTAATGTCTAACATTCCTAACTCTCGTGCTGCCGTACTGAATGCACCGACTCGACAAACTCGCTCCAAAATCTCTAACCAGTTACGAGGAAAAGGAATGTCTCCCCAGCGGGCCATTTGGGTCATCATCCACAGATGCTCGGTGCGGCTGGGACGATTGACCCCTTCTCCATAGAACAGATGGTGAGCATATTCCCGCATAGGCTGTTCCAAACTACACGTTTGAGTATTGGGATCACCCAGTTTGATATAGTCAACCGATGTTCCGACATAAGCCTTGGCAGAGAGAATTTGCTGAATTTCCTGGTGATTCGCTTCATCTGCACAGTATTGGCAGGCCTCCAGTAAGGCTTTGATCAGGGCAATGTGAGTGTTGGGATAGGCGATCGCCCAATCTTCCCTTACCCCCAACACCTTTCCAGGATGACCCAGCCAGATTTCTAAATCTGTAGCAACAGTAAAGCCAATTCCTTCGATTGCAGCCCGAAGATTCCAGGGTTCGCCCACACAGTAGCCATCAATGGTTCCGGCTTTCAGGTCGGCAACCATTTGGGCTGGAGGAATAGTGGTGAGTGAAACATCGTGATCGGGGTCAATTCCACCCGCAGCCAGCCAATAGCGCAGCAACAGATTGTGCATTGAGGAAGGATGTACCATTCCCAATGTGTGACGCTGACCAGGCGTTTCGAGAATCAAACGTTTAAAGTCAGCAGCGTTATAAACACCTTGTTCATAAAATTTCCTGGCTAACGTCACAGCGTTACCATTGCGAGTCATGGTGAGTGCGCTAACCATTGGCATCGACTGGTCTTGATACCCGCCTGCGGTCAACCACACGGGCATCCCGGCTGGCATTTGAGCCGCATCTAGATATCCGCCTGCAATACCATCTACAACTCCGCGCCAGCTTGTCTCGCGTACCAGGCTGACTTCATCCAAACCATGCTTGGCAAAGAATCCCTTTTCCTTTGCAACTGCAATCGGCGCACAGGCTGTAAGCGGCACAAAACCAAGTTCAAGATTCACTTTTTCTAGCCCATGACGGGCGATCGCCGTCGTCTTTTTAGCCCGCAGTTTCTTAATTCGCTTCTGTTGGTTAAGAAAATAAATTAGCTCAGATCGTAGGCTGTAGTAGCTGGGATGGCTCACCACATCCATGCGCTTGCGGGGACGAGGAATATCCACATCCAGAATGCCACCAACTTTAGAAGCAGGGCCATTGGTAAGCATCACAATCCGATCAGAGAGGAGAACTGCCTCATCGACATCGTGAGTCACCATGACGGCAGTTGCTTCATTTTCCTCACAAATTTTCATTAACTGCTCTTGCAGATTGCCTCGCGTTAAAGCATCTAATGCACCAAAGGGTTCATCTAACAATAGGAGTTTAGGACGGGTTGCAAGGGCACGGGCGATCGCCACCCGCTGCTTCATTCCGCCAGAAAGCTGACCGGGTGGTTTGTCTGCGGCGTGTTGCAGCCCCACCATTTGAATGTGATGCTCAATAATCTCCCGACGCTCTTGTTTAGATAATGCTGCCAATACCTCATCGACCGCTAGCGCGATATTTTCGCGCACTGACATCCAGGGTAACAGGGAGTAATTTTGAAACACCACCATGCGATCGGGCCCAGGGCGCTTTACCAGCTTGCCCTCCAGAGTCACAATGCCTTCAGTTGGCAAGTCTAATCCAGCAATCATATTGAGCAATGTAGACTTACCGCAACCGGAGTGCCCAATCAGGGAAATAAACTCCCCTTTCTTGATTTGAAGGTCGATTCCTTTAAGGGCAACATAACTGCCCCCCCCACTCAAGGGAAATACTTTCTCAATTTGATCAACAGCAACATAAGTAGACATAGGTTTAGGGATAAAGGATGAAGGATGAGGTTTGATGCGATTCAGGAGGGCGTAGGGGCGCGGCATTCGAGCAAAATTCCTGACTTATTTCAGAGGCTATCCACCGAATGTCACGCCCTAAGGATCACGAATTAATTAACCTCGAATTTTGTAGGGTGTGTTAGGCGAAGCCGTAACGCACCGAAAGCTTCTAGGGTGGTGCGTTACGTTGCACTACCTGCCGAATGCCACGCCCTAACGGGGGTTTCATCGCTGCTCTTCAGGAAGGATTAGCTGTTGGAGATACGCCATTGCTCTATCTAAAAGCAACCCTACTGCACCAATATAAAACACAGCTAGAATCACTTCGCTGACGTAGTTGTTCTGGTAAGCATTCCAGATGAAGAAACCGATTCCGATTACACCAGACATCACAATTTCAGCCGCGATAATCGCCAACCAAGCTAGACCAATCGCAATCCGCAGACCTGTGAAGATGTAAGGCAGAGCAGAGGGAATCAGGACTTTGAAGAAGTATTTGCGGGGAGAGATCTGTAGCACTCTAGCCACGTTCTTATAGTCTTGCGGAATCTGCTGTACCCCTACTGTGGTGTTGATCAGGATGGGCCAAACCGCAGTAATGAAAATTACAAATACCGCTGCTTGCTGCACGTTCTGTAAGGCAATCAAACTAATGGGAACCCATGCCAGAGGCGCAATCATTCGCAGAAATTGGAAGATCGGATCAACGGCTTTGTTAATGGTTTGATTCGTTCCAACTAAAATTCCTAGACCGATTCCCACAACTGCTGCTGCTGTATATCCTTTAGCGACTCTTGCTAAGCTATACATGGTTTGCCAAAACAGTCCCTTATCCAGTCCACCCAAATCGTAAAAGGGATAGAGCAGTAGCTCTCGCGTTCGCTGTTCAGTCACCAGGCTGATCGGACCAGGTAGTCTGGTTATCCCGGTTGAGGAAAGCAACTGCCAGATGAGCAGAAAAACGAATACTCCAATCAGGGGGAGCATGATGTTCTGGCCCTGTTTCTTCCAAAAGGTCCGAGCAAAACCTGCAACATTGGAGCCTGTAGAGCGAGTTCCTGGATTAGCAACCATTTTTTCTCCTTGAGTGTTTATGCGAAATCGCCCAAGCTTGAGCGCCAGTAGGAAATGACTGAATGGTGAGCGGTATTTCTTGTACCCTCAGTGATTAAATCCGCTTGATCTGTAAACCGTTGAGGTATGCTTCTGGGTTTTCTGGATCAAACTTTGTGCCATCAAAGAAGGTTTCAACTCCTCTCGAGGTACTGTCTGGAATACCGGAGAAACCTGCTTCTTGCGCTGCTTCCTTCCAGAGGTCTTCACGGTTGACGCGATCGATGAGTTGACGGGCTGTGTCGATGTCGGCGATCGCCCCATTATGGAAATTCCAGCGCATCGTTTCAGTCAAGAACCATAACTCATGACTCTTGTAGGGGTAGGAAACACTACCTAACTCATCTGACCAATACAGGGGGCCCTTGTTAAAGTCATCAATGGCTGCTTTACCATCAGCCATTTCATATTTTCCTTCAAAAGGAGGGGTCAGAACCTCGGTTGGAATGTCAAAGAAGTTTCGTCCGGAGACAATTTGAACTAGCTCGGCTCGGTTCGCAGGCTCATCACACCATTGCTGAGCTTCCATCACTGCTTTTAAAAGAGCTTTGGTTGCTTTAGGATTGGCATCAACCCAGTCTGCTCGAATTGCCAAATATTCTTCTGGATGAAATGGCCAAACGTCAGCGGTCAGAGTTGCCATGAACCCAATATCTTCAGCAACAATACGATAGGGCCAAGGATCACCTGTACTGAAAGCATCCATAGTGCCCGTTCTCATCCCTTGCACAGTTTCTGGTGGGGGCACAGCGAGCAAATCAACATCATTATCTGGATCTACGCCACCCGCCGAAAGCCAGTAACGAATCCAGAAATCTTGATTTACGTTAGGAAACGTAAATGCAGCTTTGAACCTCCTGCCTTCGCTGGCCTGAAATCCTTTGATGTACTCTGCGGCGTTTGAAATGTCTAAACCAAATCCTTGGCCTGCGTGGACTCCGGAGACCGCAATTCCATTACCGTGAGTGTTTAACTGTGCCAACACATACATTGGCATTCTTTGCCCATTGGTAATAATACCTTCAGTAATTAAATGAGGCATCGGCATCTGCCACTGCCCGCCATCAATACCGCCTGCCTCAGAGCCAATGACCACATTATCACGCGCAGAGGCCCAGTTTGCCTGCTTAGACACGTTCACTTCGGTCATGCCGTAATTGGCAAAAAACCCTTTCGCCTGGGCGATAATGAGCGGAGCGGATTCAGCAATTGGCAAATAGCCCAGCGTGATGCGCGTAGTTTCAGGAGCTTGAGCCGGATCAATATTGACGGCTGGCGTTTGTTGTGTAGCAGCACTGGTAGTGTTGGTAGTCGCAGAAGGCGGGTTGCCCACACACCCCTTGAGCAATATGGAGCTAGCTGCACTGACTCCAGCCGTGAACAAGAACTTGC
>JAAUTN010000627.1 GCA_012031415.1 Leptolyngbyaceae cyanobacterium SM1_4_3 | reverse complement strand
TCTCAAATGTATGAGGTCGTCATCAGTTGTGTTTGTGGTTTAGTACGTCTACGGGTGCAGTATGGCTAAAATCCGAGCTTTGGTAGTTCAACCTGCCCATTTTTCTTATTTCTGAAGAGGTCTATTGAGCCGCAGTACCCACAAGATGCAAGTCGGGGATTTGGTCAGTTGCCACAACCATAAAAGGTGATTGTGTTCCGACATCTGTACAGAAAATGGCTGGGTTTCTAGCTTCATTATTAGTTGGAAAAATGGTTGGCATTTGATAAGTCATGCCATTAAAGTGCTTATCAAAGTAGAGATATTTTTTGGTAAATGGTCTGTAAGCACTTTGTCTAATTTTTTCAGGCTCAAATGTTTTTGTGATGTGCCGAACAAGATACTTTTCAAGTTCTCGATCCCACTTAATATCTAAGGCGCGTCTTGTGGAGTTCTCGAGCCTATCTTGGTAAACTTCGACAAAATATTTCGTCTTGTTGATCAATTCATCCCTAGAAAAGTCATACATCCATTGATCACGCTGAGTTTTAACACCTGGCGAAAATGATTTGAAGACTACTTCCTGATTTGTTTTTCGTTTAGAGTCTTTGTCAATCAAAGGCAAAAAATCGTCAAAGTTATTATTTGTAAGGTTAATCCAATTATTTCCCTTATCGGGTACAACATGATCAAACGAAATTTCCTGGAGTTTATGCTCTGACAAGTAACCAACTTTAGCTTTTCTCAATTCATGAATGTGAAACGGGTTGGAATAAAAAATCTTGCAACCCTCACTTCTTTTCCTATCCTTAACCAAAAATGCTATTGCTATGCCAGTCATTGCGCTAACGCCAAAGATGGTATGTTCTTCAGATATAAAGACTCCATCTCGTCCAGATATTGTTCTTACATTTCCACCAAGATCAATAATATAAGCATAAGAAAACTCATCTTGAATACATTTTCTAAATCCACTAAAGGCGTGTGCATCAAGAAAAGACGAGTTTGTAATAAAAGCTATAATTCCTTGCTCAAGTCTGTCCGTTGCCCAACGGTAAAATCGAGTGTACATATCATAAACGCTATTTTGGTTTTGAGCCTTTCCACGTTTGATGTAAGTATTTTTAACTCGTTTATCTATTTCTAAGTAAGTACGATTTGCATTATTCTGATTAAAGTTTCCTTGATTCGCATTGTATGGAGGATTGCCGATAATTACCGAAATCGTGCGATCGTTTTGTCGTTTAATTCTCTCTGTATTCTCCACACTTAGCGCAAACAGATCACCCTGCTTTCCTTCAAAGCTAGTGTGATCTAAAGTATCAACGAAGCAAATGTTTTGAAACTCTTCATACCTGCCCATTTTTTGTTTATACGTCAACTCAATATTTAAGTTAGCGACGTAGTAAGGCAAAATTGCTACTTCATTACAGTGAATTTCGTTCTTATATTTGTATTCCAGCTTGCTAGCAGGCAAATATTCAATTAGTTCGGTGATAAACGTTCCAGTTCCGGTAGCGGGGTCGAGAATTTCTACGCCGGGATCGGCTAGCAGCTTACCAAAGTGCTTATGCACTAGATAATCGGCGCTTTCGATCATAAAGCGGACAATTTCGTTAGGCGTGTAGACAATACCCAGGCGATCGGCGGCTTTGGGGTTGTATGCTTTGTAGAAATTTTCGTAGATGACTTTGAGAAACTTTTGCTTTTCGTGATGGTTGGCGATACTTGCAGCCGTGCGTTGAATTACTGCATAGAAATGTTTGGTGCGATCGAGCGTATCGCGTTTGATTGATCCCTTAAAGAAGGTTTTGACCACTTCTTGCAGTTCAGAGGCAATGTTGTTCTCCTGGTGAAACTGTGACTCACCAAAGATATTTAGGAAAATGTCTTCCGTCAAAATGTGCTGAATCAGCATTTCCTGAACGTCAAACGCCGTAATCTCTGGATTAATCGACTCCTGGCAAATCTGCCAAAACTGATCGCGCTTTTGCCTGAACGGTTCGTTGCTCTCTTCCTGTGCCTGAATTGTGCTGCGTAACGCCTCTAAGATGTCAGGTACGTCTTCCTTAAACTTAGAAATTGCTGTCCGAAAGTCTCGCACTTCAGGACGCTCGTAGTTAACAAACTGAGTCAGCAGGCGATCGAGTGCCGCATCATCCCGCATTGAGACGCGCAACACTTCCCCACCGTTTTGATATAAGACGGCTTCTTGAGAATCTTCAAAAATAATATTGTCGTTGGGATAGCCTTTGGCAAACTTCTTTTCAATCTCGTCGTCTAGCTTGTCGTACTGGTCTTTACTCTCCCAGTAGCCGATCGCCATCCGAATCGCATCTTTAACCGTGCCATCTGGCTTAACGATTTTGCCGCTTTGGGTAGGATATTCAAGTTCCGCGATCAGCTCATAGCCTTTGGTTTTACAGTACTCATCCAGCAAATTCTCAAACGCACGGCGAATCGAGGCTTCATTTTTGGAGCCGCCATGCTGAATTAGCTTTTCAATTTTGGTCTGATACTGAGAAACCAAGAGCCTTGACATGAGCAAGAAGGGGTACGAGTGATTTTACCTTTACCTGCAATGAAGCAGCCATAAAGCGGGGAACTAATTTTAGAGTTCCCACTTAAGTCTTCTTGCTCAACCTCCCTAACCCGTAATATTTAATCGCATGGAAACTGCATTGAGGACGACAAAGCCTTATCCCAGCATGACAAAATCCCTTTCCAGTGTGACAAACCCCGATTTCATTGTCAGGACTTATGCAAGCAGAACGCGCAATCAAGCGATCTCGAAGAGATACCCGCAAGGGGTCGCCACGCCAACAAGGGGCTTAAGCCCCTTGTTCTACAGGTGGAGTGCGTGAGTCCTGATTGTGACAGAATATCTTTCCGGTGTGACAAACCCCTGTTTCATCGCAACAGAACCTTGTTTCGTCGCGGCAAAATATCTTTCTGGCACGATCGCCCCAATAGTTGTGAAGTTTCGTGATCGCGATCGCCCTCTTCTAGCCTCATCTGTAGATAGTTAACCTCGTATTCGAGCTGTATAGCTTTTAGGAATGACACACTGGTGAATGCGGAGCGCGTTAGTTCTAAACGTTGTAGTCCAGAACATCAAATTTGCAGTTCAGAACATCAAATTTGTAGTCTAGAGTATCAACGTTGTAGTTCAGAACATCAAATTTGTACTCCAGAACATCAAATTTGTAGTCTAGAGTATCAACGTTGTAGTTCAGACCCACAAATTTGTAGTTCAGACCCTCAAATTGTAGTTCAGACCCTTCAAATTGTAGTTCAGAACCCATCAAATTGTAGTTCAGAACCCTCAACATCAGATAGTAAGCA
>JAAUTN010000626.1 GCA_012031415.1 Leptolyngbyaceae cyanobacterium SM1_4_3 | reverse complement strand
ATCGCAAGACGTTGTGTTATTCCAAGTCAGTAGAAATGCTGGCGCATTCAATTCGATTGTTACTTCACTACCTCAAGTTTCACGAGGTACCCGTTCCTAACCCATCATAGACTGATTCAGCAACGCCAGAGATTTTTAGCAATCCAGACGATCCAAATGGCTTGAAAGCTAGGTTCCTAGTTGTTGTTCCTAGAACAGTTGATAGGGCTGAGTCTACGAAGAATTGTAGTATCTCACCAATGCTGCAAGATTTGTACGAAAAGCTTGAGAACCTTCCTGTACAAGATGTTCGGTTAAGCCGCGAAGCAGAACAGCGTTATTACGACTTTCGAGAGTCTCTTAGAAACCGCCGAAAAGTTACAGAGAACAGTGCTTGCCGCAATGCTCTGGCGAAAGGGAAAGGATATGCAGGACGGCTTGCCTTGGTTCTTCACTGCATCGAATGGGCGCTAGATGAAAGAAAGGATCTGGAGGATTTGAGGGTGCTGACGCTCGACACTATGGAACGAGCAATCAACCTGGAAAAGTTTTATCTGCGTCAGATTGAACTGTTCAACGCTGGTTCTTCTGAGTCGGACAGTCTGGCGAAGATGATGCACGATATTCAGCAAGCGGCAGAGCGGCAGCTTAGCGGGATATCTCTGACGGAGATTTATAAAGGCACAGTTGGGCGGTGTGCGATCGCTAGCGAAGAAGTTAAATCGTCATCCAAAAGATCTGGCTGAGGAACTAGTGCAAGAGCTTGTAGCACAAGGCTGGGGTGAGATTCAGCAGGTTGGAAGAGGGAGAAAGTATGTTGTGTCGCCCTCTACCAAACCGGAAGAGGGAAGCGCAACACATTCACCTGCTGATTCACCCACTATTGATAAGAATGAGTCTGAGGAATTGCCACCAGAACCTGCTCCAGTCGTCGTTGCTGAATATGAGGTGGATGAAGTGGATGAAGAGCCTACACCGACGAATGAGAAAAGCAATGGTGAGTTACCGCCATCTCCCGGCAGTTCACAAGGATTCACCCCTCGACCAAAGACTGAGATAGACCCGTCTCCGCCTAACGAAGTTGATGGTTTCAAAGTGGGCGATCGCGTCAGAGTTGCGATTGACCATTTGGATGAATACAGCCAGCGAGAAGTCATCAAGAACAAAGAAGCTCCCGTTGGCGAAGAAGGAGTAGTTGAAAAGTTTGAGCTAAACACTATGTTTGCTCGAATGGGCAAACGAAAATTCAGCTTTTGTGTGCGTCTTGATTCGGGTGAGGCTAGCAAGCTTCCAGCTTCTTATTTCAGGAAAATCACTTAGACGAGGTGAAAGATGACGTTGTCGGCATTGACCGCAGAGCTTGATTTGATTTGTCTTTGCTAATGAGTCAACCATCAGGATGCATCTGCTTATTTTGTTGTGAGAATGAGGAATTCGACTAGAACATGATGGATGATGAAATTCTGGAAGCTTTGGTAGACGCAAAAGTTGAAAGTAAGCTTCGTGAGCTGCTTGCCCCTTTTGTAGCCCTTCTAGCAGGTGACAACTCTGCCTCTGATTGGGTTAATGCTGATGAAGCTTGCAAGCGGCTTGGATACCCCAGCACAAAGGTTTTGTATGAAAACATATCTTCTGGGTTGCTGCGATTAGGTAAAGAAGTCCGCGATCGCCGTAGCCCAGGGCGCAAGAAGCCACGTTACCAGTTCCACGTTCCTAGTTGCGAAAAACGGTTGAACACCGATCCGTCTAAACGTCGGGGGGTTTAGGGCGATCGCTGCTACCCAGAATCCGTTTGCTAGTTTCCAAGTGTTGCTGCTGGTTGATGTGTCGCTGATAAGTACGAAGGTGAGTCTCAGGGGAATGTCCCATCAAGGCCGCTGCTGTTGGAGTTGGATAGTTAAACTCCACACTGGCTCTGACGGCGTAGGCATGACGCAGATCATAAGGCACAAATGGAATGCCATAGCGCCTGAAAGCTTTTGAAGTCCGTTCACTCAAGTACTCATAACCTTTATCAAGTCTCACTGGTGGAAGTTCTACTTTCGCCAGTTCCCACTGTTCTACCCACTCTGGGTACAGCGCTGCAAACACCAGTCTCGGGCCAGTCTTGCCCTGAGTCACATACAAGCCGTCAGGGGTGAACTTGCAAAAGAACGCTTCGTGATCTCTCAAACCATAAGCAGCCATTGCGCCATAAATCCAGCGCCATGCAGAGTTTTTTATCTTTGCTCTGCATTGGATAATGGTTTCATCTGTTGGAAGGTCACGATCCTCAACTTTGCTGCCTCCATAATTGCCTTGAAACTGAAGTAGGTCAACCTTCAACCCTGCAAAGTCTGCTAGTTTCTGAAGCTTTTTGCAGGTATGCAGCCTATTGCGGCTGTTCCGCTCCGTTTGGTGAACCAGGGTGATAAGTGTAGCCACATCTAAAGGTTTATCCTGCGGGAGCCGCTTGTAGATTTTCCACCAATGATTATTCCAGGTAGCTTCAGTCAACGTGTGCGTACTCATGTATTGCTGCTTGAAGCGCTCAACTAGCTTGGCTGCTAAGTCTCTATCAGACCCACCATCTAGGTAGAAACTCCAATCGAATTCCTTTGCTGACAGCCTCGCGCCCAGTAACCTTGCCTCTTGCTCTGCTCGCTTGAAGCCATTCTCGCTAGCAGGCAAGTGCAATGCAATTACCTGACGATGTGGATTTGGGCGATCGCTCCCTGGCTTGGGAGGCAGCGTTGCCCTCATTGAAAGAGTTTCGCCTCGTTGTTTAATAGAGACTTTTGTTTTCGCAGCTTTAAGCCGTTGATTGACGGCATCTAGGGAGTACTCAGTTTTAGCCATAAATGCTGCCGAAGATGTCTGAAGGTTTAATAGGCAAGTTAATGGGCACAATGGGCACGCAATAGGCACGGGGTTTGCCCATCTGAAAGCCTTACTAAATAAGGGTTTTAGTATTAATAGGCATAATGGGCATACTTTTCTGGTTTTTTGGATTCATTGCTTCACTTAAGACTTGAATACAAGAAATCTCTATTTGTTGTACCCGTTTTTGTACCCAAATTTGCCAGGAGTTCTATAGAATTCCAAGGGTTTCAGAACACCTGAGAATTCCCACAAAACTATGCTGGCGAAGCCCGAAACCCTTATAAAACCTGGACGGGACTGGCGCGATTCGAACGCGCGACCTAGCGCTTAGGAGGCGCTTGCTCTATCCATCTGAGCCACAGCCCCAAGTTCATAGCAATAATAGCAAGAGATGCAGGGGGGTTTGGAGAGTTTGACAAAAGCTCCACTTCTTAGCCCTGAATTTCATCCCAATGGCGGATAACTCGGCAATCTGACCAGGCTTGA
>JAAUTN010000625.1 GCA_012031415.1 Leptolyngbyaceae cyanobacterium SM1_4_3 | reverse complement strand
GCGATGCCGAAGCGTTTCAAGCTTATGAGCAGGTGTTGACCATCGACCCCAGCAATCGACTGGCGCTGAATACGCTCGGTTTGCTGGCGGCTTTCGTCCTGAGTGGCAAACCGGGGAATTGAAGCGCTGAATACGCTGCTGACGATTGACCCGAATGACAATCAGGCGAGAGCGCAGCGGGCATTGCTGTATAGCTACCAGGGGCGATTTGCTGAGGCGATCGCCGACTACGAAATCGTGCTGCAAAGCAATCCTACGCCGGATGCGGTTTTAGGTGCAGCACAGGTTTACACCTACACAGGCGACTATCGGCGCGGTTTAGAGCTATTTAACCGCTATCGGGCTAGCGGACAGGCAATTTCGGGGAATGCGGCGATCGCCTATGCGCTGGCTCTTCAGGAGACGGGCAGCCCAGCAGAAGCGATTCAAGTGCTGGAACCGCAACTGCGGCGATCGCCCCAGATTAACCGAGACACGATTCAGCTTCGGGCAGCGTTGGCTTCAGCGTATGCCGCAAATCGGCAGTTTGCTGAGGCAGAGGCGGCGATTGATCCTTTGCGTGGACGAGGTGATTCACGCCTGACGCTAGCTCGTGCCCTCAGTGTGATGGGGCGCTACAGCGGAGATACCGCGTATTACACTGAGGCAGCTTCACTTTATCGGCAGGTTCTCGCCACGACTAGCGCTACTCCGGCGCTGGTGCGGGAGGCGGCAGATGTGCTGAGCGGCGTGTCGAGTGAACAGGCCTACGCGCTTCAGCTTTACCAGCAGTTGACTCCGCAATTCCCCAATGACAAGGGCTTGCTGACGCAGCAGTTGGTGTTGCAGAGCCAGCTTGGGCAAATTTCTAGAGCCGACCTGCGGCAGCGGCTTCAGGCAGAACTCCAGCCTTTACCGGGCGATCGCTTCCAGCAGCAGGTCATTGCGCGATCGCTCTTGCGAATCGATTCCCCCGACCCGGAACTCTTGCCGATTTACCAATCGCTGCTGTCAGCAGGCATCAACGAACCGCTGCTCAACTTCCGCGTTGCCCAAATTCTGATTCAGCGGAATGACTATGCTGGCGCGAGAACGGCGCTCAATGCCTACAGTGCAGCCGTTGGTCCAGCCGACCAGTCTCCAAACCTGCTGCTAGCAGAAATCGATCGGCGCGAAGGCAATCTGGATTCGGCGGCCCAACGATACGAATCAATCATTGCCAGCAATCCAGCCGACGAAGGTGTGTTGAATGGCGCACTGCAAGGATTAGCGGGCATTCGGCAGGCACAGGGTCGGGTGAATGAGGCGATCGCCTTCTACGACCAGCTGATCGCCCGCGATCCGCAAAACCTCACCCGCCAGCTTGGACGCGCCAGCCTTGCCTACCAGGCCCGCCTGATTTCTGAAGCCGAAGCCCAGGCCGTGCTGAGCCGCTGGCTGCAAGAGCGTCCCGCCACCGACACGCCACCAGAACTGTATAACCTGGTCAGCGTACTGCCTGCCAACGCTCAGCGCGAATCGCTTTACCTCACCCTGCTAGAAGCTGATCCGAATAACATTCCGATTCAGCTACGGCTGGTGCAGGTGCTAGCTCAGCGTGACCCCGCACTGGCCCGGGCACGAGTGGCAGAACTGGTTGCCCGCGATCCGCAAAACCTCAGCGCCTACTTCGTCCAGGGAGAACTGGCCCAGCAGCTAGGCGACCTGGATCTAGCTAGCGAATCCTACGAGACTATTCTCAGCCAGGAACCCAACAACACCGATGCGCTTTCCGCGTTGGGAGGCATTCGATTTCAGCAGCGGCAGTATGACTCTGCCGCCCAGCTTTACAACCAGGTGTTGAGCATCCGCCCCGATGATCCGGTCGCTCAAACTTCCCTCATCGCCCTCACCGCCGTGCAGGGCAGACGACTGGAAGCCCTCCAGCGACTCGAACAAATTCAGGTACAGCAGCTTGCTCAGGGTATCACCGACGAAAACCTGAACCAGCAGATGCAGCTTCTAGAGGAAGGTTTCCTGCAACAGCGCGGGTTTTCCACGTCGTTCACCTACGATGGCAAGAACCGCATGCTCTCGGCCACCGTGGGCAACCAAAGTCTCACCATACAGTATGATTACCGCAACCGTCAGGTGAAGCGCGTGGAGGACGGGGTGGCCACGTTCTTCCTCTATGACGGCTGGAGTCTGATTGGTGAGTACAATGCCGCCGGGCAGTTGAAGGAGAAATACATCCACGGGCCGGTGATCGACGAGTTGCTCAGCAAGACGAACAGCAACGGCACCGTCTATTACCATCAGGATGGCTTGGGCAGCACGGTGGCCCTGACCAATGCGTCGGGCAGCCTGGTGGAGCGGTACAGCTATGATGTCTTTGGTGCGCCCAGCGTGTTCGACGCAACCTCTCAACCCATCAACACTTCAACCGTCGGCAACCGGTTCCTCTTCACGGGACGCGAGTGGCTGGGCTCCTTCGGCCTCTACGACTACCGCAACCGGGTGTATTCGCCGGACCTGGGGCGGTTCCTCCAGACCGATCCCATCCGGTTCAACGCCGGGGATGTGAATTTGTATCGGTATGTCTCCAATAAACCTGTTAGTTATATTGATCCGGAAGGTAAGGTGACAGGCGTGCTCGGAGTTGTCGGGGCAGGAGCGTTATTGTTGGCAACAGCGGCTGTGTTAACAACGCCGCAAGGACAGCAGGCTGTAACTGGCTTGGCTACAGCAATTTGGAACACGATCGATGATGCTTTCGATGACGACTATTATAATGATGATAGCAATTTCGGGGCCAAGGAGAAAATGCCCGCAGGCGACAACACTGCACAAAATGACCGGGCACGTGCTGCAGGTGCAGCTGCAGGCCTTCAAGAAGGGACGGCTGCTTGGGACGAATATCATGATAGAGCAGAAGATGACATGTCTTATGATGAGCTAAAAGACCTAGCAGAAGAAGTTAAAGAAGAATTCGACACGAAAGATGAACCTTGTGATTAAAAAATCGACAGAATTACTTGACATTGGTCTGCTAATTCAACGCATTTCGTAACAGCCCATGTTTTGGAGTTTCATTAGGTGTAGGTTCAATTTTAATGTTGCACTTCGGGGAAAAAATCATCAGAAAAAAGCCTAACTATAAGTTTAATGAAAAGCATGAATTAAGAATTCACACTGGAGAATACAAAATCTTAATAGATAAAGCAATTTGGGAATTAAAAGTTAACAATGAAACATTTCTGTCATCTTCAACATCCAGAACACAAAAAACACTTTATAAAAAATTTTGCAAGCTATTGACTGGAGCGATATTAGAAAACTACCATTGGCTGAATGATCCCGTTTTCCCTGAA
>JAAUTN010000624.1 GCA_012031415.1 Leptolyngbyaceae cyanobacterium SM1_4_3 | reverse complement strand
AGTACCCCACCGAACCCTGATGCGCTAGCCTCAATCCTGCTGCACCCAGCAGTTCATACATCTGACTCCATTTACTGATGAAGCCGGAACTGACTCCCAAGATTTCCTGAATCTGCCAGTGTCGGTAACCCTCTAAAAACATCTTGGCGGCCACAGCTCGTTTCATCTCACGCGGGTCAGGGTTGGATTGGATAAATGCCTCAAGATCCTCTAATGTCATCGCTCGAAATTGCTCGCTGTTCTCTTCCTCCCATTCTCACATATCATTTAGGATTGCTATAGATGAAGCTGGTCAACTAAAGTTGAAAGTCATTCAGAGCCTTCTAGAACCGTGCGATCGCGCCACTTATGGGCAAAAGCTAAGAGATGCCGCCGAGAAATTGGGTGTCTCTGTGCGATCAGTTCAGCGCCTAGTGAAGCGTTGGGAACAGGAAGGCTTAGCAAGTATTTCTAAAGATTCCAGAGCTGATAAGGGTAATCACCGCATTGGCAGCTTTTGGGAAGACTTCATTATTAAGACCTACAAAGAGGGCAACAAGGGCAGCAAACGCATGTCCCCCAAGCAAGTTGCTGTTCGGGTTCAGGCAAAAGCGCGTGAAATTGGCGATGATAAGCCACCTCACTACAGAACGGTTTTGCGAGTATTGGAACCCATTATTGAAAGACAAGAAAAAGTTAAAAGTATCCGCAGTCCGGGATGGAAAGGCTCAACTCTCTCGGTCAAAACTCGTGATGGAGAAGATATTTCCGTTCAGTACAGCAACCATGTTTGGCAGTGCGACCATACCCGTGTGGATGTGTTGCTAGTGGATCAGTATGGAGAACTGTTAAGCCGTCCCTGGTTGACTACAGTTATCGACACCTATTCCCGCTGCATTATGGGAATTAACTTAGGATTTGATGCTCCAAGTTCTCAAGTTGTGGCATTAGCACTCCGTCACGCTATTCTGCCAAAGAAATATGGGGCAGAGTACAAGCTGAACTGTGAGTGGGAAACCTATGGAAAACCACAGCACTTCTACACAGACGGTGGTAAAGACTTTCGTTCTAATCATGTCCAGCAAATTGCTGTTGATTTAGGTTTTGTCTGCCATCTGCGCGATCGCCCTTCAGAAGGTGGCATTGTTGAGCGTCCGTTCAGAACTTTAAACGACCAGCTATTCTCAACCTTACCTGGATACACCGGATCGAATGTGCAGGAACGCCCAGAGGATGCTGAGAAGGATGCCAGTTTGACTTTGCGAGAACTGGAGCAACTGATTGTGCGGTTTATTTGCGATCGCTACAACCAAGGTATTGATGCTCGCATGGGTGATCAGACGCGCTTTCAGCGTTGGGAAGCTGGACTACCTGAAGTACCGGCTGTGATTGACGAACGACATCTCGATATTTGCCTCATGAAAGCGTCGCGGAGGACGATTCAGCGAGGTGGTTACTTGCAGTTTGAGAACCTGATGTATCGCGGAGAGTACTTGGCTGGCTATGCCGGAGAAACAGTAGCAGTCAGGTTTGACCCTAATGACATCACAACGCTTTTGGTATATCGACAGGAGAATAACCAGGATGTTTTTCTAGCTCGTGCCTATGCTCAAGGTTTGGAAACTGAACAACTGTCGTTTGAGGAAGCAAAAGCGAGTAGTCGGAGGCTCCGCGCAATTGGCAAGACTTTAAGCAATCAAGCTATTCACCAGGAAGTGTTAGAGCGAGATGCCCTGACGAGTAAGAAGAAAAACCGGAAACAACGGCAAAAAGAAGAACAGAAAATGGTGCGATCGCAACCTGACAAGTCTGCCGAGCAGCCTGCATCTTCACTACCAGAGCTAGTTGAGCCTGAATTGGCTCAACCTGGTGTTGAAGCACACTTTGATACTGAATTGTTTGCACCTATTGATTTTGACGAACTGCGAGGTGAGTGGTAAGCATGGTTCAAGCAAAAGAATTGGCTGAGGTTTTGGGCGAAACCCCACCTGATCCAGGTTGGTTGAAGGGCGAAATTACGCGATTGCGGAAAAAAACTATCATGCCTCTGGAGCATGTGAGCCAATTGCATAATTGGCTGGATGGAAAACGAAAATCAAGGCAATCCTGCCGAATTATGGGGGAATCTAGAACAGGCAAATCTGTTGCCTGTGAAGCTTACTTCTACCGCAACAAGCTCAAACAGGAGCTAGGAAAGAAGCCTGTTGTAGCAGTTGCACACATTCAGCCGCCACAGAAGTGTAGCTCCAAAGACCTATTCAAGGAGATAATTGAGTTTCTGAAGCATCGAGCCACTAAGGGAACGGTATCGGATTTTCGAGGAAGAGCGTTCGAGGTGCTGCAAGCCTGTGAAGTGGAGATGCTGATTATTGATGAAGCCGATCGCCTCAAACCTGAAACCTTTGCTGATGTGCGAGATATTTATGACAAGTTAGCGATCGCCGTTGTTTTAGTAGGCACCGACCGCTTAGATGCGGTCATCAAACGAGACGAGCAAGTTTACAACCGCTTTCGTGCCTGTCATCGCTTTGGCAAGTTATCGGGTGAGGATTTTAAGAAGACAGTTGCCATTTGGGAGCAGAAGGTTTTGCAATTACCCGTTGCATCCAATCTAACCAGTAAGGAAATGCTACGAATTCTGGTAACTGGTACGGAGGGATATATAGGGCGAATGGATGAAATTCTACGAGAGTCAGCCATTCAATCGCTCTCTAAAGGTTTCAAAAAGGTAGACGAAAGGAGTTCTCCAAGAAGTAGCAAAGGAGTACAAGTAACGGTGGAAACGGGTATTCAGCCTTGGCTTTTCCAGATAGAACCCTATCAAGGCGAGAGCCTGAGCCACTTCTTGGGAAGATTTCGGCGACCTAATCACCTTACTCCCAGTGGATTAGGGCAATTAGCAAGTATTGGAGCGGTCGTAGCTCGATGGGAACGATTCCACCTAAATCCACCTCCTAGCTCAGAAGAATTAAAAGCACTGGCACGAGTGGTTGGAGTCACTGCCGAACGATTGGCAGAAATGTTGCCTCCAAAGGGAGTGGGGATGCAGTGGAGTCCAATACGACTTTGCGGTGCCTGCTACGGCGAAACTCCCTGTCATCAGATTGAGTGGCAATATAAGTCAGTGTGGAAGTGCGATCGCCACACTCTGAAGTTACTTGCTAAGTGTTCAAAATGCGAAACAAAGTTTAGGACTCCAGCGTTGTGGGAGGAGGGCATCTGCCCATCGCTGTCGAACATCATTTACAGCAATGGCAACGTACCAAAAATCTGCTTGATTAACTGTTGGATATGTAAAATAGTTTGTGTCAAAAGGTCAAAACAAGATCTAATGAACTAGTACCTGAGACA
>JAAUTN010000623.1 GCA_012031415.1 Leptolyngbyaceae cyanobacterium SM1_4_3 | reverse complement strand
GCTGCTGATATTTCGTTGCTCGATCCGGTTTTGGTAGCCTTAACCAGGTTTGATTCAAGGTGTTAAAGCCTTGAGTGGTATTTAGCTGCTTTCCTAGCTCTTTTTCTACCTTCGACAGCGCTCCCATCGTTTGGTCAATGTCAAGATGCTGTTGCGTCAACGTTTGCCAAGTAGTGGCTTGCCGCCAATAGCGCTGCATTAAAAGTTGGCTCTCTGGAACCTCGTGCAATAGCTGCTCTAAAGGGCGCAAATAGGCGAGGCCATTGATTTCGGCTTGGGCAAAATTGACTCGTTGATCGACTTCTGCAATCAGTTGATAGACCACAATCGCAAACGGCAGGATAAACGTTAGCAACAGAACAGCCAAATTAACGGGCTGAGGTTTGCGATAACGAATTTTTCTTTCCATGTCGAAAGTCTCCGATTGGCTCTGGTGAATTGTGAGCGGTAGTTTCACCCCAGAACTCAGGCATGACTGAAGCCGAGCAGCAGGACTATTCCATAGTTCCCAGCTTCGTCAAGCTGGCGTCAGTGCCAACGGCTGTCAGTGCCTCGTTCAACTGAAGCACCATCGCCCGAAACTCGCTTAAATTCTGCAATTCACGAATTTCGATCGCCTGATCCTGAGCTAAAATCAGCAGCGATGGCCAGGGCTGTGTGAGGAACAAAACAGAGTCAATCGCAGCCGTTTCAACTTGGTCAATCTGCTGAGTATCCAGGAAAAATGTCAACCGATCCGGCGTGATGTAAAGATGTTCTTCACGGCTGATTTGTGCACCTTTGTAAACCATGATACTCAAGGCAACCGCCAGTTCCAAAATCACTTGCCAACGCAGGCTGAGATTCAGCCCCTCTCCTAACCCAATTGCTGGTCGGTTAAACCACACTGAGCCACAGAAATGTAAAAGTCCGCCAAAGTGGATCATCAAATTTGCCACAATCACCGCAAATAGCAAAAAACCAAATCTGCTCAGAATTTGGCCGCCTAGCTGCCATGTGCTCACAGCCTGCCACTGCGAATAGATGTGCCACTGCTGCCCTGATTTCTGACAGCGAATCGTTGAGCAAACTTGCGCATTCTGGATCACGTTAGGCAGGTCGAGTGGCTCAGCCGCATATTTTCCGTCTCCTTCGCTCGCCAGCACCACCGCCGGAACCGCAAAATAATCGCTCAGTTGATTCGCTTTCCCGAAGGCTACAGCCGTATCCCAGGTTTCATCGAGCAGCCATTCTGAGCGATCAGCAAGGGTGAGGTAAACTTGCCACACGGTTCCCAAAATTCCTTGAAAAGCTCCACCTCGCACCTGCGTTCGCAGCAGCGAAATTTGGGCGACTTGCGATGTCGGAAACTTAATGTATTCTGTGCGACCATCTGGAATTTGCCGCTGCCAGAGTGCCCATTCTCCCCGACATTCAACTGTGGTGGGTAAACGATGTCCCTTGCTAAAAAACTTTTCGCTGAGCAACTTGAAAATCTATAAACCAAAGCAGAAAAAAGATAAGCAGAAAAAAGCCTGCGTAAGCCCGACCGTAGTAGGAAATTAACGAAAGCGTGCAAAAAGCAAAGAAACCCGCCCACGTCAAAAGTGGATCAGCCGTTTTGCCTTCCACTAGCTCTGACCACAGCAACCCTAGCGTCAGTCGAAACAAGGTTTGCAGAAGGTTTTTGCACGCCACGAAGGGCAAAATTAGTGAAGCGTATCCGCTGTGACTTGGCGCGAAAACTTCACCTCGAAAAGTAACGGATTTGGATGCCGACACAATAGAAACTCCCTGTTGCCAAGTTTGAGTTGATCAAACCTGAATCCAGTATGCCGAATTGGTAAGGGCGACCAACAGGAAATGCCTGCTTCTACCTCCATAACTTCACATCATTAATTCTGCACCACCATTAATTCTGCACCACTACAGCCGTGCCCGTGCCCGCCCAATCATAGAGCCATGCCGCGCCTTGAATGGGTACATTGATGCAACCACTACTCACAGGCGAGCCAAAGTTGGTGTGCCAGTAAGCACCATGAATCGCATAGCTGCCGGAAAATACATTGTGTAAGGCACATCAGGAATATCGTAAGTTTCGCCCTGCATTCGCGCCGTGCGATATTTATGTTCAATCGCGTAAACTCCAGTCGGCGTCATATCTGAGGCTCGCCCAGTTGAAACAGTGATTGAAAAAACAGGCGTGTTGCCTTCCCATGCAATCAACCGTTGATCAGAAATGTCGATCTGAATCCATTGTCGGCTCGATTGTTTCAAATCATTAGCCCAACTTTCTACCCACTGAGAATTATCTGGTGCTAGAGAATGTCCATCACCGTTGGGCGATGCCAGCGGGCTAGCAGCCACGTCTACATCTTGAGTTTGGGCATCTTGAGTTTGAGCATCTTGAGTTTGAGCATCTTGAGCTTGAGCCGGAATACTGCAAAAACTCAACGAACAGATGGCACCAGCCAAGTAAATAGACAGACTTCGCTTAAGATTTGAGGCTAAAATTGCTAGATCAGGGTTTTTGAAAGACATCAACAGACTCCTACACAATGATTGCGCTAATTTCGAGCATTGCGCCAATTTCGGCACTTCATCGGTACTTCAACAGTTGTCCCTATAATTTTATTTACAGAAACGAAAATAGACCCCGTAGAATTACGAAATTTCTTCAAAAGAATGTTACTTTTGCTGAAGTTATGATTGGGCTACCTCAAGCAGCAACTCAATATGTCTCCTCAAATCAGCGTGGTTCTTCCTGCCTATAACGGTAGCTGCTATCTGGCTGAAGCGATCAACAGCGTGTTGAAGCAAACTTACCGTAGCTACGAATTAATTGTGGTAGACGATGGCTCCACAGACGACACGGCGCTAGTTCTGCAACCCTATCTCAACCAAGAGCTTCGCCAACCCTCCATTCGCTACGTGTACCAAACCAATCAGGGCGTCGGGGCGGCGCGCAATCACGGCATCCGGTTGGCGCAGGCAGACTGGATCGCGTTTCTCGATCAAGATGATGTGTGGCTGCCAGATAAACTGGCGCTGCAAGTGGATTGTCTAGAATCGCAGCCTCAGCTTGGCATCGTTCATAGCGGTTGGCAAATTGTTGATGCGGCCGGTCGGTTGCTGTCAGCCGTTCAGCCTTGGCGGGGCTTGCCGACGCTAGATTTGACTGCTTGGATACAGTGGAAGCCCGTATTTTTAGGAGCAATGCTGTTTCGGCGCGACTGGCTAACCCAAATTGGCGGATTTAACCAACGCTGGCAGCAAACGGGTGATGTGGATTTGGTGTTGCGCCTGGCAGCATTAGACTGTCCGGCGGCTTGGGTGCAGCAGGCAACGGTGCA
>JAAUTN010000622.1 GCA_012031415.1 Leptolyngbyaceae cyanobacterium SM1_4_3 | reverse complement strand
ACATTGCAGCAGGCAAGAAGAAAAAGTGACGGCACGATCGAGGTGTCGCGATCGAGGTCGTGCGATCGAGGTGTGCGATCGAGTCAGGTCAGTGGTAAGCCAAATCACATCCCATTAAGATGAAGAAAGATTCATACTTTCGCCATCATGACTTCATCTTTGCTGGATGCCACCCCAACTCAGTCTTACTCCGCCCCAGTCACCCATCGGTTGCCCAATGGGTTGACGATCGTGACACAACAAATGCCCGTCGAAGCCGTTAGCCTTAATGTTTGGCTCAATGTGGGTTCTGCGATGGAACCTGACGGGATCAATGGCATGGCGCACTTTTTGGAACACATGATTTTTAAGGGTACGGCGCAGTTGCCCAGTGGCGAGTTTGAGCGCCGGATTGAAGAACGGGGCGCAGTCACCAATGCGGCAACCAGCCAGGATTACACCTACTACTACATCACCACGGCTCCCCACGATTTGCGGAACTCGCTCCCCTGCAAATCGAGGTGGTGTTGAATGCAGCAATTCCCGATGATGCCTTTGAACGGGAGCGATCGGTGGTGCTTGAGGAAATTCGCCGCTCCAATGACAGTCCCCGGCGGCGGATCTTTCAGCGATCGATGGAGCTAGCCTTTGATCAGTTGCCCTATCGTCGTCCGGTGTTGGGGACAGAAGCCGTGATTGGGTCGCTCAAGGCTCAACAAATGCGCGATTTTCACTCCACCTGGTATCGTCCCCAATCGATGACCGCCGTTGCGGTGGGCAACCTTGCCCCCTGAGCAGTTAATCGAGATCGTGGCGAACGGATTTAACCATGCCTATGCCCATCACGCGTCACCCAGCTATGACACCGCCACCGAAGCCTTGGCGATGGCTCCTTCCCTCAGCGTCGAATCAGCGTTTCCGGCGATCGCCCGTCAATCCTTTGTTGATCCGAGTTTGCAGCAGGCGCGGTTGGTGATGGTGTGGCGGGTTCCCGGCATGAATGACCTAGCGCAGACCTACGCCCTAGACATGCTGACGTGGGTGTTGGGACAGCGGCGCACTGCCCGCCTAGTGCGGGAGTTACGGGAAGAACAGCAACTCGTCTCTAGCGTTTCGGTCAGCAACATGACCTACACGGCGCAGGGGTTGTTCTACATTTCTGCCCAGTTGCCCAGTGAGAACCTGGAGCAGGTGGAGGGGCGATCGCCCACTTCTTCTATCCAATCTGACTCATCTAAATTCGACTCAGATTCAAACTCATCTAATAGGCTCGACTCCTCTCCAAGCCCATCCAAGAAATTTCCAGCGTCCTGGAGTGCAGTTTCGGTCTGATGCACCGCTGGACTCAGAAAATCGAGTGAATCTTCTTCTACGGTCAGTCCTTCAATAAGGTTAAAGTCGTCTAAGAAGTGGCTAGTTTTAGTCAGGCTGTCGGTTTGCTCCGGTTCATCCAGGAAAGCTAGTGACTCAAACTCAGAGGATGCAAAAGTGAGTTCTGAGTTAGCTACTTCTGAAGGCGATCGCTCCTCTACGTTCCACTCCTCCACCTCTTCGGGTACGTTTGTCCAGTTCAGTTCAAAGGGAACTGGAGCGCCGCTTTGCTTGGCACAAGTCTTTAGGGTGTGAAACAGAAGGGGCCATTGCGATCGCCAAATCAAGTTTTCGGGATGATCAAAAAGCTGCTGAGCCTGGTTGAGCAGTTGTGTCCAGCCTGCTGCAAACTGCAAATCTTGACCCACTTGTTGAAGTTGAGTGAGCGTTTGTTGGGCCAGCGTGCGCGTCATTTCCAGTACAGTTCCCTGAGATGGGGCTTGCTCTAGCGCAATCTCCAAATCCAGCACGATCATGTCAAACCCCTGGTCGGCAAACTCTTGATGCAGTTGTTTTTGCTCGTTCCAGGTGGGTAAATAGCGCTCTCGCACTTGCTTATGCAGAACTTGTATTCGAGTTAGAATCGGCGCGATTTGGGCACCAGCGTCTTCTGACCCTGATACATTTAAGGTGCTGGCTAATAGTTCACCTGTTTCTAATAGTGTCTGTTGCAGATAGCCATCTGCGAGAGAAGGCGCTGAGTCAAGGTAGCGTAGATCAGACAGCAGATCTTCTATCACCGTTGCCACCTTTAAAATTGCCTCGGCGGTGACGGTGACTGCGCCTCCTTTAATCGTGTGAATACATCGATAAAGTTCTCGAACATCCTGAGTCCAAGATTGGGCGTGAAGCTGCTTCGCAATGTGGCTGTACCGTTGCAAACAATCTTGAGTATCTACAATAAACAGGATACGTAACTCCTGCTGCAACTGAGCCTCAGCAAATGTCTCTGGATCTTTTAAAGGATCTGCGTCTGAAATCGTCATGATGACTAGCTTGCTGTAACGTTTACAGTTTTTGAGTGTGACTCCTCCAGGGAAGAGTGGTCGTTGGTTTGGCGAGTTTGACTGTGAGGAGGGCGAGGCAAGGGAACCTCGGAGGAGTTTTGGCTGTAGATGGGGCTGGGTCGTAATTTAAAGAAGTCAACTGTGCGAAGCAAGGTTTGAGCTAGCTGCTCGATTTGATGAGTCTGGTCTTTCGTTAGATTTGCCTGATTAGAGGTTTCAACGGCGATCGCTGCGATCGTGCGAACCGACTGTAAAGCAGTTTGAACGGCATTGGCGATCGCCCGATTGGACTGCACCACTTGCTGCCAGGTTTGATCGACTTGCTCATTCGCCGTTTGAATAGTGTTAAGTACTTGCAGAGATTGGTCTACTCCAACGGTAAAGTCACTCACCTGCTGACTAATTTCCTGAACATCATAGTCTAGTCCAGATACCGTAGTTTGAATTTGGTCGGTTCGCTGTTGCAGCAAAATCAAACTCTGGTTAGTTTGCGAAGCCAAATCATCGACCTGTGCCGCCACCGTTTCAAACTCACGAGTAATGCTAGCAAACTGTTGGGGGTCTTGTTGTACCGCAGCCCGGTTTGCCAACATAGACGCATTCACCGCCAGAATTCGAGTCATTGAAGCAATTCGCTTTTGGTCTTTAGCAAACTGGGCCGCCAGTTCCACATAGCTGGTCAGCATCTCAACCCGCTTAGAGATCTGGTTTGTGTTTTGCTGAAGGCTGCCAATTCCCTCAAAGATGGTGGTGACTTCACGCTGACCTTGACGAGTTGCGGTTTGAGTGAGTTGCACTGCCTCACTGGTAGCGCTGACTTGTTGTGTCGCCTCCTGAGACAGTCCATCCACTGTTTCTATCAAGTTTTGTACCTGGATAACGGACTCTGTTTGCTGCTCGGCATTGTCTGAAACCGCGATCGCACTTGCTCCAGATGATCTGCTCCTTGAGCAACCCGCTCGGTCGTATTTAAAC
>JAAUTN010000621.1 GCA_012031415.1 Leptolyngbyaceae cyanobacterium SM1_4_3 | reverse complement strand
GGCTACAAGGACCGTGAGTATGTGGGCACTGCCATGCTTGCCCAACGCTTGGGACAGACCCCCATTATTGTGTTGGAGCAAAGTCGAAGAAGCCAGTTTGGTGATCGAAGAGAGCCGCAAGTTGGGTATCGAACCGATTCTCGGTGTCCGTGCCAAGCTCAGCAGCAAAGGCATTGGGCGGTGGGGAACTTCGGCGGCGATCGCGCCAAATTTGGATTGACCGTCCCCGAAATCCTCGAAGTGGTGGAGCAACTGCAAGCGGCGGGAATGCTGCATTGCCTGCAACTGCTGCACTATCACATTGGCTCTCAGATTTCGTCGATCGCCGTAATCAAAGACGCCATCCGCGAAGGCAGTCAGATCTATGTAGAACTGGCAAAGTTGGGAGCCAGTATGCAGTACTTGGACGTGGGCGGCGGTTTGGGAGTGGACTACGACGGCTCCAAAACCAACTTCTACGTCTCCAAAAACTACAACATGCAAAACTACGCCAGCGACATTGTGGCGGAGATGAAGGAGGCGTGTGAGGAAGCCAATCTTGCCGTTCCCACCCTAATTAGTGAGAGTGGGCGGGCGATCGCCTCCCATCAATCCGTTCTAGTATTCGACGTTCTGGGAACCAGCGATGTGGATTTTAGCCCCCCCCCGAACCGCTTCAGGAAAAAGAGCACTTGATCATTCGCAATCTCTATGAGACTTACCAATCGATCACGCTAGATAGCTACCAAGAAGCCTTCCACGACGCGGCTCAGTTCAAAGAAGAATCCGTGAGCCTGTTCAACTTTGGCTACCTCAGCCTCAAGGAACGGGCGCGGGCAGAGCGCTTGTATTGGGCGTGTTGTAGCAAAATTTTGGCGATCGTCCGTCAGCAAGACTACGTGCCCGATGATCTCGAAGATCTCGAAAAGATCATGGCGTCGATCTACTACGTCAACCTCTCGGTGTTTCAGTCGGCTCCAGATTGTTGGGCGATCGACCAGTTGTTTCCGATCATGCCCTGCATCGGCTGGATGAGGAACCACCCGTCGGGGAACCCTTGCCGATCTCACCTGCGACAGCGATGGCAAGATTGATCAATTCATCGACCTGCGCGATGTCAAGTATGTTCTCGAACTCCATCCGCTGAAGCGGAAGCCGGAGAACGAAAGCTTGGAGCAACACTCGTCTCCTATCCTGCACCCCTCTACGAACCCTACTACCTGGGAATGTTTCTGGGTGGGGCATATCAGGAAATCATGGGCAGTTTGCACAATCTATTTGGTGATACCAATACGGTACATATTAAACTCACCCCGACGGGCTACCAGATTGAGCATGTCGTGCGGGGCGACACAATGACGGAGGTGCTGGGCTACGTCCAGTATGATTCTGAGGATTTGATTGAAAGCATTCGCCAGCGATCGGAGCGGGCACTGCAAGAACGCCGCATCACCCTCCAGGAGGCACAGTTGTTGTTGCAGAATTACGAGCGATCGCTCAGTCGCTACACCTATTTGTCACCCTAGTTTGTCGCCCTAGTACGGCAATTCGGAATTAGTTAGTTGTACAAATTGTCCAAAGTCTTGTGGGGTGGCATCTTGCCCGCCGAGTCTGGGCGGGCAAGATGCCCACCCCACAAGAAAATAAGTATTTCGGCTAACTGCTCACTCCCCCCAACAGACTTGCCAACAATGCCTTCTGAGCATGGAGGCGATTCTCAGCCTCATCCCAAATGCGAGATTGGGAGCCTTCGATCACGGCATCGGTGATTTCTTCTTCGCGGTGGGCAGGCAGGCAATGCAGCACGATCGCCTTGGGTTCTGCCTGAGCCAGCAAGGCTTCGTTCACCTGATAGGGTTGAAAAATCGGGATGCGGGTGGCGGCGAGATCTTCCTGACCCATACTTGCCCAGACATCGGTGTAGAGGACGTGTGCTCCGGTGACAGCTTCGTAGGGGTCTTGGGTTGAGCAGAACGCTGGAGCGATCGCCTGCGATCGCCCGTGTCCGTTCCACAATTCCAGCATCCGGTTGGTACTCGGCAGGGGTGGCAATGTGAACATTCATGCCCATCAGCGCACAGCCCAGCATGAGGGAGTGGGCAACGTTATTGCCATCCCCTAGATAGGCTAGGGTTAATCCGGCTAATGTGCCAAATTCCTCCTGAATCGTTAGTAAATCAGCCAACACCTGGCAGGGATGCTCTAGATCTGTCAAGGCATTGATCACGGGAATCTTGGCGTAGTGGGCAAAGGTTTCCACCTCCTGTTGCTCAAAGGTGCGAATGGCGACGACATCGAGATAGCGTTCCAATACCCGTGCAGTGTCGATCGTTGGTTCGCCCCGACTGACCTGAGTGACAGTGGCGTTTAAATCTAATACCTGCCCGCCCATTGGTAGATCGCCACGGAGAAACTAACGCGTGTGCGGGTGGATGCTTTTTGAAATAGCAAGCCCAACACCTTTGCACAGCGCACCTGCACCGCTCCCGCCTTCATACTGGGCGGCGAGTTGCAAAAGTAGCCTGAATTTCTTCGGTGCTGAAATCCGCCATGCTGAGAAAATCTCGCCCCTGTAGTGACGCTACGCTCATCGTTGATTCCTGGTATCGACGCAGTAGATAATTCGATCGCCAAACGGTTTACATTCGTCTCGATCGCATCATAGTTTACCAGCAAAGATCGATCGCAAACCGGGTCAGCTCGCCGAATCAAATAGGCAAATCGTGACAAACCAGATGCTAGCTTTTGGCAATGAATTCACGAATGGCGATCGCCGTTGCTGGAGCCAACAACACGCCATTGCGATAGTGCCCTGTGGCAAGTAGCACGTTTGGGTAGCCCGGTAGCAATTCAATCACAGGGGCAGGGCGATCGACCGGACGGGGACGCAAGCCCGACCATTGGTCAATCAATTCTGCTTGGGCGAGGGCGGGACAGAGGGCGATCGCCCCCTGCATCACCTGATCCAATCGATCGGGATCTGCCGTGACTGGCTGCTGTCCAACTGGAAATTCCACCGTTGCCCCTATCCAGTAATCAGCGTTACCCAGCGGCACAATGTGAATATCATGTCCCGTGATCACAGGTTGAAATTCTGGCAATCCCAAGGGGCGATCGAGGCGTAGGCGAACGGCTTGTCCGAGCACAGGTTGCACCGTGACCGGACGGGGGGAAACTTGCGTCATGGCGGTCGATCCCAATCCGGCGGCTATCACAACCCAATCTGCCGCGATCGCCCCCGCTGAAGTTTCAATTCCCTCACATCCCTGCTCACCTGCTACCACGCGTTTGCACCTCAACATCAAATCGAAAGCGAACGCCTCGCCGCTGCGCCGCCGCCACCAATGCCAGGGTTAAA
>JAAUTN010000139.1 GCA_012031415.1 Leptolyngbyaceae cyanobacterium SM1_4_3 | reverse complement strand
AAGTTTTTCTCATTTCCGCCGACCTTCCTTTTGCTCAAACTCGTTGGCAGGCGATCGAGAAAGTCCCAATATCACCCTGCTTTCGGATTATCGCGATCTGGACTTTGCCCGCAGTTGGGGACTGCTCATTCAGGATTTAGGACTACTAGCACGCGCTGTTTATATCGTAGATTCTACAGGCATCGTTATCTATCAAGAAATTGTCGCTGAACTGACAGGTGAACCTGACTACGGCGTTGCTTTTGCAATGCTTGCCGCAGAAATCGCCACATTAAAAGCAGCATTGTAGATCGAGGATTTGTGTCCTACTGCGTTGGAAGTGGCTGTCGTTGTAGGATTGTTACTATTCCTGCTCAACCAAAGCGGAGCCGTGATACATAAAGAAATACTCGTAGCCGTTGGCTTGCAGCCGCTCTCACTTACTTAGTGCTTTGCACCGTCAGTATTCATGGACAACTCTCAGCCCGATCGCAACACAGAATTAGCCCTTCCCGCCGAACAGCCGAATGTGGATGTCATCGCTAATCCCTTTGATGCCTCAACTGCGATCGAACAACACATCTTGATTGGACTAGAGAAAATTGGACTGGCGCTGAAAAGTCAATCCTGGCAGGATGCTGGACAACAAGGTTTAACACCGACTCAAGGGCAAATCCTGGCGCTTCTAATTGACAAAGGCAACGCTGGAATGCGGTTGTCAGAGGTGGCGAAACATCTTGCGGTTACGGCTGCCACTGCCAGTGATGCGGTGACATCGCTAGTCGAGAAAGGGTTAGTGCAAAAAACGCGATCGCTCAAGATAAACGAGCGATCGCCATCACGTTAACCCCTCAAGGACAGCAGACTGCAACACAAACAGCATCCTGGTCTGATTTTCTGCTCAACACCGTGAATGAGCTATCCGAGGAGGAACAAGTAATCTTCCTACGGGGGCTGATCAAAATGATTCGCAAGCTTCAACAACAGGGACAGATTTCAGTGGCAAGAATGTGTGTGACCTGTCAATTCTTTCAGCCCAATCGGTATCCAGGGTCAGATCGTCCTCATCACTGTGCGTTGGTCAATGCGCCCTTTGGCGATCGTCATCTTCGTCTCAACTGTGCCGAACACGTTGCAGCCGATTCTGAAACCGCTAAACAAAATTGGAACTTCTATCTTTCAAAGTAAGTAAGTCAAATGCTGAGAACAAAATCTGTGACAGAGAACCAGATCAGATCGATCGAACTCAGCCAACGGTTGAATAAAACGCTGATGTTCTCCAGTCGGCAACTAGGCTGGAATGGCATTTTAGTCGAGCAGTGCCAAAGTCCTTTTTCATCCTTTGAGTTGGAACTGCCCGCCCTGTCGGATCATTGGCTCAACTTACACCTGGGACAGCCTGCTCCTTTGATTCAGAAACGTGACGATCGCCGACATGAGTCAATCCTTCGGAAGGGAGACACCATCTTTGTCCCGGCTGGGCAACCGAGCTACTGGCACCGGGGTGAAGGTGTCATTTGTTCTCCGCTGCACATTTGCCTAAAACCGGAGTTGATTGAACAAGGCGCTGAAGCATCCGAAATGGATGCGAAGCAACTCAACTTCGTGAGCCGTTTCGGTCAACAGGACTTGAATCTTCAGCATATTGCCATGCTGCTTTTGGCTGAGGTGAGATCGGGTGGCGTGATGGGCCGGTTGTATGTCGAATCATTGACCCAGGTATTAGTTATTCATCTGCTGCGACATTATTCTGAAGTTGCACAAATCATTACACCTCAGAATAGAGGCTTAACTCGTGCTCAATTGCAGCAAGCGATCGATTATATTCACACTCACCTCAATCGAGATTTGTCATTAGCTGAACTGGCAAGCGTCATCAATATCAGCCCCACTTACTTCGCCAGTTTGTTCAAACAGGCGATAGGGATTTCGCCGCATCAATATGTAATTCAACAGCGGGTGGAACGGGCAAAGTTGATGTTATCGAAAACGGATTTAGCGATCGCAGACATTGCTACACAAGTCGGCTTCTCCAGCCAAAGCCATTTGACGCAACAGTTTAAGAAAGTTACTGGACTGACACCAAAGCAAGTCCGCTAACACCATAAGAATCTGACAAGTTGTTGTAAGAATCCGAAAGACGTTGAACATTAGAACTTAGTACACTTTAGGTACAAAGAATCAGAGGAATCTCATACAAGCTTCTCCTCATCTAGAGCAACACACAACTGCGAAAGACAGACTTTTGTTACTCGTTAAGCACAGATCGGAAAGGATATCCATGACTTGGGTAGACCTATGTGCTGAAAAGGCAGTCGTTAAATGTTCTTACGAATTTATTGAATTCAAACAAACAATGCAACGACTGAGTTGCAAGACTTAAATCACCAC
This sequence comes from Leptolyngbyaceae cyanobacterium SM1_4_3, assembly GCA_012031415.1. GTDB lineage: Bacteria > Cyanobacteriota > Cyanobacteriia > Elainellales > Elainellaceae > JAAUTN01. The sequence continues at coordinate 13,690 of JAAUTN010000139.1, read as the reverse complement.
AAAACCAATTGTGAACACGACAGTCACATTAATATCAGAGGTCAGATCATGAACCAGTCAGCAGATTTCTTTGTTCGGAGCGCAGTTACGGAAACCACTCGCTCCTACATGGGCAGTCTCATGTCTTTTCTCGTGACATCTGCCGAGACCGAAAACCGCTTCTTCCTTCTGGAGCTGCGGATGAAACCAGGAAATGAGCCGCCACCCCATCTCCACTATGACCAGGATGAGGTGTATTACATTCTAGAAGGCGAACTGGAGGTGTACTGCATGGGCGAAGTCCGGACGGTGCGGGCAGGCGAAACGATCTTCCTCCCCCGGAATCAATCCCATGCGTTCTACTACCTGTCGCCCACCCTCCGGTTCCTCGCACTGCTACAACCAGGCGGTCCGGATGGGTATGGTTTGGATCGTTACTTTGAAGCGATGTCGAGTCCGTCCACCAGCATGGAACTCCCTGAGAACGCAACCACATACGCCCTCTCCGATCCAACTCCCGCGATCGCGCTGGCTGCCAAGCACGGAGTCAAGCTGCTGACTCCGGAAGAAACAGCGGAACTGTTGCCCCACTACCCCGGCTTTGGAGTACCACGAAAGAGCCAGAGTCATTAACCGCTGCGAAATCAGCAGAAGTTTTTGCAACAGAATTAATCATTAAGGAGAATGATGGAACAAGTTCAATCGGCATCACTAAAAGCATACAAGCGCACCTCTGCGCTCGACTCGTCCATGTTTTATATGAGAAGTCTCATGTCCTTCTTTGCCAAAGGCGAGGACACTGGGGGTCGCTTTGCCCTGATGGAGTACCAGGCGAAACCTGGCAATGAACCGCCGCCTCATGTTCACGAGTGGGAGCATGAGTTGTATTACGTGCTTGAGGGTGAGATGGAGTTCTACTGCGAAGACAAGATTTTAGTAGCACATGCAGGGGAAACAATCTTCTTACCTCAAGGCAAGCCGCACGCTTTTTATATCCGCTCCCCGTACCTCCGAACATTGATCCTGGTTCAAGCAGTAGGTGAACATGCGGTTGGGCTGGATCGCTACTTCATCAAAATGGCTGAACCTGCAACAAGCATGAATCTTCCCACTGAGGCAATTACCTATCTAACGGACGATCCTAACCATGCTATCCGTCTGGGTGCTGCAAACGGTGTTCGTTTCTTGTCGCCGGAAGAAACCGCCAGGGAACTGCCGCACTACCCAGGCTTCGGAGTACGATGAAAAGACGTAACTTCCTTGTTAGCAGCACCCTAGCACTTTCAACCTCTGTTGCTTTCGATCGATATCGGGTTTCAGCAGCTTCTCCAGTCAAATCAGACAAGCGATCGAAAGCCATCTTATTCATTCATGGTGCGTGGCACTCATCGCTACATTGGAATAAAGTATCTGGTTTATTGACAGGTATGGGGCACCCTGTTGTTGCGAGAGACCTGCCTGGACATGGACTCAATGCAAAGTTTCCTGCGTCATATCTTCGGCAAGATCTGGCTGTGTTCTCAACTTCGGAGGAATGATGCAAGTCATCCATCACCGTTGGGTTACGACGAACGGCATCAAAATGCATATTGCTGAGCAAGGTCAAGGCAAGCTAGTCATCCTGTGTCATGGGTTTCCAGAGTGCTGGTATGCTTGGCGGCATCAAATTAGCGCGATCGCAGAAGCTGGATTTCACGTTGTTGCTCCAGACTTACGGGGCTACGGACAAACCGATCAGCCAGAACCAATTGAGGAATACAACATTCTTCAACTTACGAGCGATATTGTCGGTCTGGTTCAGGCGTTAAATCAAGAACAAGCCATAATCGTTGGGCATGATCAAGGTGCGCCTTTGGCTTGGCATTGTGCATTGTTACGTCCAGATTTGTTTAAGGCGATCGCTTTGCTGAGTGTGCCTTATCGCCCTAGAACTTGGGACAGTCAGCCCCCAACGGAAACCCTCAAACAGATAGCAGGTGAGCAACAACTTTATGTGTCGTATTTTCAGGAACCAGGTCAAGCAGAGACGGAACTAGAAGCTGATGTTCGGCGATCGCTTCGCATGATGTTTTATTCTGCCTCTGGAGACGCACCTCCTGAGAAAAGGTGGCGACTTGTATTTGACCAATCAGAAACGTTTCTGGATAGTCTATCTGAATCAGAGCAGCTACCAAGTTGGTTGAGCGAGCAAGACCTGGATTTTCTCACCCAGGAGTTTGAGCGCACGGGATTTCGAGGAGCGTTGGCGCGATATCGAAATTTGGACAGAGATTGGGAACTTACGCCCTTCTTGAGTGGCGCGAAGCTGCAACAACCCGCTTTGTTTATTGGCGGAGAATTTGATATCGCTGTGACGATGAATCAAGATCTGATCAACCAGTTAGAAACAGCAATGCCAAATCTGAAAAAAGCGGTGTTGCTACCCAAAACTGGACATTGGATACAGCAGGAACGCCCCAAAGAGGTCAATCACTTGCTGATTGAATTCTTAGCGCAAGCATCATCATCAGAGTGAACTTGAGCGCAGAATTGGTGCTACACACTCGTCAATTTTGCGCTCGTTAGATGACTCAGGTGTAATTCGAGTTTTGAACTATGTCAACCGCAACCCAAACCATTGATTGCTCTACAGATCGCGACAAAGAGATTGTTCATTTGCTTGATTACGCAAGAACTAAGCTGCTGACCGAGATGCCACAACAGCTAAAAATCACATCCTACCTGCGACTCTGTTGCCTCGCCATTCGCAAGCTGAACCGAAAGCTAGAATTAGCGGGCAAGCCTGACATAAACGAGGCGTTTGACAACTCCTATTCGCAGTTACTGCAAGCACTTTGTCATCACAATCCTGAATGGTGGAAGCATTGCTGGAGCAGCGATCGCGGCATCCTTAAATCCGATGATCCAACGATCGACAAACTACTACAACCGCTAGAGTATTTCGTTGAAATCTACACTTGCAAGTACTCAATGAGCAAATGAATAGCACTCTCTCCAAGATTTTTTAACTACAAAAGGAGAAAACGATGAACCTTGAAAATAAAGTGACTTTGATTACGGGAGCGACTTCGGGAATTGGCAAGGCAACCGCTAAAGCATTCGGTATTGCAGGAGCTAAAGTGGTTTTCTCAGGACGACGCGAACCAGAAGGTAAAGCAACGGAAGCTCAGCTACGAGATGCTGGTATTGACTGTTTATTTGTGCGATCGGATGTCTCGAACGAAGCCGAGATTAAAGCGCTTGTGCAAACCACCGTCGAGAAGTTTGGGAGGCTCGATTATGCCTTCAATAATGCGAGCATTGAGGCACTTCCAAAACCTCTGCACGAACAATCGATCGAAGACTTTGACGAACTGATGGCGATTAACACACGGGGACTGTTCTTGTGCATGAAGTATGAAATTCAGCAAATGCTAACCCAGGGAGCCGGAGCGATCGTCAATACCTCCTCACTAGGAGGATTGATTGCGTTTCCAGGGGCATCTCCATATGTCGCAAGTAAACATGCTGTCATGGGACTGACACGAGCGGCAGCGTTGGACTATGCCAAGCAGGGCATTCGAGTTAATGCCGTTACCCCCGGTGCTACTGCGACTGAGATGCTCGATCGTAGCCTCGAACGGATGGGTCTCACATCTGATGATTTCGCATCTACGGTTCCGATGGGGCGCATTGGGCAGGCAGAAGAAATTGCTCAAGCTGTCGTTTTTCTTTGCTCTGATGCTGCTAGCTACATCACTGGACAACCCTTAGTGATTGACGGTGGATTTACAGTAGGCTGATCGAAACCATTGAATTACTTCACAAATTATTTCAGGTCAGTGCTTTGTCGATCGCACCACAACTAACAGACAGCACATAGGTTGATGATTAAAGAGTTGAATAACAGTCAGTGTCGCTGAATCAATATAGAAGACATTGAGAAAAAGATGATAAACCAAAACAAAGAGATTTACGAGTGCGTCATTGTCGGTGGCGGTTCTGCTGGACTCAGTGCAGCACTCCTTTTGGGCAGAAGTCGTCGAGTGTTAGTCTGCGATAAAGGTAATCCGCGTAACGCACCCGCACACGAGTCGCACAGCTTTTTCACCCGTGATGGCATCAGCCCGCATGAACTTTTGAGCATCGGGCGCGACCAACTCAAACCTTACAAAACGTTGAATTTCACGCGATCGGAGTCAAGGAAATTAACCCATCCGACAATCAATTTGAAGTTGTGTTTGAGGATGACACGATAAAAAAAATCGCGCAAAATTTTATTGGCTTTCGGGATAGTGGATGAATTTCCAGACATCCAAAACTTTGGTGATTTCTGGGGCAAAAGCGTGTTTCATTGTCCCTATTGCCACGCCTGGGAAGTGTGCGACGAACCGCTTGCCGTTGTTGGAAATGGCGAAACGGGCATCGAAATGGTGTCCTTGCTGAAAAACTGGAGTGCTGATTTAGTCCTCTGCACCAACGGCACAAACGAAAAAATTGCGCGTCACGGCATACTGATCCGACCCAAGCAAACGCTCCGTTCAAACCTGGCTGAAAAGTTAGGCTGTGAGTTGAATGAATTCAATTTAATCAAGACGACCAATGTTTTTAACGAAACTAGCGTCAAAGGTGTTTATGCGGCAGGTGACATCACTTCACCCATGCAAGCGATCGCCGCTGCTGTTTTTCAGGGTAGCGCTGCCGCTAGTGGCTTAAATCACGCTCTGATTATGGAAGATTTCGTCTAAATCAAGGTGATTCAATCTTCATCAGAACAAGCATTGCAACTGGTCTAGTTTAGTCATGTCCGTCTCCACAACTTACCCTAATTTGAAAAATGTTCCTTATCACTTGATTACATCAAGTAGCGAACTTGAAACTGCACTGCGATCGCTAGAACAGTCTTCCATTCTCGGATTAGACTGCGAGACAACTGGATTAGATCCTCACATTCACACCATTCGATTAATTCAGCTCGCAGTTCCTAGTCAACCAGTGATTTTGATCGATCTACCCCTGATTGCCCCTTGCGATCAATCTCTGCTTCAACAATTTCTCTCCAGCCCTGCGATCAAAATTACCCACAATGGTAAATTTGACTGGCAATTCCTTGCTCAGGCAGGACTCCAGCCCAATGCTCCTTTCTTCGACACACAACTTGCCTATCGAGTGCTGACGGCGGGGTTAAAAACGGGTCTCTCATTGCAAACCCTTGTTCAAAAACTCCTGAATATTGAACTGGATAAAACCCAGCAGGTGAGTGACTGGAGCAAACTGCTGACATCACAGCAGTTGCAGTATGCGGCGTTAGATGCCGCAGTTTTGCTGGAACTGTACCCGATCTTAGTCAAGAAGCTGGAGCGATCGCAGCTTCTCAAAATTGCCCAACTTGAGTTTCACTGTATGCCTGCGGTGGCTCAGATGGAACTGAATGGCATGTTGTTGGATCTTTCTCGCTGGCAAACGTTAGGGATAAAACTGGAGAGCGATCGCGATGCTGCACTTCACCAGATCAGGGAACTTCGGGTTGTGGGTAACGCTCAAATCTCCTTGCTGCCAGAGATGACAGATGCAATCAATCCCAACTCTCCGCAACAGGTGCTTGCAGCACTGCAAGCGGCTGGAATTCCAGTGAACTCGACTAACCAGAAAGAACTGGTGCCACTGGCAAAGCAGCACCCTGTGATCCAAGCATTGTTGGATTATCGCCACCTCTCCAAAATCACTGCCACGTTTGCCGATAGCTTGCCCAAGCATATTCATCCAATGACAGGAAGGATTCACCCGACGTACTATCAGCTTGGAGCTAGGTCAGGTCGGTTCTCTTGTCGCAATCCACCTTTGCAAACCATTCCTCGTGATGCGGCTGCCCGAACCTGTTTTGTAGCTGCACCAGGTTATCAAATAGTGCGAGCCGACTATTCTCAAATTGAACTGCGGATTGTTGCTCGATTAAGTGGCGATGCCCGGATGCAACGAGCATATCGCAGGGGTGAGGATCTGCATCGGCTGACAGCAGCGCTTGTGACGGGGAAGCGATCGCTGATGTGAGTGAGGAAGATCGACGGCTTGCCAAAGCCATCAACTTTGGGCTGATCTACGGCATGGGTGCCGCCAAACTTCAGAGCTACGCTGAGACAAAGTATAGGGTCGCTCTGTCTCTGGAACAGGCAAAGGCATTCCGAAAACGCTTCTTTGAAGCCTACGCCGGAGTAGCAGAATGGCATGAGACAATCAAGCGCAGTTACATCCGAGGAATAAAGGAGAGCCGTACCTTAGCCGTACGTCGGCGCAGGTGGGCGGACAAACCTAGGCTGGCGGAATTGTTGAATCATCCAGTCCAAGGATTGAATGCTGACATCACGAAATTGGCGTTAGTGAAACTCAACAAAGTGCTGGCAGAAACAGGAGCAAAGCTGATTTGCACAGTTCATGATGAAATCCTACTGGAGTGTCCTGTTGCTGAGGTAAGGCGTGTTAGTTGTATCCTGCATCAATGCATGATTGCCGCAGCTCGAAAGTTTCTGCATCCGATTCTGGTAGTTGTGGATGTCAAGGTTTCCGCCAGTTGGGGTGAATAGCCTGCTACACATTAACCAGACGTTTTAAGATTTGCGCGACGGCATACAGTTCATTGCCTTCAACAGTACTGAGGGTAAATTTATCCGACAGTGCATAGTGGGAAGAGTCACGATCGCATTTAACAAACAAGTAATCTTCTCCGGTGGTAATCAGAGCAAATACAGGAGAAATCGGTCCGCCGACCATGTAGGCTAAAGTTTGGGCGATTGCTTGTCGTACACTAAACCCATAACGTTTACTTTCAATCACAATCAACCAGAGGCGATCGTGAATCACCAGGGCATCAATCAACCCATCCAACAGGGTATCGCCATCTTCAATTTCAAACCGGACATATTTTTCACCCCGAACTTGATAAGGCGGATCGATGAATCCCAGAGTTTCTAGGAGGGGAGAGAGCAGAATTAAATTGACCGTGCCTTCAGTGATGGCTCCGCTATCGGCGTAGTAGAGATAGCGCTGTTTAAGCTGATCGAGCCTTGCTTTCTCGGTATCACTCAGTGGAGGCAGTGACTCTCTCAATTCGGTAAAGAAGGTTGCATCTGCACTAGGTGCAATGCCCAATCTTGCGTGAGCTTCGGTGAGATTCGTGATCGCTTTAGTAATACCGAGGGTGACCATCGGAGTTTTGCAAGTGGGGAATAGCTTCTACGCTAGCACGGTTTGATAAAGGCAGGGATGAGGCGCAGTGTCAAAGTTTAGGGAATAAAATCAGGTAAAACTGCTCTTAACTATTCCCTAAGCAGAGGTATCAAATTGGCAATGAAATTTAGGGAATCGCTAAATCTTCTGATGTAAAAGGTTTCCCTAAGCAAAAGCAGTACGGGTGAATCTGGACTTAGGGAATAAAACAAGCTAAAGATCCCTAAGTATTCCCTAAGCAAATTTTGCTGCCAAAGCGGAGTAAAGCAGCGCAATTGATTCAGCAACTTCAAGATTGGAATGATGAAGAGTTAGGGGATCTGGCTGAAATGATTCAGGGGCTATTGGAGTCGCGGCGGCAGGAAGCAGAGGAGGAGAACCAGGAGACCCGTGAGGATGGCACACCGCTGGGGAAGCACGGGGGACGAGGGCATATTGAGCTGAAGATGATTCCTGATGCTAAGACAGGTAAGACCTATGGACCCTATCGCTATCTGCGCTACTGGGGTGTAACGAAAAGGGGACGGTGGGGTTGAAGAGTGTATATTTGGGCAGGATTAGCGGAGCCGATGGCAACTCCCTCTGTAGATAGAATGACGTTTCTATCAAATGGCAGAAAATCAGCATGACGTGTGCTACGGCGTGTCGAACCTATGTCAGACGTGGATGAACTTGTAATAACATCAGGATAGGGAGGAGGCGATTGGCACGCAGCGTGACTCACCAGCGCACCGTCCTTCACGCTACTGCTGAAATAGACTTGTTGGGAAATAGGGGAGAATTAAAGCAGACGGAGAAAAGGTGAGGGCAATGCTCAACATTGAACGGGCACTGAAGCAAGACCGATTGCTACGTGCACTGACGGGATTAAACCGCAAAGCCTTTGATGCCCTACTGCCAACGTTCAGTGCGGTGTATGAACAAAGCTTGCTCGGGCACCCTCGCCAACGAGCAGTGGGAGGAGGACGCAAAGCCCGTTTAGGCAATCCTCAGGACAAATTGTTTTATATCCTGTTTTATTTCAAATGCTATCCAACCTTCGATTTAGCAGGATTTTTGTTTGAGATTGACCGTGGCCAGGCACACCACTGGATGCATCGCTTGCAACCAATTCTAGAAGCAGCATTGGGTGAAAAGATGGCATTACCAGAACGCAAACTGAGAAGTATTGAGGAGTTTGTGGAGCGATTTCCAGGGGTAGAGCGAGTGATGATTGATGGGACTGAGCGTCCGATTCAACGACCTCAAGACCCTGAGCAACAAAAACTGAATTACTCCGGCAAGAAGAAACGGCATACTCGAAAACATCTAGCCGCCGTAGACGAGCGCAAGCGGGTGGTGGTGTTAAGTAAAGCCCGGGAAGGAAAGTTGCATGATAAGAAGTTGCATGACCAGGAGGACATAGCAGGTGGTGTGCCGGATGAAATTCCGATTGAACTCGATTTGGGATTTTTGGGTGTAGATAAACAGTATGACAACATCCGCATTCCTTACAAAAAGCAGAAGGGAGGGGAACTGAGCCAAGAGCAAAAAGCAGAAAATCGAGCTTTAAGTCAATTCCGGGTGGTTTGTGAGAACGCCTTTGCTGGCGTGAAGCGTTATGGTGCGGTGAGTGATGTCTATCGCAATCGAACTGAGGAGTTTGATGACCACTTGATGCTCACTGCTACCGGATTATGGAACTTCTACTTGATGGCAGCATGATCATCAAACCACAAACTACCAGAGATACAATTTCTCCCTAACACTCTATTATTTCCCAACAACTCTAATAAAAGTCAAAGACAAGAAGTATTGATAGACTCGGTTTGACCCTGTGGCAAGATCAGCAGAAGGGGATACTGGCTATCTTTCTCTTGAATGTGTTGCAAACTGAGACGCAAGATGACGCGATCGCAATCGTGACTCCTTTCGCCTTGGTTCCCGCTGCTAGAACCCGATCGATTACACCCATGTTCTCGAACACTTCCAGCGATCGGGCTTGAATGCCGAGAGCGCGGGAGGTTTGGACTGGTTCCGCAGCTTTGTCAATAATGCGACAGCGCACGCCATGTCTGAGCAGTTCGCACGCCGTTGCTAATCCGACAGGGCCAGCGCCCGCGACCAGGACATCAATATCGACTTTTGTTAAACTCATCGCTTTATTCCTCAGCTTATCGATACAGAGCCAGGACAAGACTCATGATAGTGAATCACCTTCCACAGCCTGCTCTTGCAATGCAAAATAAAGGGAACTCGTCCATCCGCAATCCGAGGCTGGCTCTGCCCTTTGACCTTACCCTCGAAGTGGAACGTACAAAAAGCGTAGGCAACCTCACCCAAAACCTTGATTGACAAGTCGCTAACCGTCATCGTCCTCACCTTTTCTAAGGCCTTAGCTACACGCTCATAGTATTGCTCTACTCCTGCCCAATCGCGCACGGGTTGAGCCATTTCCTGTGCAACATAGATGATATCGTCGTAGTCCTGATCCCCAATCGCTTTGAGATCCTCTACGTTCACTGTGGCAAACCCACAGCGGTATTGCTCAATTACCGCTGCGATCTGTTGCCTGTCCTGCTCACTTGTTGCCATAGATATGGAAAACGATTTATGGGTAGATGATTAATTTGTCTACTGTGGGGCGACCATCAGGTGTTTCCGCAGAAAGTTGATTTGGTCACCGAGTACCTGTGTGCGAATCTCCGGGTGATAGAAATCGAAATGGGCAAAGGGATAACACTTGAGTTCTCCACGGGGTGCTTTTTCCGCTATCTGACGCGCCAAATCCGCCGATGTTTCGCGATCGAATTCAGCGATACAGACCAGCACTGGCATTTGGAGCCGATTAGCTTCGTGACTAGGCTTATATCACATCATCTCGAACATGACGCGAGGCGCGACTTCGTTCCGCCACTGAGCGCTGTGCATAGCGGCAATGGTCTGCTGGGCTTGCGGGGTAGCCATCACGGCGAGTTTGCCGCTCGTTCCGACAGCGGGAATATAGTGAGGCGGGCGGTCTAACCAACCGTGGATGGCATCTTTGACTCCCGCACCCAAGAGCCTGAGGGTCGCCATAAAGGAACGACCTTTTACCTGCTTTGAGAAGCCGTTAAACAGGATTTGCGCCACTACAGCAGCGATCTGAGGATCGTCCAGACCACAAACTGTGAATCATCTGGATACATTCTTCATCTCGCTCGCTTAATGTCGATCGTTCCAACGGTATAGCGATCGCACGATTGAATTCCCTATTCATTTTGAAAACCTCCTGGTGAAGCGATCGCTAAAATCCGCTCAACCGTTTCTTCAACTGTTAGATTGGTTGAATCTAACCAGTAGCCAAGGCGGGGAGTTTCAGTGCGGAGGATGCGGTCGAAGGCGTAAACCATTGTTTCGGTTGCATACCCTGTCTTCGATCTTGCTGTATCCCTTGCTGCTACAACCTCCGCCTTGGGACATAGAACGATCGCAGATAACGGTACATCATGAAACATGGCAATGACCTCAGCGAGTGCCGAACCAATGATGATGTCTTGATAGATAACTGTAAAGCCAGCTTGGAGATAGTGTCGCGCTACCATTGCTGCCAGATGATATCGCAGTTGAAGCTGTCGATCCGCCTCTATCTGACAAAGGTAATGTCAATTTGGGCTTGTCCGTTTACAATCATACGACGAAAAGTATCCCCGCGAAGATGGACACTTTTGGGCAACCGTTCAGCAAGGGCTTGAGCAACACTCGACTTTCCAGCAGCCATATTCCCGCTAATCAAAATAATTTGTGGCTGATGGTTTGCAGGTTGTTGATTAATGTTCATAGGATCGTGGGATTAAACAAATTGGATGGAATCAATGCAGCAGCAACTGTTTTAGTTGGTCAATCGACCAGGCACCCAACAGAATCCCTAGTGCTCCAACAAATCCCATTAAAGGCGGTGCAGGTAACGGCAGTTTCAACCAACCAAATAGAACACCTACGATCCAACCTGCTACAAGGGAGAGAACAAATTCCTTCATGATTGACTACTCCAACTCATTTCGATAGAGGAATTTAATTTGGCAGTCATCGTTACAAGTTTGTTGCCTAGTTGCAAGATGCTTGCCTGCTGCGATTCATCCTTCAAATTGCCATTCTCATCGAATGCTCGATCGGCGTTGCCGATCGCCTTCTGATCCGGTAGCACTAGAACACCAATATTACTCAGAATAGAGCGAACATGAACTAATCCTCGCAAACCGCCTAAAGCTCCAGGAGATGCACTCATCAATACAGCAACCTTCTCTTTGAAACAGACCAGCGACGGTTCGCCTGGTTCAGGACGCGATGCCCAATCAATCGCGTTTTTTAGCAGGGGTGTAATTGAACTGTTGTACTCTGGACAGGCAATGAGAAATCCCTGATGCACTTTCATGAGTGCTTTAAGCCTAAGAGCATTGTCTGGCAAGCCTTTTGCTTCCTCTAAGTCCTCATCATAGAGCGGTAGGGGTAGATCGCGAAAATCCAAATAGGTGACTTCTGCACCGGCGGCTCTAGCTCCCTCAGTGGCAATTTTCACCAGTTTTTTGTTAAAAGAATCTCTGCGGGCACTTCCGGCAAAGGCAAGGATTTTGGTAGAGGTCATGAACTTCTCCTCGACAATTCATTGGGTTGAAAACGGTGGAAGCCAGTGAAATGAGGTGTTGCAGACACAATGATTCCGTTTTTGGAAAACGATCGGATTCCCTCCATCACCGCATGATTGGATTGACCGTAAATGTCTAATCGTTTGACTGTGCTGTGTTGCATCACATCATGGATGTACGGATCAGAGATCTGCCAGTGAAACAGTATGGCTTCCGAATCAGGATAAAACTGAACGCTGTAGGCTTGCATGTTTTCCTCGTCAACGTAAACTTCAACCAGTAATTGAGGTCCATTGGTTTCTACAAATTCTATTGATCGCTTCACACTCTCCTTGAAATCTTCTAGTTCTCCTTGGTGAATTTGCATGGTGTTGATTAACAGAATGGATTCAGACATGATGTCTCTCCTGAAAATCTGCATTTATTCTGGTTACAGTTAGTGATCCTCGCCTCGCTGCACACGATCGAGAATCATCCCAATGCGACGTTGAGCATCTAATTTGTTGGTCATGGTGTAATAGGGTTGTACGTGAGTTGCTAGCCACGGTACAAGCACATCAAAGCCACGAACTCGCGATCTCTTTCGTGGCAGAAGAGCGGCACGTCAACTCGTTCTGAAACAAACATTGCCTCGTGCCAGTGGTTCAGATACTGGCGTGTGATGCCACCGAGACTTTGAACCACTGGTACATTGAAGTCGAATTCAGTAACGCTGTAGATCAGCAGATTGCCTTGCTTACGATGCAACAGGAAGGCGCGGATGTCGAGCGGAGGAGCGAACGGCAGCGGTTGTAGAGCCGAGGTGTATAGTCCGGGAATTGCGCTTTCCATTGGCTCACGATCTTGAATAGGTAAAAGCTTCTCCTGGTGAACGTTCATGATTTGAACCTGCTTACAAGACTGACTTCAGTATGTAAAATCTTCTGAATCTGCGTCTTGCACATTTCTGTACTTTTAAGCAGATTCTTACTGACTATTGATGAATGCTTTGGGAGTATGACCAACTAAGCGTATGAAGTGATAACTGAAGTGACTTTGGTGGGTGAATCCTAGAGAATCAGCAATTTCTGCAATACTCAATTTTCCTTGTCTCAACAAGTGCTTACCACGATCGACGCGACACTGAATCACATATTGATGAGGTGATAATCCAGTGGAGTGTTTGAACAAACGAGAGAAATAACTGGGACTTATGTGAGCGAGCGCAGCTAACGTCTCCAGAGTTAACTCCTGATCGAGATGATCGTGAATGTAATCTACAACTTGCTTCAACAAGTGTTTCGGTAAACCATTAACAACTGTGGGAGCCAAATAAGTCTGAACAGAATAATGCTGCAACAGATGCGCCATCAATGCAATCGTCATTGCATCGACATACAAACGTCCTCCAAGTCCATCCGATTCCAGTTCTGTTTTAAGGGCTAACCCGATGCTATAAATGAGCGGATCAGAGGGATTGATGAGGGGAAGCAGTTCTACAAAAGTTTGACGATCCGTTGTGTCAGCGATTTGCCGTGTTAATAACTCTGGTTCAAATGCCAGCAGTATAAACTGATGCTCTGTTTCCCAATATGCCCAACTGCGGGTATTAGCAGGCAACACTCGCACTGTTCCGAGGCTGACTGGATTTAACTGATTTCTCCTTCAAAGGTTTCTATGATGGGCGATCGCAAGGCGCGATCGTTAATAATCAGGCGATGTTGTGGACAAATGCTCAACCATCTCGAAGGGAGACTGGCGGTAATAGTGCAGGTAAAGTCCATCCCAATCGGCTGAGTTGGGATATGTAAAATAGTTTGTGTCAAAGGTCAAAACAAGATCTAATGAACTAGTACCTGAGACACAAACCCATGACCTTTCGACCCGAATTAATTGACGAACTGCTCAAGAGTACCGTAATCCTG
>JAAUTN010000620.1 GCA_012031415.1 Leptolyngbyaceae cyanobacterium SM1_4_3 | reverse complement strand
CATCTTAATGCGTCGTCTGCTGATTAAAAGTTGCCTGATGACAAAAGCATTGTCTTAGTAATCGCTCGTCTACTTACCCTGCACACTGGAAGCTCCAGCTTCCAGTGTGCCAGGGTAAGCCAGCGCTTAGTGACGAGGCTAAACGAGGCTAAGTGGGATGCATCAGGTTAAGCGATCGCCGTAAAGCTAGCTTCACCTGACGCAATCAGATCCGCTGCATTCACCCCTCTGAGAATAGCCAGCGTTTCAGTTGCAGCGCTGATCAGAGTGTTTTGGTTGCTTTGAGTAATGGTGATTTGCCCCAAGCTGAGACCGTCTGCCAGACCAATCAGGTCTTCTCCAATCGTGAAATCACGGATTGTGTCTGTCCCTTCTCCGGTTGCCAGCACAAACGTATCTTGACCTCGGAACCTGGGGGAATCACCCACCAGGATATCGTTGCCCAGACCGCCCCGCAGCAGGTCATCTCCCGCATCACCAAAGAGTTGGTCGCGACCTTCTCCCCCATAAAGCTGATCATTGCCACCTTTGCCGCCCAAGCGATCGTTACCAACACCCCCATAGAGAATATCGTCTCCACCGCTGGTGCCGCCTGACGATGATATGTTGCGATCGCCCCGCAAGACATCATTGCCATCTTCACCGTAGAGTTGGTCATCGCCCAACCCACCAGCTACCCTGTCATTACCACCGCTGGCAAAGATAAAGTCATCTGCTTCATCGGAGCCAATCAGCGTTTCGCCCGCTTGAGTGCCCTGGGTAATCGTGCGGCTGAGCGCAGCCAAACCCACTCTTGGGTCGAGATCAAGCGCTTCCTCTAGCTCCAACAAGATGATTTCGTTGTTGTCAATCTCTGGAGGACGACCGACGGAGAAGGGATAGTTGTTGTCGTTGGCAACTAGAATCGTCTTCTCGTCAATCACCAGTACGTCTTCGATGGTGACAAAGGGAAAGTCAAAGGTGGTGCTGCCATCTCCATTCAGGTCGTTGGGGTCTTGAATGTTGAGCAGGTCAGCGACTTCTTGCTTGGCAACAAAGCCATCTGCATCCTTCTCGGACAAGTTCACCTTAAAGACTTTCTTGAACTGGGCTGCGTCGGCTTGACCGTTATCCCGTTCTATCACGAGATATTCGTTCTCGTTAATCACCGCGAAATCACCAATGTTGTGACCTGGGTTTTCGAGCTTATAGTAGCCCGCTAGCCCCTGAAACTGACTCGACGCAACATCAAATTCGTAGATCCGTAGGGCGTTTTCGGGATCGCCTGCAACAGACCCCTCTAGCAGCGGATAGAGCGTTTGTTTGTCAGGGGTGATTGCCAGTCCCTCGTATCCACCCGAACCGCGCAGATTGCTGACGGCTTCACCCGCACGTACTTCGGGGTTGTCGGGCGATCGCACCAAATCAGCCGTCACCTGATCGCGCACCAAATCTCCCGCCGCCGGAAAATCGGTGAAATAGCCATCTGCCCCCAGTCGAATGAAGTCTTCGTACTCCTGTAGCTCGTTGCCGCCATAGTTTGAGGCTAAGAAGAAATCTTCGCTGCGGAAGGTATAGGGATGTACCAGCAGACCCGCATCGTGGGCATCGTCAATCAGCGAAGTCGGCTCACCCAAAACACGGTCAGCTTCACTGATGATTCCATCTCCATTCAGGTCATCGGGCTGACCGTCGCCATCTTCATCCACCGTAGTAGAGGGAATAATCAGGCGCTTAAACGGGCCAATGCCGTCTGCGTAGGTGGCGACTTCCGCCAAACCTTCTGGAGTTGTCAGATCGCCATAGGTACGAGCGTCACCACTCACAACAAAATCGTAAGGCTGCTCCGTCGCACTGCTATAAAGTTGAACCAGTGGCGCATCTACCCCCGCGTCTTCTAGAAGCCCCTTCAGGTCTTTCAAGTTGCCAACTTCAAACGACTGAATGAAGATGCGGTCGGGGTCGGTAAATTCAGTCTCAACCAGCGTTTCAACTAGAGGCTCTTCCAGGGAAAGCCCAATTCCGTCAAAGTAGGTTGGGTGCTTGGTTTCAGGGTAGATGCCAATCTTCTTCCCGGTTTCAGCTTCGACCTGTTTGACGAGTTCGATCACTTCCGCCAGGGTGGGAATTTCAAACTGGTCATCAAATTCGGTGCTGCGGAGTTGGGGCAAGCGCTCTCTGGCTTTTAGCGTTTTTAGCTCTGCCAGGGTAAAGTCTTCGGTAAACCAACCTGTGATCTCAACTCCATCAATGACTTTGGTGGTCAGGCGATCGGCAAACTCTGGGCGATCGGCGACATTGGTGGTTGCTTCAATGACTTCGCCCGTTTCGGGGTTGATGATGGCGATCGCATTCTCATGTCGGGCTACCAGCACCCCATCTTTTGTGGGAACCAGATCTGGCTCAATGAAGTCAGCGCCCTGTTCGATCGCCAGTTTATAAGCTTCCAGCGTATGCTCAGGGCGTTCTCCACTTGCGCCCCGATGCCCAATCACAATCGGAGCTTCGCCCGTTAAGGTATTTAGTTCAAATACATTGGGGGTTGAAATCGGCGCGTCAATCAGCTTTCCGGTAGCGTCAAAGTGCAGGAGGTACGGCCCAAATTCATCGCCCACCCAAATCGTGCCATCGGCTGCAATGACAAAAGATTCAGGGTCAAAATCTCCACCTGTTAGCAACCGTTCCGCAGTTCCTTCCTGCTGAATCTTGAAAGGAATCAGATTGTCCGGGTCAGATAGTTGAATGAAATTTGATAACTCAACGCTGCCGTCACCTGCTTCAGCACCCTGAAAGTTTGGATCAACGCGATAGATTCGCAGCAGATAATCTTCGCTATTGGTTCTGCCGCCAAAGCCGTTGTCGGATAAGAACCAGAACGATTCTCCGTCAGCAAACTGAACTCCACTAAACCCCTGGACAGGGGGCCCTTCAAATGGTCCAGTGCGGTCATTCCCAGAAACGTCCTGACCCGTTGGAGGGCCATCAGCGAATGTGTCTGCTGGTAGAAACGCAAAACCCTTCAGTTCGATGTTCGGCATGATTTTAATCTCGTGTTTTTTAGGAAGCTATGAGCCGCAGCCCTAACCAACTGCGCTCAATAGCTTCCCATGCGTTTCACATGATGATGTTAAGGAATGACTATACGAGATTAAAGGTTTGCCCCATTTCTAATTAAACTCTTACTGCAAAAAAGCTACAGGTAGACCTATCTACCTGTAGCTTTTCTCCAATTATTTCAGGTTGTATAGCTGTAGTCAGCTAGGTTAGGACATGGACATTTGGTGGCGCGGCTCCGCCGCGCCACCAAATGTCCTAATCAATATGGCTACCGCTATAACTACATCATTCGTCGTTAGCCAGAGATTCTA
>JAAUTN010000619.1 GCA_012031415.1 Leptolyngbyaceae cyanobacterium SM1_4_3 | reverse complement strand
GAACCGAGAAAACCGTGCTGCCTGAATAAAACAACAAGCCAAACCCAATGATCCCGGCTCCCACGCTACTTTGGTTGAGGGAAATGATCGTTTCTTTGACCAGTCTCCGAATTTCGGGGGGCAAAAACCGTTCTTCAGCGGCGATGATCGTGTTGAAGGCTTCGTTATCGGATCCGAGTAGTGACCCGACAACACTGAGAGTGACCAGTAGCATCGGAAACAAGGAAAAAGAGCGCGTGAAAAGATAATGCAGCTGCCATGCCCGAACAGTCGTCTTGCCCCCATTTCATGCCAGTTTGGATCAATAGCTGAGCAGGTTTTGAGGGCAAAATAGTAGACCGAAGCATACGAATCATCGTCAATTCCTCTAGATCGGATCCCTCTGGATATACCCTCTTCAATTGACGCAGCCGTGAGCCGAAATGGACACGCTAAAAAATATGTCAGGACTTGACTTCATCTTCCGCTATCGAGGCTTCCAGCTTAATCGGCATCTCAGCTTGAAGGCGATCTTCCTGAGTAGCCCGGATCCAGGCGGCGATCATGCCAGCAATCGGAATCGACAAAAAGACACCTAACAATCCGGGATCATCCACTTAAGGAAAAAGAGTCAAGAAAAAGCTCCGTTCAAGTAAGCACAGCGAACATTGAGGATGCCGTTAACCGACTCCGGAAGCCATTGTGCCCCTGATAAACTGACCCGACGGCCAATTTGTTTGATGGCTGACTCCACCGCTCCAGATCCTATCGAACAGAGCTGTTCAGCCTGGTAGTAGGAATAGCTGACAATCCGATTTCGGTGCCGTTCCACATAAGCTCTAAAATTTTGTGCCTGAGCAGTGCGCCATCGCTTCAGCTCCTGCACAGCTTCTGCGACTTGACCTGTCCATAAGTAGCCCTCTATCCTCTCCAGTTGAGCCTTGGGCTTGCGGATTTTATAGAGATTTTCTTTGAGGTGATACCAATCCAAAATCTCACACCGTTGTTCAGCGCTGGCCATCGATTCAAATAGGTTCCAAATCCCAGGATGACCATCCCCTAAGCACACCAACGGCGTCTCACAGGGTTGACTATTGACCCAATCACTCAAAGTCCAGGGATCATCCAATCGTGCTCCGTAATAAATCCCCTGCACTCGCATTGCTTTGTAATCACGCCAATAACCAGAACCACGCTGGGGTTGAGACGGGTGTGTCTGAGGGCGTAAGCGCACTTTTCCCCCGTCAGCACTGAGTTCGTGAATCGGTTGGTGAGCTTCCGGAAGCATCAGTTCCTGCCGATGGACCAACTTCTGCTGGGTGGTATGTCCGACCTTGACACCCGTTAATTGGGCCAAATCTTGCTCAGCCCGTTGGAAGGATTCATTGGCACTCAGCAGCAAGCAGCATTTTTCCAACAGGGGACTGAGGCGGGTTCGAGGGGAGAGGTTCAAGCGTTGAGCTTGTTCAGCGGTGAGAGTCAGTATTCCCAGGCAACTTCTCAATTGCCGGCGTTTGCCGCGCTGAGTTTGGGTCTGAGCGGCAATAAAAAAAATTGCCCACCGGGGGCTGACATGGGTGAGGATTTGTTGGCGGGCTGCCCTTTCCAGGCTTTCCAAGTCTGTCAACTCTTCTCGGGAGGTGTTGCGGTATAAAATCGTTGCCACTTCTGCTAAGCAGGCTTGCAACCGTTCTTCAGCGTTCATCCACGGGATCCCATTACGACTCTACCTATTCTGCCTAATCTATGACTCGTTGCCCTATTTGCCTTAAGTGGATGCTCCCTTTTCGTGAAACTAAGGATCTTGTTCTAGTCTCGTTAGGAACTGGTCAACTAACGCGACGAATTGAGCATGAAGAGGCAATGAAGTGGGGTGGTATTGAACCTCTTGCGAAAGTCAAAAAAACAGCTCCAGCTCAAAGTTATGGAGAGCCGCAATCAGAGTAAAGCGCAGACAGAAGCGACGACGACGATTTCGGTATCGTTCTGACAAGATGCGAAAGACTTTGAGTATGGAAAAAAGGGGACTGTAAATTAGTTTGTGTAAGCGGTCTAAAGCAAACTAACTATAGAGGTGGCCATGCCCAAGAAAGTCGTCAGCAAAGTAGACCAACTCCTAGATGAACTCATCGAGAGTGACCATAGCCCAGAAGCGATTCTGGGAGAAGGAGGGCTGCTCAAGCAATTGAGTAAGCGGCTAGTGGAACGAGTGCTGCAAAGTGAGTTAAGCCACCATCTCGCCCAAGCAGAGAGCGACCCGCAAAGCCCCCCTAACAGTCGCAATGGCTATTCGGCCAAAACGATTCAAGCGGACTTTGGCCAGGTCGAGATCCAGGTGCCGCGAGACCGGCAGAGTGAATTTGAACCGATTCTGGTCAAGAAAGGGCAACGACGCTTAGCCGGATTGGATGAAAAAGTGATTGCTTTGTATGGGCGGGGTCTGAGCACCCGTGACATCCAAGCTCAACTGCAAGAACTCTATGGCGTGGAGCTATCAGCAACCTTAATCTCTCAAGTCACCGATGGGGTGATGGAGGAAGTGCGCACTTGGCAATCGAGACCCTTAGATAAGGTCTATCCGATTGTCTGGTTGGATGCGTTGAGGGTGAAGATCCGCCTAGAGGGTCGAGTTCACAACCAAGCGGTCTATCTGATTTTGGCCGTGAATCTGGAGGGGAACAAAGAACTCTTAGGTCTGTGGATAGCCCCGACGGAAGGGGCAAAGTTCTGGCTTGGGGTGCTCACGGATCTGAAAAACCGGGGAGTGGAAGACATTTTTATCGCCTGTGTGGATGGACTGAGCGGGTTCCCAGAGGCGATTGCCACGGTCTATCCTCAGACCACTGTGCAGTTGTGTTTGGTTCACTTGGTGCGAAACTCGCTCAAATTTGTCAGCTGGAAGCACTACAAAGCGATTGTCACTGACTTGAAGAGCATCTATCGCGCTACGACACTCACCCAGGCAGAGGATGCCTTAACCGGCTTTGCCCAAACCTGGGATCATCTCTATCCGATGATTAGTCAGATCTGGCTGCGCCATTGGGAGCACATCATCCCCTTCTTTGCCTATCCGCCTGAGATTCGGCGGGTGATTTACACCACCAATGCTATTGAGTCGCTCAATCGTTGCTTACGCAAAGTGCTCAAAACCAAGGGGGCTTTTCCCGATACGGACTCGGTGGTTAAGCTCTTGTATTTAGCGCTCACTCACATTGCTCTCAAATGGACTCGTCCCATTCCCAATTGGAAATCCGCTTTAGCTCGTTTCGCTATCGACTTTCCGGGTAGAGTTCCCCTTTGATCTTTCCCTCCCTTACACAATCTTCTTGACATACCCAGGCTGCCGCCTGTCACACACAAATTACGCCGG
>JAAUTN010000618.1 GCA_012031415.1 Leptolyngbyaceae cyanobacterium SM1_4_3 | reverse complement strand
TAATCCTAAGCTCCGAACCCAATAACGCTTTAAGTCTAGGCTCTTGGGAATGTGATGAACTCATTCGTCTGTTCAGGCTTGATTCTAACTCTTTCCAAATTTCCAAGTCCTCAACAACAAACAGCTTGGCACTCTCTCACAAAAGAAGCTCCTGACTGGACAAAGATTCTTTCCCCTACTCTTTTCAAGAAGGAATTGAAGAATGTTGTTACCAATACTCAACAGTATCTTCTTCCTTTGCTTAAACACCCTTATACCAAACGGTTCCTCAACAACCTAAACCTACTCAAGAACTTGCAGCCAGCTAGAGTAAACCCTCTTGTAAAGAAATATTTTGACATGATGGTTGAATCAAAGTCTGAGACTTTCTCAACTCCTCATGTTTATGAAACCTTTGCGAACTCATGCAGGAACAACACCCTCTCTGTTCCAACATACTCCCTTAGTTCAACCAAAACAGGAAGAGCCACGATCCTCTCAGGTCCCAATATACTTCTTCTTCCTAAAACTCAAAGGAAGTTACTTACTTCTTCATTCTCAAATGGATCTGTTCTGTCTATTGATTTCAAAAGCATAGAACCAAGACTTACCTATATCCTTTCTAGGTCTTTGGATACCTCCCTCCCTACCCCCAACCCCCTACTACTATGCCCATCAGGTACCATAGCAACACTTTCCCAGCCTGAAAACAGTACCAAACCCAGTCTTGTACTACCCGATGACTTGTACTTGTTTATATTGACTGAAACAGGGTTAACAGATTTACTTTCACGTAATGAAGTAAAGACCATTATTCTCAAACAGTTGTATGGCAGTTCCTTTGAGTCAATT
Source organism: Leptolyngbyaceae cyanobacterium SM1_4_3 (assembly GCA_012031415.1). GTDB lineage: Bacteria > Cyanobacteriota > Cyanobacteriia > Elainellales > Elainellaceae > JAAUTN01. The sequence continues at coordinate 2,520 of JAAUTN010000618.1, read as the reverse complement.
CTTTCAGACCTCTCATCCAAAACCAGAGACCCAATGGGCGTGGTGAAAGAGATAAACAGAGTGTTTGGTATAACAACCTTACAGAAAACACTCGAAGGACTGTTTCCATCCCAAGCTATGCATAACTTGTTTGGAAGACCTATGGAACGACCAGAAAACAGACTCCTGCTCAACTGGTTCATTCAGTCAACGGCTACAGACCTCGCTTTGGAAAGGTTTAAGGTCTTGGTCGATGCAATCAATGCAGACCCAAAATTAAAAGCTCTCCTACGCCCTCTGTATGTCATCCATGACGACCTGGTGCTTGATACTGATAACTCTGCCACAGAATGGCTCCTAGGTGCCATTAAGACCATAGAGCAAACAACACTTGGAGTCTTTCCTTGTTCAATCTCTAAGTTTGCCACCAAAGCAACATAACACAAAACAGCCAAAACAAAGTGAAAAAAGAAGTAATTTGGGATGATATTTCTGGTTCAAACTTGATGGCAGAGTGATACTTATCTAAGTCAACACACATGGTGTGTGTATGACCCAAAGAAACCCAGAAAACCAAGAAAAAACCATGAAATACGACCTTTCAAAAACTCAAAAACAAAGTAAACGAACTCTCCTACGAAAAGACAGAAAAGAAAGGGCCTCCATTCACTCAGTGGAAGCCAACACTTGATGAAAGTGGCAAGACAAAGACTTGGAACGTGAGATTCCTTCCGTACCAAGATGGAAATGGTCAGCCTTTCCAAGAAGTGTTGTACTATGATAACAAGGATCTTACGCCGTACAGATTGATTGCTCCTTCACAGTTTGGAATGGAAGATCCGATTGCTGAATTTATTGCCTTTCTCCGCAAGGACAGAAAGAACAAGGATTCATTCAAGAACAGTTTCAAGTTTGGCACCAAAGCCAAGGTTTTTGCTCCTGTCATTGTCCGTGAGGAAATGGAGAAGGGTGTGCAAGTTTGGGAACTTTCACCAACACTTTGCAAAGAAATCTACTCTGTGCTCATGAATGAAGACTTTGAGAATGAAGACTTGATGGACCCAAAGACAGGAAGAGACTTCTCTGTTAAGGTGTCGCCGTCTGGTAAGACATTTACAGCTCCAACAGGAAAGAGCTATCCTGTGAATGATATTGCTTTGATGCCTAGACAAAAAACATCTGCAATTCACACAAATGCAGAGCAAGCAGAGAAGATTCTTTCTTCTGTTCCAAACCTCAAGGAAATCTTTGAGAAGTTGGTAAAGCCTGCGGATGAACTCAAGTCGTTGTTGGATGACTACATTGCTATCTCTTCTGGAGCTGGTACAGCAGCAGTTGATAGTACAACAGCATCAACATCAGCAGCAGCAAGTCCTACTGGAAGTGCACCTGTCTCTGAAGAAGCTCTCAACGAACTTTTTAGCGACATGTGATTCTCACTAAGTCTTAGTAACCGAAAGGGGAGCGTTAACTCCCCTTTCTCTTTTCAAGCATGATAAAAATCAATTCCAATCATGATAGATTGGCAGGAGAAACCATGGCACCAAAAACCTACAAACAAAAAAAGTACAACCAGCATCAACAAGCACAACAGAGCAACAATCATCACATGAGTTTACTGACATAGATCAGCTTTCATCTGACTTAACGAAGCAGATAAACAAGGAAGCAGGAGACGCAGTCGCATTCAACCTGGGAATGGAGCACACAGCCCCTACAGAAGTGAAGAGATGGATTTCAACGGGGTCAAGGTTGCTTGACTATGTTATTGCAAACAAAAGAGGAGGAGGTCTTCCAGAAGGAAGGATTGTTGAAATTCAAGGCCCTCCTGGTGGCGGCAAGAGCCACTTGGCATTTGAAATAGCCAAAAGAACTCAGAAGATGGGAGGTCTTGTCATTTACTTCGACACAGAAAACGCAACGTCTATTGACAACCTAAGAAAGCTCGGAATCAATGTTGCTAAGGGGTTTGTGTTCGTGCAGTCAAACTGCACCGAAGATATTTTCAAGTATGCAGAGTCTGCCATTCTGAAAACAAGACAAATGGCAAAGGATGTGCCTGTAACAATTATCTGGGACTCTATTGCTGGCTCTGCACCAAAAGCAGAACTCGAAGGAGACTATGACCAAAATACTATTGGTCTCCAAGCAAGAGTGTTAAGCAAAGGAATAAAGAAGATAGCCAACATCATCGGCAACCAAAAGGTGCTATTTGTATTGATAAATCAGCAGAGAACCAAAATCGGTGTCATGTATGGAGATCCTCTGACTACTCCTGGTGGAATGTCAATTCCATATGCGTGTTCTGTAAGATTGAAGTTGTCGGGGGTTCAACCTATTAAAGCTGGAGACATGATTCGCGGCATTACTGTGGATGTTGCTGTCATCAAGAACAAGGTTGGGTATCCTCACCGCAGGTCTACAATGAATGTCATGTTTGGTGTCGGAATCAATGATGATGAGCAATGCTTTGACATCATTCGTCAATATTGTGACACCAACAAGTTTGTGCTCTACAATGGTAAAAGATTGAAGTTGGAT
>JAAUTN010000617.1 GCA_012031415.1 Leptolyngbyaceae cyanobacterium SM1_4_3 | reverse complement strand
GCACTTTGATCCACACGATTCAGCCGATCTCAGCCGTAGCAAAAATTGCTCAAGAACATTATGGGACCTGTCCCGATGGCGGTTTGCCTCTAGCAGTCATCCGTCCACCTTGGAAGCTACGTTGAAGGCGATTCAGCTTCACCAATACTTTCATACAGTTGTCAGCATCAATGATGTGAAGAAAGGCAAACCGGAACCCGATTTGTTTCTGCTGGCTGCTCAAAGATTGGGTGTTTCGCCTCAAGACTGTATTGTTTACGAAGACAGTGAGGGTGGGTTGGAGGCGGCTCGACGGGCTGGGATGCGGTCGATCGATGTGCGGATAGTTTGATTGCTGTGGGCTATTCAACTGAAATTGCCTCTATGAAGCATCTTGGTGATTGACCTGGGTCAGGATATACTTACAGCACGATTGAGTCGATTAACTACCGCTGCACAATGCCAAGCCAAATCTTGTCTCGATCGGGTAACTGCTGCACTTGATCTTGTAACCACGCATCAAACTTCTCCTGAAGTAATCGTTGGCGCATCTGGTCATCGAACTGAGCCGGAATGTGCTTTCAAGGCGGACAATCATGCACCATTCACCAAGCCTAAACGGTTGAACATGACCGACTCGGCTCGTGTAAAGCAGTTCTGCAAGTTTAGTGTGGAGTGTTCCTAGTTCTACGGGGCCGAGCAGTCCACCTGTTTCGGCTTCCGAACCTTCGGAGTATAGCCGCGCCACTTCTGCAAATGACTGTTCGCCATCAGAAATGCGAAAGAAAAGCTCTTGGGCCATGTCTTGATCTTTGATACGCAACAGCGAATAAATCACGCGATCGAACTCTTGTTTGCGCTCAAGAAAATATGATTCAAGCTTGTGTCCCCAAGTGGTTTGCTTAAACTTTTCAATTCGTAGCGATCGCGTTGTCATTTCCTCAAACTGAATATGATTTAAGCCGCAGGAGGCTCGCCAAATCTGCTGATGTTTATCAGTTGTTAGGTTCCACTGCTGATAAAACTGCTGGCAGGCTGCATGGGTTTCTGCAACGGTGCATTTGATGTTAGCAATGACCCGATCGATCACACCTTCACAAACTAGCTGCGGAAGTATTTGAGTATTTTGTCTAGTAGCAAAACGCTATCTTGAGCGATGAGTTGACGAGAATTATCTGGCAAAGCATTAGGGGCTTGTAGAATGTTGTTCATACCACTGCATTATTTTTGCTCAGTTAAATTAAGCCATTGTTGCTAGAAATTGTCTGAGACTTTTTATTTTTTACACCTGAGTAACTGTAACTGCCGGAGATGGATTGAGAAACTTGGCGTATTGTTCGACATAGAAACTGACTGGTTTTTTAGTGCGTTGAACAGATGGACGATCGCCCATTGCATTCCACCAATTTCGTAAACGAATTGCCTCTAGTGGCAACGTAAAATTGTGGTAATGTTCCAAAACAGGCAACTGTTCAAACAAGGGATAGAAGGTGAGATCGACTAAACTCAGTGTGTCTCCTAACCAATACAAACTGTTGTTCGATAACTTACCTAATCCTTCCTCTCTGGTAAAACGAGACGAGTGCGATGGGCGAACGGACAGGTTGCGGTGCTGTAAATTTGAATAGTAGTCATGGTAGGTTTCTTTTCTGCTAAAAGCGGCGGTCGAGCCAAATTCGTGTTTCTAATTCGGAGCCAAAAGTTTGGAAAGATCCTGTCATCGGATCATAGACCTCATAATACTCAGTGCCGTCCGATTCAGTTTTTGAACAATTTTAGGCTCTGAGCGAGGTATCAAGACATTGAATAAACCATCCCAAAAACGAGTCCAGAATGAGTCTTGCTTGCAAACTGAATTAGATGGTGTTGAAGGATGAAATGTTGACGTAACCTGTTCAGAATCGAAAGAGACAATATCGGACTGAGCGTTAGAGTATGAGATTGGATCAATGCTTTCCATAGGAATTGGTTCTGCTAAAAAATGTGAAAGAACTTGTTCAAGACGGCAGTGCTAACGAGCTATGATTAGCACCACCGTTACTAAGCGATCCTATGCAGTGATTGCGCTGCGCTCGAAGTTGACCTCAAATTGAGTGCCGCCCTTCATTTGACAAACTTGCAGAATGTAATCGCCTGCGCCTTTGAGTCCTGAGATCGAGTCAAGGTTGCTATTCTGGGCACTAATGCCTTTAGCAACTACTTCGTTGTTGTCAACTACACCATTGCCGTTGAGGTCTTGCACAACACGAATGTTGGCATCGCCCGCTTTGTTGCCCAGTTCCTTCACTTTGATATCGAGGCTGTCGTTTGCGCCCAGTGTGAAAGCAAAGTTGTCTGCCGTATCAGTGTCATCAACTCGATTGCGACGCTGCAAATCTTGGGCGATCGTACCCAACTGGATTTCTGGTGCTGCCAAGGGGTTAGCTCCGCCTGTAGTGCCTCGTGCAATCCGAAACTGATAGTCAGTATCAAAAACTGAAGTAAGTCTGGTAATGTAGTGACCTTTAGGTAAATTGACATTCAGCGACTGAAAGATGCCGCCACCTCCCGCATTGCCGCCCGGAACAACCGTATCACCAATATTGAGAATGCCATTCTGGTCATTATCCTGAAATACCACAAGGGCAATATCTGTTCTTGCCGATGGGCTGTCTTCAGTTGAACGAGATGACATAGCCACATTTGTAGTAATCGATCCAGTTTCAAATGCATAGGTATCAGTTCGGATGCCTGGTTGCCTTGGATCGAACCCTGGACGTTGAAGCGTTCTATTGAAGAGTCTCGATGTCCCGAAACCTAAAAAACCAATATTCTCGTTAGCCACTGTTGTCTCCTAAGAGAGTAATAAAGAAAGTTGAGTGTGAACTGAGTTGACCTGTTGTGAATCAGAGATTAATTTGCTTCTCTCCAATGCAGCGAGTGCATCACTGCACCTATCTAACTTAGAAAATTGTTTTCTGTTTGTCGGTCTGAAAAAGTCGGATCAAAGGTCAGGAAATGTCAGATTGTGATATCGAATTCCAGTTACACTGCTTGATTACCAACAACCGCAACTGAATCAAGATCTCTCAGCAACTTTCATCTCAGCCCCAACTTGAAATGCTGCCAAACTCGCTTCAATGGCTGAGGCTGTTGTGGGTTATGAATCGTTTTCTGAGTAGATTAGTGAATATTGAGAAGTGAATAGTTGAGTTCAAAACCGTAACTTTCAGGGTTGAAACCAAAATTTTTAGATTTTAAAACGACAACGATCGTGTCTTCATACCGATTTGATTGGTAAACACGGCAGATCAGATCCCCCTGCCTCCGGCATCCCCCTTTGAAAGCTACCGTGTACACACAAGTCGAACGATCCCCCCTAACCCCCCTTGCAAAAGGGGGGAAC
>JAAUTN010000138.1 GCA_012031415.1 Leptolyngbyaceae cyanobacterium SM1_4_3 | reverse complement strand
TCCACGTCTCCTAGCTGGCACCTCGGTCCGATCCCAGCCCCCTAGCCCAACCTAATTGTTACAAAACGTAAATCGCGTTAAGATTCTAATTAAGCTAGAAATCTATGTTTGAGTCAATGTTTAATTCTTCTAATTTCAATGCGCCTGAGCCTGAATTGCTCAAAACTCTGCTGGAGCCTTTGCTGGAGGATTTTCAGCATTGGTTTGAGCGATCGCGCACTCTACTGGAGTCTCATACGATTGAGTTTTTGGGTGAGCAGAGGCAAGCTGACTTGCTAGAGCGGGTCAAGCAAGCCCAGCGGCAGGTTAGCACTGCTCAGATGCTAATGAAGTTGACTGACAACCAGGTTGGGGTAGAAACCTCAGTGCTAATGCCCTGGCACAAGCTAGTAACAGAGTGTTGGCAGGTTGCTATTCAATATCGGTTAGAAAACCCAGTTGAGTAGAGTTTTTAAAGCCTGGGGCTGAGGCAAAAATCTGAGAAAATGAGGATGTTCAAATTTGCCAAGTATTCTACAAGTGAAGTAGGTGGTTTATCGCGACTGATCGGTTAGTGAGCATCACTTTGGGCTTCGCGGTTACTGAGAGAGCATTTTAGTTAAGAGTATTTTGTTTGGTGAGCAGTCGGTCTAAAGGAGAACATTATGTTACACCTAATTTACATTCTTGCCTTTACAGTTCTGGCGTTTTTAGCGGTAGGCAACCTGATTCGCAATTTGATGACGCTTGGCATTGAGTCTCAGCGTTCTTATGCTCCACAAGGTCGGTTTTCGCCTAATTCAACTGGGTTTCACCCCCAGTCAGGGTATGGGCAAGCGCGCTCCGTTTCCCACCCTGAACTGTTAGATGAGTCTGGAAACATTGTAAATGAGCCGTTTCTGGTTATGCGCTCATTCACAGTTGAAGATGCACGTGAGCAGCTTGACGCACTTTATAATTCGTCGCCCAGCAAGAGCGATGAGGCACATGGCGAAGTTTAGAATTTAGCTTTATCGGAATTCAAACTCGTCGAAATTCAAGCAGGGGCATATAGTGCCCCTTTTTTAGATTCAATCTTGTGACGAAAAAGCATCCATCTGAGGATGAAACCGGGGATGTAATAAGGATTCAACAGCTTTATCCGACTGTAAATGCTGCTCAACAATCAGGGGCACATCAGCAGGCTTAACTCGACAGTACCAGGTGTTGTCAGGCGCGATTTTTACGGTTGGGCCAGAGCCACACTGCCCCATGCAGTCGCTAGCGCTAACAAATACTCCAGACACCGGAGTAGCTTGAAATGCCGCTAACACTTCAGCCGAGTCACTTCGCAGACAAGAGCGGTGCTGACAAACCAAAACGCAGCGGCGCTTGGATGGAGTGGATGGGTTAGCTGGGTTTACCGTCGGATCGTTCAAGGGCTGACTCAAAACGTTTGATTTGAAGCTTTTCGCAAATAACCAGTCTGATCATATCTGGCGCAATACGCCTTGATCAAGACGATTTTGTGTGGAAGCCTTCGCTGTGAAGAGTTTCTACACAAACAGGACTCATATATTCCTTTGTAGAATGAGGGCTTACAGCGCTTTGCAGACGGGTAAACCATAGGTAGGGCACGGCCGTTCGCCCTACACGAGATTGTGGTTTATTGCAAATGAAAACTGCTGTAAGTCCCTTTGTTAGTGTGGCGATCGCCTGACTCTACGGTCTATTGGTGTAACTCCTTGCTTAATCTGGACGGGCAAAATGCATAACCGCAGGGGTTTTGAGCAAGTCATGCCTCTCGCAGGTTTTGAGTATAGTCCATAGGCACTTCTTAAAGAGGCGTTTGGTTAGGAGCAGGGCGCTTTATCATACAGAGGTTGTGTGTTCTTCCTGGTTATCGAGATTCATGATTCGCTCTTATACCGTTCGGGTTCACAACCGCCAGACAGAAACCTATCACACCGTTCAGGTTCCTGAAGATCGCTATATCCTGCAAACGGCTGAAGAACAGGGCGTTCAACTGCCTTTTTCGTGCCGCAATGGAGCCTGCACAGCCTGCGCGGTGCGAGTGTTATCCGGTGAAATCTATCAGCCTGAAGCAATGGGGCTTTCTCCTAAACTAAAGGAATGTGGCTATGCTTTGCTATGTGTCAGCTATCCTCGTTCTGATTTGGAGGTAGAGACTCAAAATGAAGATGAAGTGTACGAGCTTCAGTTTGGTCGTTATTTTGGCAAGGGGCGGGTTCGGGCAGGTTTACCGCTGGACGAAGATTAGGAAATTTCTGCTGCTTTTCGGTTGCCTGCTGCTGATAGGCTGTCAACCATCGATTGCACCTCAAGGTGCAACAGTCCAGGTATCACGGGCTGTAAATGGACAAACAATTGAGATTCTAGACCCGACAGGGCAAACCCCCTTAAATCAGAGAGTTCGACTTCTAGGAATTGATGCCCCTCTGATAGAACAAGAACCCTGGGGAACTGAGGCAAGGCAGCGGTTAGCAGAGTTAGTAGAAGGTCAGACTGTTTTGCTAGAAGCAGACTTGGACACAAAGGATAACTATGACCGAATCTGGGGCTACGTTTGGCTAGGCGATAGGCTGGTTAACCAGCAGCTAGTTGAAGAAGGCTGGGCACTGGCGGAAGTGCGGCCCCTTGCGGGCATCTCTCCGAGATCGCCTGACCCCAAGTACGAACAGCGCTTCAGCCGTGCCCAGGAAAAAGCAAGACTCTTAGGCATTGGCATTTGGAATCCGGAGCAGCCAATGAGACAATCACCGTGTGAGTTTCGTCAACAGCGATCGCCCGACGAAGACATTCCTTGCCCCAACTAACCTTTTCCCTGCTTCCAATTCCTAATTCTCAATTCCTAATTCCTATGCCTCCCTCCCCCGCCCAACTTCAAATCCTACTTGACATCGCCACCGAAGCAGCCCTTGCAGGAGGGGCAGTCTTGCAAGCCTACTGGGGAAAACTAGAAGAAATTCAGGAAAAAGGACGACCCGGAGATCTGGTGACAGAAGCAGACAAAGCATCAGAGGTGGCGGTTTTGGATGTGCTGCGGCGACATTTGCCCGACCATTCCATTCTGGCGGAAGAGTCGGGGCAACTAGGGGAAGCAACGAGTGAATATCTGTGGGCGATCGACCCGCTCGACGGCACCACTAACTATGCTCACCAATATCCCTTTTGCTCTGTTTCGGTGGGTTTACTGGTTGAGGGAATCCCTCAAGTTGGGGCAATTTTTGACCCCTTTCACGGAGACCTGTTTCGGGCTGCGAAAGGACTGGGAGCAACCCGCAACCGCCGCCCCATTTCCGTTTCTAAGACGGCAGAGCTAAGTAAAAGCCTGTTGGTGACAGGGTTTGCCTACGATCGCCGTGAAACACCTGACAACAATTACGCAGAGTTCTGCCACCTGACCCACTTGACGCAGGGAGTACGGCGGGGTGGGTCTGCCTCAATTGATCTGGCGTATATTGCCTGTGGACGACTGGATGGCTACTGGGAACGGGGACTATCGCCTTGGGACATGGCCGCTGGAGTCATTTTGGTAGAAGAAGCAGGCGGACAAGTCACTGCTTACGATAAAAGCCCTTTTGACATTAATTCTGGGCGAATCCTGGCAACCAACGGGCAAATTCACCAGGCGCTCAGCCAGGAACTTCTGAAAACAAAGCCCCTAGCCGAATTTAGCTAAAGTTCAGCCTCTCAGGTTTAGCCGAAACCGCGTTCCTACCATAGATTTAGCCGCTAGACGAGAAGCCCTGCGCTGTACCTGAAAGGTCGCGATCGCAATGACTACTTTGCCACAGGCAACCTCACAGTCTACTTAGGAATTGACCCAGATACAGAAACTTAGAACCGTACAATCCCGCAAAAAATTTCTAAGTTTTGGTTAATTCTCAATCTTAGGCAAAGTACACTAGAGGGAACCTAGCGGCGGTGAAGTGAGACGCACAGAATGTCTTTAAAGATTGAGCAGGGACTATTTAACTCAGACTTCATTGACTACCATGCGATTTTGGGAGTTCCCGTTGATGCAAATCCGAAGGAAGTTCGGAAGCGCTATCTTAAAATCGCCCGTCGGCTCCATCCAGATAGTTTGGCGACAGAAGATCACGCAGATCGCGATCGCGCCAGCGAACTGCTCTCCAAGCTGGTCAATCCTGCCTATGAAAAAATTTCCCAGGAGAAAAGCTATAGCGAATACTGTGTCGTGCTGCGGCTGAAGGGGCAGCAAGCGCTCAAGCAGCAAGATACGGTTGTGTTAATTAATGAAGCATCTCGCACCCTGGCTTCAACCAACGACCTGGAAAACTACTACAAATCAACTCTCAAGGAATTGGCAGAGCAGCAGTATGAGTCGCTTAACCAAACTCTGGAGCTAACGGGGCAGATCAGCGAACTAAATCTGGTCTATCTAATGCGTAAAGAGGCACGAGGAGAAACTGCAAGCCATCAGCCTGTCCATGCCTCCAAAACAGGCTCAACGCAGAAAACTCCATCAGCTCCTCCAGCGCCTAAACCTCCACCCACTAAAGAGGCGATCGTTGCAGCTTACTTGCGTCGAGCCAAAGAATTTGAAGCCAAGCAAGAGTTTCCTAAGGCAATCATCGAATTGCGTGAAGCGATTCAAATTGATCCCCGCAATAGTAACTGTCATAGCCGTTTGGGGGCGGTTTACCTGAAGACTAATCAGGCGACGATGGCAAAGATTTACTTTAACCAGGCGTTAAGTTTTAATCCCCAAGACCCAATCGCGCTGGAAGGTAAACGCCAGCTTGAAGAGGTAGGCGGGCAAACTGCCAAATCCCAGCAGGCTGATGCAAAAAGCGGTAAAGCGAGTAAGCCCAGTGGCGGACTGTTTGGACTGTTTGGCGGAAAGAAAAAGTGACGATGTATCAACCTCCCTCTGGAGCCAGAGATCTGTTTCCTCTGGATGTGGCTCAGAAATGCTGGATCGAAGACCGTTTGCAGCAGGTCTTTCAACGCTGGGGCTATCATCGCATCATTACCTCTACCCTGGAACGGGTGGATACGCTGATGGCTGGTGGGGCGGTGCAGCAGTCTACAGTGATTCAATTACAGGAAATTGAAGATGAAACGCTGGGGCTGCGTCCAGAGCTAACGGCTTCGATCGCCCGTGCGGCCGTCACTCGCATGGCAGGCGTGAGCCATCCCCAGCGGCTTTACTACAATGCCAACGTGTTTCGACGGGCACAGCGGGGCAGTCACAACCGCCAGCAGGAATTTTACCAGGCTGGAGTAGAGTTGCTAGGCAGCGGCGGTGTGGTAGCCGATGCTGAAGTGCTGCTGCTGCTGCTGGATTGCCTCAACACACTGGGTTTAAAAGACTGGCACCTGGTTTTGGGAGAGGCAGGGTTGACGCGATCGCTCCTTTCCCCTTTTCCTGAAGACCTGCGCGATCGGGTGAGACGAGCGATCGCCCACCTTGACCGCATCACCCTGGAAACCTTGCCGCTGTCCTCCGAATTGCGTGATCGGGCGCTGCTGCTACTAGATTTGCGGGGGCATCCGGCCGATGTGCTGCAACGAGTTTCTAGCTTGAATCTGGATGACTCCCAACGCGCTACTGTCAGCGCCCTTAAGTCACTCATGGAAGTGCTGCAAGCCACCTTTGAAGCGGCTGAATTGGGGGCGATGCGAAGCAGTTCCCCCGTTGAGGTAATTGCCCCTTCCTTGATTCTAGATTTAAGCCTGATTCAAACCTTCGACTACTACACGGGCATTGTTTTTGAAGTGGTGGGAGATGCTGCTACAGGGCGACGAGTGCTGGGACAGGGCGGGCGCTATGACCAGCTTTTAGGGATCTATCACCCACAAGCAAGAACATATCCCGGTGTCGGGTTTGTCTTTAACCTGGAAGAATTGCACCAAACACTGCTGCCTACGGGTCAACTACCCCACAAAACTCCAGCAACGAACTGGTTGGTCGTCCCGTCCAGCCCACAGGACTGTGCAGTTGCCTTTGCCTATGCCCAGAAGATTCGCGAATCAACCAACCTGGTCAGAGTAGAAGTTGACCTGGCTCAGCGAGATAGCCAGGACACAGTACGTGATTACGCCCGTCGTCGCGGCATTAGCCAAATTGCCTGGGTAAGTACTGAGGGTCTGCCTGAGATTGAAACGGTGCCTTTTGGGGAATAACCCTTCCCCGGTCATAGCCATTCAAAGTTTAATTCAAAGTTCCAATGAAGCAAGCTTCGCCCTCATCCCTCATCCCTCCCTCCTTCTTCCTGCCATACCTGTTAGGCTAGAAAAAGCTGAATCATGCTCGTCCTGCTGATTCTTTAAGAGAGAACACTGAGAGAGAACACTGTGTCGCATACAATTTTGACCAATACCTGTGAAGGCGTTGCTGATTGCGTGGATGCCTGCCCAGTTGCCTGCATCCATGAAGGACCAGGCAAAAACGAAAAAGGGACAGACTGGTACTGGATTGACTTTGCTACCTGCATCGACTGCGGCATTTGCCTGCAAGTCTGCCCGGTAGAAGGGGCGATCGTGCCGGAAGAGAGACCCGATCTGCAAAATACGCCTGAGTAGGACTAATTTGATTGGATCTGCCTGATCCAAACGCGAAGCATAAACGTAGGATGGGCAAAGAGTGTTAACTCGTGCCCATCCTGCGTTTGAAGACTAGCTGAGTGTTCCTATAGATTCTTTTGAGGAGTTAGAGGAAGGCAGAAACTCTTGGGGGTTAAACTCGTTTCCTAAGAAGAGTGTCCAAACGATCCAGGCGGCGATCGCCAACGCTCCCAAAGTAAAACCAATCGCGATCAGTTGCGATACCCAATTCGTAATCCCCAGAGAGGGTCGCATGGCTACCCTTTTGGGCGTGATGCTGGTGTTGCGGGGGGGTGAAGCTGCCGGAATGGAGGTGCGCTTAATGCCTGTTGTGGCTGTTTTAGAGCCAGCAGTCGGTTTGATTGAGCTAACCGCTGCCCTGGAACCAACTGTCGCCCGCATTTGCTGAATCTTCTGAATCACGGCGATCGGTCGTTGTCCACTGCGGCTCCATTGAATCAGCCCAGAACCGGGAATCGCGCAGAGATTATTAATCTGCATATCGTAGATCTTTTGCTGTAGCTCGCGATCGCTTGCTACCAGCACTACCAGATTTTGCGGAAATTCTTGCGCCAGCCCATAGGCACACTTTGCAACAGCCAGCGATACCCTGGCCCGTTTTGTCAGTGCATGAGACGTAGTAGTTTTGAGCGCCGCGTGGTGTCCGACTACATCTGTAATTTTCCAGCCGCTGTGGGGATAAAAGCGGCTAAATTCTCGTGAAATTCTCTCTAGGTCGGGGTCAGGAGAGCGATCGAACAAAAGCCGCATTTCCTCATAAATGACTTGAGGAATGCAACAAGTGCCCACTCGCGAAAACTCTATCCACTCTCGTGGAGTAGCCGATGAGAGCGTACTAATATCTAAGACCAGCATAACCGGAGGAATCGCTGCCATTCCTAACCTCCAATTCCGAGACGACCCGCCAGACTGGGGGTGATAGGGAGTAGAGTTGCTGCCATTAAAAACAGAACTAGTAATCCTAAAGCTGCCCTTGCATCGTCTGGCTCAGAAAGTTCATTGAGACTGGGACGCTCCAGGTCGCGTTGTAGAAATAGAATTACAACCGCCCAATAGAGCGCTAACGGATTAACCAGAGATGCCAGACCCAGTACAATCAAAGTCGCGATTGTAGTGCGTCTGGCAACCTTACGACCATAGATAGAAAGAACAATCCTTCCACCGTCCAACTGTCCAGCAGGCATCAGGTTGATAGCTGTGATGACTAACCCTAGCCAGCCGATCACAGTGAGCGGATGAATGTCTACCAGGGGCTGTTGAAGAGCAGATCCTAACACAACCCGTGCCAGCGTCCCAACCAAAATTGAACCCTGAAAAAACTCCGCTGGAATTTGGAACTGACTCCCCTGATGGGATAATAATAACCCGATGATCAGCATACCGAGCGAAATTGTTCCAGCGGTGGCTGGCCCGGCAAAGGACACATCAAACAAAACGCTGCGGTTTGCCAGGTTTGATTCAAATCGAGTCAGCGCCCCAAAGGAGCCAATCTGCCAGGTTGGAATGAAATAGGGCGGACTGAGCCGCACCTGATGTCGCTGGGCGCTGAGCCGCCGCCCAATTTCATTAGCTGCTAACACAGTGAGAATGCCACCTGCAATGGGTAAGGTTTCTCGGACTCGACCTATTTGCATCGACAGGTCAAAGCCCAGCAGCAGTCCAGCGGTTTCTAAGCTGGTGGCGATCGTCGCCAGAAGCAGAATTAGTGCAATGTTCCACTGCACTAGAGTGGTTGGCTTGGGGTCGTCGGCGCTGGGCAGGATGACGACGACGGGTTTTCCGTCGGGGCCTTCGACAAAGAATAGGCGGTAGCGATCGCCCACTCTTTCCTTCAAGCTTTCCGACAAGCGGCTGTAGCTCGACTCCACCTCACCGCGCAAATTGCCCTTAAAGATCGCGCCATTCTGATAAGGGATCGTCTCTATAGAGAAGAACGTATCCGCACCAAAGATTCCTTGAATCGCTTTGAGGTCATCCAGCGGAATCGCCATGCCATCTTCACGCACGGCGGCAACTGGTTCTACTTCCTTCCCCGCAGGTGTGGCATTGGCTTCTACATCATCGGGGTTAGCACCTGTCGTAGATGGTTCGGCCTCACCTGGAGGTGGAGCATCCGTAACGGCTGAAAACTTTTTCAGGGAAGCGAGATCTTGCCCCGCAGCCCTCAACCGACTTCCCAAAAGAATGTACAGCCCAATCGAAACCACGAGCAGCAGCAGCACGCCCGCCAAATTCAGGTACACGCCCGCTGCAAACAAACCAAAAAACACCAGCCAGGGAGCCATTAGCACAACAGACTGGAGCCACGCCAAGATACCCAGCTTGCCAAACGGCCTAGCTCGGTACAAGCCCCAACCCAATACGCCTAAAGCGATTAACAGAATTAAAACAGTAACCATTGTTGAAATTTCCCTGTCCTATAAGACAGAGCCAAAGCAGACAAGCCAATTAGAGGTCACACTTGCCTTACCCTAAACCTAGCAAGCCACCTACCGGAGTTCAACGGATGGAGATAGGATAAGCGATCTTGGTCAGGAGCGGAAGATTGCTATAACCATCCTGGCAATACAGCACCCTGCTTGAGTTGCAGGTTGGGGCGCAAGGCTTATTTTGATGTAAATGGTTTACAAAACTTGAGGATTGTGGGGTGTGGGGTTATTGCTCGTTCCCAAGCTCCAGCTTGGGAATAACCTATCAGCTCAACCTCAGCAAATTCTGCAATGGTTCGTTGGCGCTGGCAACTGGAGGTCACTTTTGAGGAAGTTCGCACTCACCTGGGGGGAATTTCAAAGGCATTCTCAACCTCCAGTCCCAAAGTGACCTCATTGGGAAAGAAACGGTCAGAGCGATTTGGTATCACTGATCAAATCCAAGCCGTTCTAGCTGGCGCTGGGCTTAAACTCATCGCTACCTTATCCAAAACCATTTAAGCTACCCCCGAAACAGTAGTACTGACTGCTATAGATGCCTTTAAGGAGGCAATGACCGCAGGAGACATCGAACGACTTGGAGGATGGCTAAAACGGGCAATCGAAGAGTGCTGAAAACCGAATGAGCCTATGCAGCAAAAAAGTGAAGGCGCGTCAGAAAATTCTTTTGGGGATGGAAGCCCGCCTCATAAAAGTTTGAAAGAACCGCTATAAAAGCGTATCACCTCACCAAATTTTACTAAGATCTAGGGTGAATTCAGGCAACAGTGACTCACTGCTTAGGATCTCAGGACTTTCTAAAGTCTCGACTGCCGCACCAGGGCGATAGATGTAAACCGATCGCTGCGGACGGTTAATCAACCAGCCTAAACGAACACCATTTTCGATGTATTCCTGCATTTTTGCCTGCAATTCGGTCAAGCTGTCGGAGGGCGCGCTGCTTCGCAGATACCGTAAGGGTCGCAACTCCACCACAAAATCAGGACAAATCGGCGCAAACCCTTCTTGCTGCTCAGGAGTTAGTGTATTCCAGCGGTCTAGTAGAAGTCAGGATGCGTCGGGCGATCGCCTCGCCCCATTCGGTAAGGTGAAACCCGTACTGGAGCCAAACCCAATGCCAGTGCCATCTCGATCCGCCCAATTCATCAATTGCTGAGTGATTCTGGCATTCCGATTTCCTGACCCTGATCCGGTTGGCGGCATGATGATCAGATCTCCTGTAGCAGTGCGTTCAATGTGCAGATCGCGGTTGAGCTGGCAAAATTCAAAAAATTGCTCATCCGTCATCTCGACCACTGGATATAGCCGCACTGTTAGAGAAGACTGTTCTGTTGTCAATGCGCTTGTCACACAAACTGCCTCGGTTCAGACTTGGGAATGGATAAGTTATGGGCAACTACTTAAATTTATCAGAAGCAATTCTCAGTTGCCTGACTCAGCATCCTCCCGGTTTCGCAATGTTATTGCGATTGCCTCTTAAAAAATAAAAGCGATCGCCCTCCTCATCTTGATTGAGCAAAGGCGATCGCCCCTCTATAGCTAAGGATTTATAGGCATTGATCATTCTATAATTAAAATTAATCCATTACGTTGACTTTGTACCCAAAAGAGTTTTTATGAGAGTCAAAGGCATTAAGCGTGGGCAAACCATTGAACTTTTAGAAACGCTCACTAGCATTCCTGATGGCATGGAGATTGAAATTGATATTTCTGAAGCTCAAGCTACCGATCAGAACAACCGATGGGCAAGTCTAGAAGGTATTTTAGGAAGCTGGAAGAATGATGCTGAGATTGAA
The DNA here is from genome assembly GCA_012031415.1 of Leptolyngbyaceae cyanobacterium SM1_4_3. Classification (GTDB taxonomy): domain Bacteria; phylum Cyanobacteriota; class Cyanobacteriia; order Elainellales; family Elainellaceae; genus JAAUTN01. Next base: position 5,312 of record JAAUTN010000138.1, on the reverse strand, counting down.
ACACTCTTCGCTGAGATTGATCGGGAACGGCACATTGATCTTGGCAATCCTATAAACTTTAGTGATATTGATTGAGTTGCTTTAATCCTCGTGTATTTGTTAGATACCAATATCTGCATCGCTCTAATCCAAGCTAATCCTGAAGCGATCCGCGAATTTAATCGCAAGCGTGAAGACTGCTACCTTTCCACTATTGTATTAGCGGAACTTTACAAAGGGGTATATTGTTCTCAACGGGTTGAGCAGAATGTGGAAGTTTTACGGCAATTTATTAAACCTTTTGAGATTGTTCCTTTTAATTCTTTAGCAGCAGTTGAGTTCGGCAAAATTCAGGCTGAACTCAGACGAATCGGTAGACCTACTGGTAGCCTGGATGCTGCGATCGCTGCTGTAGTTCGCTCTCGTGAAGATGTTTTAGTTAGCAACAATATTCGACACTTTGAGAATATCCCTAACTTTCAGTTAGAAAACTGGCTTGATCCTTAAAGTAATTACTGCGATCGCCCCCTCTCATCTTGATTGAGAAAAGGCGATCGCCCCATTTCGTCCGATTGCTTGACTCACGCTTACCTGGTTTGAGGTGGAGATTTGCGCGATTTGCGACTAAATCGAGTTCCCAACTCTTCTACGACTGTATCAACTCCAATACCGCGACCATGAGCTTTGGCAGATTGGTAAACTACCCTGGCTGAAGCGTAGGCTTCATTTGCAGCAACATAGTAAGTGTCTTCTAGAAGTTCATGGAGCTGGCCCAGGGATAAGAGAATAGGGTATAAGCTCTCATACAGCTTTACCGCTCGCCGCATCTCGTCTACATCAAAAGAACGAGGTAGAAATTCGTCGTTGCGGTTGACAACCTCCATTGCTTTTTGCACAAAAACGCGGGTCTTATCTCCAACTTTGGCAAGCGATCGCCGTTCTGCTTGAGTCATGTTAATTAAGAACGATAGCTTCAGGTGAATGGAGGCGATCGCCTCCATTACATCCTGTTGTTCACCATCGGAAAGAACAGCCTGATTTAAGTTAACAGTCATCTGTTTAGCTCCTTGAGGGCGCAAGTAAATGGATTAGCTGATCATGTTTCAGCTAATTCAGAAATGCCCATAGTCGAGAGCAAACTAACCTGTACTCTTACGGAATTAGAAACCCTGTTTGTTGAGCAATTCAGTAGATATCTGTACTTTTCTAAATTGACCTGACTTCATTCTATTCGTGCGATAAATGCTTCTTATCTCTGACCAGATCACATCTAGCTCACGAATCAATGATTTCAAGTCAGCCTTACTCTAATCTATGTGCGGAGGAGATCATTCTATTCTGACTATTGATCTCTGCAACTTCAAATAAGTTAGCCTTATCCGTAAACCAATTTTCTCTTACACAATGGACTGACCATTCTACTTAGCAGATAAGTGATTCTATATGTCATCCTGTCTACTCTATTTGAGCAATAAACTGTTACGGATTGGGATAGCTTTCTAGCCTAAAATATGTTGTAATAATTTCGTTGCTTCTCAAGAAACTTGAACAGTTCAATCCTTTTAGTCCGCACTCCTACGACTAGCTCTCCTCTTGTTTGTGCCAAACTCTACTATCGATGAGAAGGCATACCTCTCGTATAGAGAACTTCTAGATAGATTGTGGTTGAGCTATCGTCGCAAGTTTTGTCTCAATGGCGGCAGGTTTTTAGGAGGAGCAACCATGTAATTCAGAGGTTGAATTTATGCGTATCTTGCGACTTCAACAATTAGCCTATTCTTCTTTAGGTTGCCTTGCTTTAATTTTAGGAACTGCTTCTGCTGGACTTGCACAATCTTGCCCTGGTTTTATTGATGTCCCTCTTACCAAGAATCGATTAAATCAAATAGCAGCGATTAACGGTATTCCGTTCAACCAGATTGGAAAAGCTTTTGAAAATTTTGCGTTGGCGACTATCGACCCAAATGCTCCTATTCCGTCAAATACTAAAAGATTTCCATCTACTGAGAGAGGTGCTGCTACTGATGGAGAATTCCAGAACGTTATTCCCGACGGTATATTTCCATTGACAGTTAAACAGCCAGGAGCACCTGATCTTATTTTCAATGAAAGTGTTTTTTACGAAGCAAAGGCTTTACAGCCCCAAAGCATAACTCCAGAGTATCCAGTGAATCCGAATGATGAAGACGGTGATACCGGAAGATATCAAATTTTAGGCTTCCTTGATGCGTTAAGGAATAGTCCGGCAGGACAAGGTGGTACAGGAATACCAGCACTTATTTTTCTTACAACTTCTGGAGTGACAGTTGACTTCGAGACTAGGGCAGAGGCTTTTTTCAAAGGGGTTGCCGTTTGGCAATCAGTTGCATGCGAAACAATTGGATTTGGTCAGACTCTTCAGATGAGCGAAGCAATAGTTACCAATCCTGAGGTTTACGTTTTCGGGCTTACAATCCCAGGTCCGGTTGGACCTGGGATACCTGGAACTATTACCCAACCGTAATAGGCATTGTAGTCTAGTTCTGTTGGGTATTCGGAAGCAACTTCTATTAGGTAGGATAGCTGACATCTACCCTACCTAATGCTTTAATCTGGTTCAATAAAAATTACGAGAAACAAGGACAAATATGAACAAAGTCTTCAGAAAGCTGATTTATTTCAAAGTCTTCTCCATAGTTATTTTCTCTTCCATACAAGCAGGGAATACAGCTCAAGAAGAACCAGCCTGTTTTTTTGTTCCTTCTTCGGGACAGACTGTAAATCTTGATCATATCTGTGGACGTAGGAATATTCAAAACTCATCTCCATCTTTACGGACTCAAGAGACTCAAGCTCTTTTTCAGGAAGGTTACAGTGAAGCTCGGAGCGGAAATTATCGAGATGCGATCGTCCACTTCAATCAAGCTATTAACCTGAATCCTGATTTTACTGAGGCATATGTTGCACGCGGTTATGCTCAAGTGTTGCTAAATCAATATGATGCAGCAATTCAAGATCTTGAAAGAGCTTCTCAGCTATACAGAAATGCGGAGGATATACAACGAGCAGACTCAATGCAATCCGTCGTACAGCAGATAAGAAACCGTGTTGAAACTTCCCAAAATCCAAGCCTTTAAGAATGTTGAGTTCTTGAAATTCAAGATATCAATCCCACGTTCCGCCCTTTGAGGTGCCACATTGCGAATTTAGCCGCATAGTACTCTCAAGGGTTACAGTCAAACGGGCAGTATTAACAGCGAGTTAACTGGCCGGAGCAAGCGTCATCAAGTTGTGGAAAAGGAGGCTGGGTTGAACGGTCAAATAGCACCTTACGCCAACGGGTTTCTCGATTAATTCAAAAGGTCTTTCATTTGCAAAGCTCCTAGAGTATCATATCGGCGCGATTTGGTGCTTTATTCACTATTACAATGCGTCATTACTTCCTTAGCACTACCCAATGAATCGCTGATAGCTGATGGCCCCAAAAATGCCGAGCGTCAGTACACACTGATATGCTACGTGTAGAAGGCTTTGAAATCCGGGTACCGAGTTCGGTGAAATGCAAGCGCAATTGTCATGATTTCGCTCAAGCGCAGTGATCGGATACGGCACCGAGAGTAAGACTGGACTGGAGCCGCTGGTGCGACCAATGTTACTCAAGTTGCTGGTAGAAATCATCGACGTGACAGAAGAGGTTCTCTAAACTGGTCGTTAGGGCTGGTCGGATAGCGGAACTAAGCAATCTCAGCTTATCCCCAGTCCTTTTCTCCCATTTTTATCTCAAACTTAAGTTAACAGTAGACAATAGCAGATTCACAACACCAAAAAAAGGAAATTAAAATAATAGACCAAGCACTGCAAATGTAATGCTTCGCCCCATTCTAGTTGCCTCAAATAACTACCAATATCAATGAACTATGACTATAGATGAAGAAGCATTAAAATCAGCTACGGCAATGATTCAGCAAGGAAGGCAGTATATGCAGGCAGGGAGTTTGGCATCAACGGTGAGAAGTAGGAGTCTCTCGAAAGATGCTCCAGAAATATCTCCAGAATCAGCAGTGCAGTATCAGCAAGCCGTTGCTATGTTCACCCAAGCGATAAGCATATACCCTGATTCTGCCGAAGCATACATGGGTCGCGCTTATTGCAAAAGCTTTCTAAAGATGGATTGTAATGATGTCATTGAAGATTTCCAAAATGCAGAATCTGCTTACAGACGCAGAGAACAAACAAACGAAGCGAATAACATTTCACGGCTAATCAAGGAATATATGAATAAAATGGGTATCCAGTAGAGGCTGTATGATTGATATAGATCGTAACTAGGAGTAATTTTGAAATGCCCTGGCTACCCTTTTTTGCGGATGACCAAGACGCAGAAATTTTGCTTAACTGGTTAAATTCAGAAGATGAAATTGCTTTTATAGTTTTGGAACAAGATCAGGATAGTTGTCAGCGTCGATGGAAGGCTGTTAATACCCTTGCTCGGTTTACGGAACAGAATTATAGCCTCTGGTATATACCTGCGGGGTCATTATTTCTGAAAACTGATATGAAGCAGTGCGAAATTGATCCGTGGAAAGGGTGGATTGAGAAGCGTCCTAACTCTCATTCTCGACCAACCTGTTTTGGTAGAGGTTCTTCAGCAGAAGTTCGTCTTGAATTACGACTTCGACATCGCCCTTATTCTGAGGAGGAACGTCGTTCATTACCTCAACTTGTCTCCTACTATATTGGAAACACAGATCTGCTGCCTATATCTAGCTTTCAGTGGGTTGATAATTACTACACAGCACCTTCACAAACGTGGCATTGGTGGACACGACTAACGACTTGGATGGCACAAAATACTACTAAGATAGATGAGTTTCCTGATAGGGATGAAAATGGGCAATTAGAAAAATTGAGTTTTTGGGCTTTTCCATCTGCTTTCAGCAAGTTAAAGAATGGAATGGCATATTACGCTAACGGCTACGATTTAGATGTTGCAATTCGGGATGCGTGAAGTAGTATTTGATCATGTTCTAGACAAGTAGTTAACTTGAGCGACATTGTTAACGGTATCGGTGGCTTTGTGATTAATTAGCTCAAAGTTCCCTAGAATAATGGATTTAGGGAACTATAAGGACTTATGTGTATACCGTAGCTGAAGTAGGGCAATAGATCTGGTAGAGATGTTTATGTGTAGTCCGGATTTGGAGAATTGGTATTAGAGCAGATTTCCTGCCAGCGATCGCCCCCCCCTTCTTCCCTCACAAACCTCACCTCAGCCAACCCCTTCCGCTTAGTTGGTTTAGACAACCCCTTCCAGGTTTTACGCAAGAAGTTGAAGGTTGGGCCGACCAGTTCCA
>JAAUTN010000616.1 GCA_012031415.1 Leptolyngbyaceae cyanobacterium SM1_4_3 | reverse complement strand
CGGCGTTTTTTGTTGTCCTAACAATAGCAACCGCTCTGGAAGGCACCCAGAGCGGTTGCTGGATCAAGATCATTAGAATGATCAGATGTGTAACCAAAATCTGAAACCTTTGCTAGAAGCTCGTTTTTAAGATTTTTTCTGTAACTTTTGGAACTAGCAAAGGGTATTTTTGGGACAGACCTGGGGTATTTTCTAAGCAACCCTGGGGTATTTCCTTGTAACCCTTGGAAAACAGATCGCTGAATGATCCGAAAAATAAGGCTTTTGAGGAATTAGCCCAATGGTTACAAAACGATCGCCACCTGGACATTTGTAACTATTAGAATTAACCTGCGGTGTTTGTAGCTGAATTTGCTTTTACTGTAACCTTCAGCTTAAACCTGGGGTATTTTGCAACCCTTACGCTGTAACTATTGGAGCTACCCTGCGGCAGTTCTCCAAAATAAGCTTGTAACCTTTAGTTTAGCCTTGGGGTATTTTGTAACCTAGACTTCCCCAATGTAACTATTGGGACAGCCTTGAGGTAATTCTGGTAGACCTGATATGTAACCCTTCTACTGTAACTTTTAGGGCTGTCCTGGGGTGTATTTTTATAGGTTCAATCTTTGTTGTAACTTTTAGAGTTAACCAAAGGTATTTCTAAAAAACAGTAGCTTGTAACTTTTTGGCTAACCCTACGGTATTTCTATTTTGACTAAGAAGGTGTCTCCAAGGTTCAAGTTTGCCTGAAAAGCCTCTCAAACAGGATCTATGCAAGGGTTTCAACCCAATTGCAATATGTTTTATTTGATTAACTGCTTGTAACCTTCAGTCCAAACCTGGGGTATTAAAAGTCGATTTTGAACTTACTTGCCGAAGTATCTATAAGTAGGATCTGGATCTCTGATCTAGCAAGCTTTTTGGATGTTTTTCACAATATCGATCGAGAGCTGTAACGCTACTTATAACGTAGAATTAATCAATTTAACCTCCACATCTAGCGTCTGAACTCATCCTCATGTAGCTACGATGTAACCTTGTCAGACTGCCAAAAGTTACAGAACTCTTTGAGTGGTTACATCGTGGCTTGAAGAACGGTCATCAACAGTGTTTGATCCTCCGGTGTAATGCTGCGTCTGCCAGTTTCCACCAGTTTGACCCAGCTTGTACTCTTGCCAATTTTGGCAGCGAGAACGCTTTGAGTCATTCCTCTGGTCAGTCTCAGTGCTTTTAACTTCTCTCCAGAATCAATTCGTTCAGTGCCTTTGGTATTTTCAGTTAACTGATTAGATGGTTCGGGAGACAGCAGGCGACGTTCAGATTTACGGGATTTTGATTTAGTAGAAGATGCTGACAGGGTTTCAGCATCTGAGGATAGTTTAGATAGTGATTCCCCAGCAGGAATGACACGAGCCGGTCGCGTTTCCTTTAGCTCTTCTAGCTTTTTAGAAATCTCGGCTGGTGGCTGCACAACCATTCGGGCTGTCAGCAACTGTTCAAAGCCGCCGTAGGGTCGCTTCACTGTATCGGTGAGGCGATCGCCCTCTCCCTTCGCGCCATCTTCCAACCAGAACTCGGCTGCCTGTTCAGGATCATCGGGAATGTCAGTTAAAGGCAATAGATCAGGCAGGTCAGGCAGGTACTGAGGTGGGTAAGTTGCCAGATCAAATGTGAACTTCCAGCCCTGTTCATCCAGCACTTTCAGGGTGGTTTTCCACTGAGAAACTAGGCGCTTACGGGGAGCAGAGGCTTTCCTAGCTTGCTCCACCTTCTCTGTCCCAAATGCCACTTTGAATAGAGTGCCAGCTCGGACGGGTCCATTCCCGACCTTCGTTTTGAATAATAGCCAGAGAATGAGCCGTGCAGCCCCTTCGTGGTTATACCAGATGGTCATCAAATCTTGCAGAATGGACTGAGACAGAATGCCGTATTCGTAATAACCGTTGCCATCTTTACAGCGGCTGGGATTGAGAAAATACTGCGCCCAGTTGCCTGCCTTGACTTGCAGGGTGAAACCCACCATCTCAGAGTTGCCCATCAGGTCTTCCTGAAAGTGCAGAATGGGTTCCGAAATCTCCCAAAGCCAAGTACGGCTGACGCTAAAGGACTTTACCTTCCCTTTTTCGGGCCAGGAGACATACACCAGTAAATGACAGGGCTGTTTTGCCAGCTCCAGCAATAGCTCTAGCTTTTGTTGCTTATTCAGCTTTTTGTTTTTGTCTAAACCAAGATATCGCTCAAGCTGGCGATCGTTCAGAACAAACTGTTGCTCCCAGGGGCGTTCTAGCTGAGTTGCATAAGCGGCATAGATCAGATGCAAACAGGCAGCCCGAATGTCAAACTGATCGATCAACGCCAGAGCAGCTTCCTCTTCTAGCACGGTTGGATGTTTGACGTGTAGTTCATTCGTAATCCAGAAGGAAAGGTATCCTTTGCCCTTAGCAACGCTGCTTTCGTAGTAGGGTGATCCCGGACCTGCTTCGACCCAACCGATATCCCTTCCCTGGGAAAGAATGTTGCAACCCTCCCAAATGACTTTGTTGGAAGCCATACGGTCAGTTTCGCCGTTAGGGAACAGATCAGCATGAGTTGGTGGACGTTCAAATGAGTGATAACGCCCTCTACGCTTTGGTTTGGTTGTGGCAGCTTTTTTGGTGTCTGTTTCTAAGGCTACGACATCCACTTCGATCGCGGCGATCGAGAGTGGGGTGTCGCTCCCAGGGGTTCCGGCTTGTTTCATGATGGCTCACAAGGGTTGAAGGGACTGCTCGGAGCCAGAAACGCCATTCTATCAGTTCTTTCAGTTTCAGAACCCATGTGCCTTTTCAGCCGCATAGCGATTTGCTATGATGCAAGAGCGTGGAGAGGCGGCAACCAATCCAGCCCGGAAGACACATATTCAATATGGTCGCTCTGGCTATAACAAAAAAACATCGAGAACACCAAGGTTTCACCCGCCAAGACGAGACCTTGGTGTTCTTTGATTTGAGGCATTGGTTGGGTCACGCATGTTGCAGTTCGCTTGACGAGACATTGTTGCTCCTTCTCACACAATTGGTAAGAATCTGAATACTGGTAACTTAATGAGTAGTAACAGACGTTCCAACGGGGATCAGCCGTCGGGCAATCTGTTCAATAAACTCAGATCGAGAAAGCTGGAACTCTGCGGCAAGCTCATCTAGTTGTTCAACCGCTGTGGGGGTAAGACCAATCATTGTCGGCTTTTTAGGCTCTGTATAATACTGTCCTTGCCCCTTACGGCTCCGCTTTTCCTTATCGGTGTTCATAGTTACCCATGATCGCTTATATAAGAGATACCACAGAATTAAATTCTGCTTGAGAATCTCAACAGCTCTCTAAATCTCTTGTATAAGAAACAGGTTGA
>JAAUTN010000137.1 GCA_012031415.1 Leptolyngbyaceae cyanobacterium SM1_4_3 | reverse complement strand
TTGAACCTTTCAAATTTGCCAAATTTGAGCTAACCCTCTGAGACTTTAAAGAATTCCGGTTTAGATCTTTTTTAAAAGAATTAGCAGTAGTAGAGCCTGTGGAAAATGGGAAAAAGATCTGGGGATCACGCGATGGTACGGATCTTGTAGGCTTTTAGCTTGTGGAAAACTTGTGGAAAAAGCAACGGATCTTTTGCACAGTATTTATACTTAGCGAGGAAATCCACTTGAGCTTTTGGTTTTCCACGCCCATTCCCCAAAGTTTTCCACAAAAAAACTGGGCTTTTCCACAGAAAATTCTCCCTTAATATTTCTCAATCTAGAATCTTTGTAAAAATTTATTTTGCCGAGATATGAGCAGCAAGACCTATCCAAAGCTAACTGAGCTTTTCTCAGCTTCGACTTCGCTTAACTCTTTTCTGGCTAATGGAGTGAGTATTTTGATTTCGCTCAATGTGCCATGCAAAGACTCGATAGCCGCAAAATCTAGCTTGATTAAATAATTTGTCTTCAGTACATTTGTACTATAATTTGGCACGTTATTGAATTTGTTGGCAGATAACCCAGGTTGATTAGGGGAGGGCGATATGAGTCTTGAGCAGACGAATCAGTTAATCCAGCTAGTCTTAAATTCGGCGTTGATGGTGGCGGCGTGTGTGGTGATTTTGGGCGGTCTGCTGGTGCGCCATACGGCAACTCACAGGCAACTGCGATCGCTTAACCAGGAATATTCTGAGCTAATGGGCGGCTCGGTTTTGCTCAAGGGCGATCGCCTGCTCCAAGTCAAGCATCAACTGCGGCAGTTGCGACAGCAGTACCAGGATGCCTTTCGCAGCATTTTGGTAATTCACTATGCGCTGTTGACGTTTGTATTAAGCGGGTTGACCGTTGCCCTGAGAACGATCGCCAATGCGGACTGGCTGATCACGACAGCACTGGTGCTATTTATCGTTGGGTTGGTCATTCTGCTGGTAGGGCTGGGGCTGTCACTAGCAGACCTTCACGCGGCTAAGCGATCGCTCTGGGACGAGATTCAGTGGGCGCTCAATTTTGGCAGTGCAGGTGAAACGCCTTTACTGGAAGCCAAATCTGAACGGGCAGAAAAGCGATCGCATCTTCCTAAAAAGCCAACTCGAAAGCTTCCCAAACTGACCAAGCATTCCAGACAAAAGCCTAAAACCGGGGTGGTTTAAGTGTCGAGATCTGCGACTTCTCGAAGAAGTCGCAGATCTTAACCCCTTCGGCTACTGCTATACACTTCGCTGGCGGCTCGATGCAGCAGCGAGTGACGATAGACCAGCGCTTCAAAATCATCACCGTAGCCGCCACCAATCACGCAGGCAACCGGATAGCCCTGAGCCGCACAGGTACTCAAGACCTGCATTTCCCGACAAAAAATGCCGCGATCGCTGAGTGCTAGCTTGCCCAGGCGATCGCCCAAATGGGGATCAACCCCCGCGTCGTACAGCACCAAATCAGGGCGAAACTCCGACAGCAAATCAGGCAGATACTTCGCTAAAGTTTGCAAATAGTCCTCATCTTCCATGCCAGCGGGCAGCGCTACATCCAGGTCACTGGTTTGCTTGGTGCCAGGAAAATTCACCTCACAGTGCATGGAGAAGGTAAAAACAGTCGGATCATCCTGAAAAATGAATGCGGTGCCGTCTCCCTGATGTACGTCTAAGTCTACAATCAGGATTTTTTGAGCTAACCCTTGCTGCTGGATGACGCGAGTGGCGATCGCCAAATCATTAAAAATGCAAAACCCCGACCCATAGCCAGGAAAAGCGTGATGCGTTCCACCTGCCGTATTGCAGGCCAGCCCATGTTCTAGTGCTAACCTTGCCGTCAAAATCGTGCCACCCACCGCAATGCAGGTACGTCGCACCAGCGCCGGACTCCAGGGCAAGCCAATTCGCCGCTGAGACTTGGCATCTAGCGTTCCCTCACAGTAATCTCGAATGTATTCCGGCGTATGCACCAGTTCAAGCCATTCCTGGGGAGGCGCTTCGGGCTGATGGAATTGGGATGCAGAAGCAACTCCATCTGCCAGTAAGCTCTCATAAAGCCGCCTAAACTTCTCCATCGGAAACCGATGTTCGGGGGGTAGAGGCACAACATAATCCGGGTGATAAACGAACGGCAAATCCATCTAGCGCAACAATCCTTGTCCTGAAACCCGTCATGCAAACTGAAACGTTTTGGCAACTCGGCAGCAGCAATCCCGACAATGCCAGCCATTTTGCCAGGATTAGTCGCTGGTGGGCTGAGTTGAGTGGGCAGGAAGTCATCTGGCGACAACGCCTGATTCCTCCCAATGGCGATTTGAGCGTGTTGAACTGGGAACCCCAGCGGTTTGATGAAACGATTCTCTTTGAAACGGCTGAAACACGCGGGATCACGCTCTACTGGCGCAAATCTGGCTCTACGGATGAGCGCAACACTACCCCTCATAAACTGGCACTCGACCATTTACATCAGCGGCTTTATATTTTTCCGCGATCGCAACAAGAAGTCGTGATTCAGGTCGGCATTCCGGAGCAGGTCTACCGATCGCTCATCCTGACAAACCCCCAAATCGAACGTAGCACAAGCGGTAAAGATCAAATTCTCACCCTTACCGATGACCTTCAGCAGCTAGAGATCAAAATCTCTTTTGGCGCTGAAAATTTTGACCAACTCAAGCGGCTGCTCGGCGTTGACAATTGATCCCGACAGAATCTTGGCAAGAAGCGACAGCCTGAGCCATTTTTCCCTACAGTTAAAGCAGTAGGCACTTTTTGACTTGTGAATAGTGGCGTATAAAGCCGCGCTACCATTCACACAGAGAGTTCAGTGGGTAAGGTGTTCAGGTCTCGTGAGGTGTTATGTCGTCTTTCAATTGGTTTAATCGGCAATATAACGATCGTGTCGATGCTCAGACTGAGCCAGCAGAAACTTCGCCTGAGCCACAGACCGAATCAGCAGAAACCGCGGCGGCGGATGCAACTTCAGATGCGGCAGCAGACTACCTTAACTGGGCAAAAGCAGCCTACCAAAACATTCAGAAGCGCCAGCAGGCAAGTGCAGGCGCTTCGCAGCCAACCGTTACTGAAACGTCTCAAGCTAGCGAATCTGCCCCAGAAGTATCCCAAACCGCTGATGCACCTGACGTAGCAGAATCACCAGTAGAGCCAATTGCACCTGCTGTCGAATTGCAAACGGACGAAACAGCGCCGATGGCTGAATCTGCTCCTGAAAGCGCTGCTGAACTGACTTCTGAACTCACTTCAGAGACCGCTCCTGAGACTGCTTCAGAACTTGTTGCTGAAACCGTTTCTGACCCTGCTGCGACTTCTTCCCCAGAGAGTGTTGCTGAAAGTATTGCCGCAACTCCTTCTAGCGGCGAAACTGCTCTGCCTTTTTGGGCACAGGCGGAAGCGGAACGGCGAGAACGCTTGGAGCGCCTCAAGGCTGCGGCAATTGAGGAACCGGAGCCTGTGGCCGCAACAACGGCTACTCCAGACATGGAAACCGCTGCTTCCGGCATTCCTGGAGTGGAATTTGACGAAAATTTCCTTTGGTCAGCCGAAGTGCTAGCGTCTCAGGGTCGCCGCCCTGAGCAAATTTCGGTTGAGGAAATTACCTGGTTAAAGCGCTTGCGGCAGGGACTCGACAAAACCCGTCGCAACTTGGTCAACCAATTGCGGGCAATTGTGGGGCAGGGACCGCTTAACCAGGACGCGGTGATGGAAATTGAGTCGCTGCTGCTTCAGGCAGATGTGGGAGTTGTGGCGGCTGACTATATTATTGAGTCGCTGCAAACCAAACTGCGCCAAGAGGCACTGCCCCCGGCAGAGGCGATCGCCTACCTCAAGCAAATTCTGCGGAATATGCTCGATAACCCACTAGGCAAGTCCTATTCCCCCACCTTCGCCCCCGAAAAGGAAACGCTGAACATCTGGTTAATTGCTGGGGTGAATGGTGCTGGAAAGACGACGACAATTGGCAAAATCGCCCACATTGCCCAAAAATCGGGCTATAACTGCCTGATTGCTGCTGCCGATACCTTCCGGGCGGCGGCCGTGCAGCAGGTCAAAGTATGGGGCGATCGCAGCAATGTAGAGGTGATTGCTAATCCCGGTAAGAACACCGATCCCGCAGCCGTTGTGTTTGATGCGATCGCCGCTGCCCAGTCTCGCAACACCGAACTGCTGCTAATCGACACCGCAGGCCGCCTGCAAAACAAGAAAAACCTGATGGACGAGCTGAGCAAAGTTCGCCGCATCATCGACAAAAAAGCACCCAACGCCAAAATCGAATCGCTGCTCGTCCTGGATGCTACCCTGGGGCAAAACGGGCTGCGTCAGGCAGAAGTATTCTCAGAAGCCGCTCAGCTTAGCGGTGTCGTTCTCACCAAGCTAGACGGCACTGCCAAAGGCGGAATCGCTCTAGCCGTGGTGCAGCAGCTTGGGCTACCCATTCGCTTCATTGGGGCCGGCGAAGGCATCGAAGATTTACGCCCCTTTTCCAGTTATGAATTTGTCGAAGCGCTTCTGAGTGGCTGATTTAGGGGCATTACTGCTGAAGTGGCTTCTAGAAAAGAAATTACCGTACTTCTACTAGGAATTAGTAGGGGCGAACGGCTGCTCGCCCCCCTACGGAGGCAAAAACTTTGGACTAATATTAAGCAGAAATATGTCATCAGTTCGACACAATCTTGTCAGAATTCACAGCTTTGTTGTGTTTTGTCGTGTCTCAACTTTATAAGTAATGACTTTTGTAACCTATCAACCCAGGAAGACTAAGTATCGAGCAGGACGGTGGACTCGTGCTGCAATCTGGTTTGGAGTAAGTGTCGTTACAAGTGTGCTGATCTGGGCGATCGCCCCAACCACCCACGCTCAGACTCCAGAGACACCACCCGCCGAGACGCAGACAGACGATCCATCCCTGACTGCTCCCAGCTTGAACCTGGAACTTCCAGACTTTAGAGACTTACTTCCCTCTGAAACCGCAGGAGTAGCTACAGAATCGGTTTACCTGGACGGAAACCAACTATTTGTGGTTGCTGCTCTAGAGATAGACGACTCCAACGGTTCCGAAACCGGTTCTAGCGCTCTTGATGCACGGGTCAACAGCATTGAAACTCAACTCAGACAAATCGTCAACGCTAACTTCAACCCAGCTACGCTGCAACTTACCTCAGAGTACATAGAAGCTGAAGACGTATTCGTAATCAATGCCAGCTATGGCCTAGGCGAAAACGAGACAGCCGAAGATTATCTGCTGACGGTGAATGCTTTAGACGCTCAGGCAAACGGAGTCGATAACTTAGAAACCTGGACAAACGAGCTAACCGAAAGAATTGAAGAAGCCCTGCTCAGGGCTGAACAAGAACGTCGGACAGACTCTCTACGACAGCAAGTCACAATCGCCAGCGGCATCTTACTGGTGATGATTGCACTCAGCTTTGCGCTCAGCATTTTTCAACAGCGAGCTAAGCAAAAACATCGCTTCATCGCAGCACGGCGCGACGCAGATGCCCAAGAAATGTCTGCTGCTGCCGATACTGCTAACCCAACTGAGATGACAACTGCCCTGTTGCAGCGGCAAATGCACAACCGCCAACAGCACAACCTCAACGAAATTCAGCGACGACTATTGCAACTCGGTCAAACTCTCATTTGGGGTGGCGGAACATTAATAATACTGGGGCTATTTCCGTATACTCGTTGGGTTCAGCCCCTCATCCTTGACTGGAATTGGATCAAATTTCCGCTTTACATCATACTCACCTTGTTTGGCACTTATGTTGCCATTCGCGCCAGTGATGTTCTAATCGATCGCTTTTTCCTGGTTCTGCAAAGCGGCACCAGCTTCGGGGCAGAAGCCTCCCAGCGATTAGCACTTCGGTTTTCAACTTTTTCTCGCGTTGCCAAAAGTATCATTGCAGTACTTCTAGTCGGTTCTGGAATTATTACTTCCCTTGCGGTAGTAGGCATCGAAGTTGCTCCCCTGCTGGCTGGTGCCGGAATCATTGGTTTAGGAATCTCCTTCGCCTCACAAAGTTTGATCAAGGACATCATCAACGGCTTTCTCATCCTATTTGAGGATCAGTACGGAGTTGGAGATGTGATCATCGTTGGAGATGTCGCTGGATTAGTGGAAAACATGAACCTTCGCATTACTCAACTGCGAAATGAGGAAGGGCGTTTGATCACAATTCCAAACAGCGAAATTAGAATTGTGCAAAACCTCTCCAAAGAATGGTCGCGGGTTGACTTGACTATAACGATCGCCAATAACGCAAACTTAGATCAAGCACTTAAAGTGATTGATGACGTAGCTCAAACAATGAGTCACGATCGCCACTGGCGCTCTCTAATTCTAGAATCTCCATTACTTTTGGGAGTAGACAAGCTCGATCACATCGGTGCGATGATTCGACTCTGGATCAAAACTCAGCCCTTGAAACAGTGGGATGTCGCACGTGAGTATCGCCGTCGCCTCAAGCTAGCCCTAGATGAAGCCGGAATCGCAATTGGTGTACCCCAACAGTCGCTGGTGTTTAAGAGCGATTTGCGCCTTGCGGGTGAATTGGCGGAAGGGCTAAACGACGATGAAGATGGAAAAGAAGCTAACGGAGGATTCACTCATACCGAATCCCGTTCCTCTGAATCAACTAACCCCTTTCATCTGGACAACTAAAAAATGAAGCTGAAGTCGATGAGCGCTGTATAGCAATTCTAAATTTGCATTTGAAAAAGCAATTTCAGCGTAGGTTACATTAGCTTAAAGTTCAGCTTTAGAAATCATGCAAAGCAACATCCGTCATATTCTCAAGACTGTTGCTCTACTGATGTTTGGGGCTGCGATCGCCCTATTCCTCTCAAATTGCAGAGCAGACAACCGCAGTCTAGACCAAGCTGAGCCAACCGCCACTGAAAATGCAACTAACGCGGCTGAACCTACAGGATGCGTCACTCTAATTAGTGACCCTGCTGCTCCTATCACTAACGTTTTTTCTAATCCTGAAGAACAGTCCAGTGAAATATTAGATGAACTGCCAAACAATACAGAAGTGGTAGTGACAGGCTACCAAAATGGCTGGCTACAAATTAGTTCTCCAGCAGCAGGATGGGTTTTTTTAGGTGCAACAACCGTTTCTTGTGGTGATACAGCCGCAATTCAAACGCTCACTAACAACGTTAATACGTTAAAAGAGCAAGCCATTGGAGGCGATCGCCTCGCTGCTGATACGCTAATTCGATATGCGTTCCAGGCAGACGGCGCAGGCACCGAATTAGCCCTCGGTGCAATTACAGAATGGGCGCAAACTAACCCGGAATTGCTCATCTCTGTGCTAGACGAACAGCCCCAATCCGTCCGAAACGGGGTCTTATCTTTGCTCAAATTTTCTTTATCCCCAGATGCTCAGTCTGCTTTTGAGGCTGCGCTGATCGAGCAAAATTCAAACTCGCCAACGGCGCAAGCATGGCAGCGAGGCGATTGACTAGCCATGACTGTTCATCTCAATGGCTAAACCTCAATGCCTTTCATATCCAGGCTGCGCCATAAGTACCAGGAAGCGATCGCCCCGTAAGGCTTCCACTTTTGCCCAATCAACTCTACCGCCTTTTTGCTAGGCAACTCATCAAGCTGATAGAGCTTCCGAATTCCAGCCCTGACTCCCAAATCGTCTACGGGTAAAATGTCAAGTCGCCCCAATCGAAAGATCAACAACATTTGAGCGCTCCACCGCCCGATGCCCTTCACCTGAATCAGCGTTTGAATAATTGCTTCATCTTCCATCTCTGCCAACTCCGCCATCGCAGGCAAACCATCCAGCACTTTCTGCGCTAAATCTTTGAGGTAAACAACCTTAGGACGCGAAATGCCAACCCCGCGCAAAGTTTCATCGGGTGTATTGAGAATGTCTATTGCTGTAGGCAATCTCTCAGGATAAAGCTGAAGGAACCTGCCGTGAATTACATTGGCAACTTTGGTAGAAAGCTGCTGATGCAAAATTGTCTTTGAGAGAGAAAATAACAGGTCTGCTTCGGGCTGAGGCGGTTCCAAGCTACAGGGGCCAACCTGCTGAATTAGCTTTGCCAGAATTGGGTCAGACTTCTTTAAAAAGGCGATCGCCATCAAAAGATCCATCTCTGTAAAATTGCCCCAATTTCCTTTGCACAACAATGAAATTGAAATAGTCGCGGTCAACTTCAAGCACCTAAACTTACACTAATTCCTTGTACAAATACGGTCATTACAGCAGTTCGTGAAGCATAAATAAATTTAAGCAATAGGTGACTGTTTTTCATCTGTACTGGGGAAACCTAACAGATATGTAAACTCTTGTGAGAATAAAGCTATGGTAGATGCAGGGAATACCTTACAAGCTGCAAAGCGAGTTGCTTTCAGTAGAGGCTTCGCCAGATACTCAGATTCTCTGACTCCTACAGATCGCAACGACTACTACCGCGTCGATATTGCAACCCGTAAAAGCTTTAGCGCTAGAGTCTTTGGCTTAACAGGCAATGCTGACCTCGCGCTCTATGGCAGTAGGGGAGGGATAATTCGCCCCACTTCCAGGCAACCTCTTACTCGTGAAGAAAACATTAATCGTACCCTTGACCCAGGCACTTATTATCTCAGAGTTTTCACTCCTGAAGCAACAACCACAACTCGATACGCTCTAACCCTATCCGCCTTCGACGATAGAGCCGGAAACACTCAAACCCGGGCACGCGCTCTAGGAAATATTACTGAAGCTGTCAATCGCGTTGACTATGCAGATTTTGTTGGAGTCTCAGACCCAAACGACTACTACAGTTTTGCCCTGAGCGATCGCAGAACCGTCAACGTTTCTATAAGAGGTCTGCGGGGCGATGCCGACCTGTACTTGAGAGATAGCGCAGGCACCATACTTCAGCAATCTGTTACTGCGGGCAATGCCAACGAAGTTATTGCTCGTGCTCTAAATGGTCCACTCACTAATGGCAACCCTGTCAATGACCCCAGCAGACCCGTCACTTATTTCCTGCAAGTTGTTCCTAAAACTGGCGTAAGTACTGGATATACGTTGGGCATCTCTTCTGGTCCAGAAGCTGGGGCAACCGTTGAAAAAGCACGTAATATCAACCTTACTTTTGACAGTCAAACTTACGGAGATGCTCTCGGTGACGGCGATAACATAGACCTTTATGGCTTCAAAGTACAAACACCCAGCGATTTCAATTTGCGGCTAGATGGCTTCAATGCAACCTTAAATGCCGATGTACAGATCTACCGAAATGATGGCTCAATTGCTCCCCTTACTCCTCAAAATCTTGTAGTTGCATCTATTCAAGGCGGTCCAGGCATTGCAGAAAGCATCAGTAACCAGCGATTGGCGGCGGGTGACTATCTGATTCGGGTAAGTCGGTTTGGCAATACAGGTAATTCAACCTACAACCTGACAGTATCAGGTCTGCCAGGTGATAGAGCGCCAAACACAATTCAGACCGCCCGCCCACTCAACCTAAGTGGTACAAACATTCGCGCTCCATTTACGTTGACTGGTGCTGATGGTGCCCCTGAGTTCATTAACTCTGCTGACCGCATTGACCTCTACAAAGTAGACTTGAACACAGCAGCAACTGGTCGTACCTTCCTCAGTGTCAGACTTACAAACTTGCCTAACGGCACTGCCGATTTGCTGCTGCTACAAGATACCAACAACAATGGACGTATTGACGACACGAACGGCAGCGGCATACTAGACCAGGGCGATGCTGAAGTCATCTCCATTTCTGCTAGAACAGGCTCTTCCCCCGAAGCAATTGGAGGGACTTTCCTAGATGGAACTTACTACATCATGGCTAGACCAGGGGTAGAGGGGCAAGCCAGTTTCTACGATCTCAGCATCTACACGGCTCCAGGCGGAACAGTTCCCACTATCACCAGGGATATTCTTGCTGGGTCCGGCAGCTCTGATCCTCGTGAATTTACTAATGTGAGTGGCTCCCTTTATTTCATCGCAAATGATGGAGAAGGATACGCTTTATGGAAGAGCGAAGGAGCTATCTCGACAAGGCTTGGCACTGTGCAAGCTACATCAAAAGTAAGAGCAATTAGGCAAGGAGCAACATCAACTGAAATCTCTGAACTCACCGATATCAATGGCACCCTCTATTTCGCAGCCAACGATGGAGTGAATGGTACCGAGTTGTGGAAGAGTGATGGCACTGCCGCCGGAACCGTATTAGTCAAAGACATCAATACCGTAGTAGGAGGTTCTTCCTCACCGAGAGCGCTGACGGCTGTCGGTGACACGCTCTATTTTGTAGCCTCCAGTCAGGGTAACAACTTTGAACTATGGCAGAGCGATGGCACTGCTGCTGGAACCGTCCAAGTTGCAGAACTAGGAGCGGGGTTAATAGGCTCTTTGCCGGAGAGTTTGACTAACGTTAATGGCACACTCTTCTTCACGGCTAACGATGGTGTGAATGGCAGAGAGCTATATCGTCTTGCCCCTGGGGGTACAACTCCTCAGCGCCTCGACATTGCACCAGGTGGGTCTAATGCCTTTCCTGAGAATTTGACCATTGTAAATGACACAGGGCTTTACTTTACGGCGGTTACAGATGCAAATGGTCTAGAAATTTGGAAGATTGATGCTGGTGGCAATCCATTCAGAGTTACAGAGATTCGCCCGGGTTCGTTAGATTCGGGTGCTGCAAACCTGACTACTGTTGGCAGCAATCTCTATTTCACAGCATTTGATGGTAACTCCAGAAACCAGCTATGGCGCATTGATACGGCAAATGCCGATGTACTCAGTCAACTGACAAGCGTTAACGGTGGAGCCAACCCCTCTAACCTGATTAATGTCAATGGAACTCTCTTCTTCTCTGCTACTGATGGGGCTAGTGGTCGCCAGATTTGGAGTACAAATGGTACTGCCGCAGGAACTGGAGCAAGAACTAATATTGATTTTGATGAGGTCAACCCCGAAAACTTGGTTGATGTGAACGGAGTGCTTTATTTCACAGCTAACGATGGCGAGAGTGGTAATGAATTATGGCGGTACAACCCTGCTGACTCTAACCCACAAGCAGAGCTTGTTTCTGACATTATTCCTGGTGATATCGGTTCAAATCCGCAAGAGTTGACTAATATTAGCGGCAGATTGTTCTTCCGGGCTGATAACAGCTTTGATGTAAACGGGGACGATGTAATTGATGAAGGAGAAGGCAACGGTGTCGAACTTTGGGGACTGTAGTGGTTTGCCATAGTTTAGCTAAACCGAATTAACAGGAGGGGTGGGGCAGAGGCATTGATCTCCGTCCTACCCCATTTGCTGTTTCAATAAATGCAATTAGATTGTTGGATGGAATTGCTATATAGAATGGAGACATGGCAGTTCAAATTAGTTAGCCTGTTTCTACTTACTTTGTAAATTCCAGAAGGAAAGATAGAGTCATGGGGTTATTTGACCGCGTTAGTCGGGTTGTCCGGTCTAATCTTAACGCCGCTGTCAGTGCCGCTGAAGATCCAGAAAAAATTCTGGAGCAGGCGATTATTGATATGCAGGAAGACCTGGTGCAGTTGCGTCAGGCTGTTGCAGGGGCGATCGCCAGTCAGAAACGGATGCAGCAGCAATATAACCAGGCGCAGTCAGAAGCAAATAATTGGCAGCAGCGGGCACAGCTAGCTTTGCAAAAAGGGGACGAAAATCTGGCACGGGAAGCTTTAAGCCGCAAGAAAGTGCAGACTGAGACGGCTGGGGCGCTAAAAACGCAGCTTGACCAGCAATCCGCTACGGTAGATACCCTGAAGCGTAATCTGATTGCATTAGAAGGTAAAATTTCTGAGGCAAAGACTAAAAAAGATATGCTTAAGGCGAGAGCCAGTGCTGCTAAAGCCAACGAGCAACTCCAGGGGACGATGAGTTCGCTCAATACCAGCAGTGCGATGGGCGCGTTTGAGCGAATGGAGGAAAAAGTGCTGCAAATGGAGGCTCGTTCACAAGCCGCATCGGAACTGGCAGGGGCAGACCTGGAGAGCCAATTTGCCGCTCTAGAGTCAGGCAGCGATGTGGATGATGAATTAGCCGCAATGAAAGCTCAACTTCTAGGCTCTGCGACTCCAGCAAATCAAGCGCAACTCCCCCCCTCTGAACCTACAACTCAAACTCCTCAAGACAAAGCAGTAGACGATGAGCTAGAGGCTCTAAAAACTCAGCTAGATCAACTGTAGCAATTATTTTTCGCTAGCTTAGTATAGTTTCATTGTTAAGAGGTTGCGTCCCAGTGGCGTAGCCTCTTAAAGTATCTGAGCTTTTGAAAAAGGTTCTTACTATGCTTGACCTGCCGCCTCTCAATGCAAATACGGTTTGGGCAATCTTAAACGACAGGCTGGATGACATAACGGTGAATCAACTAGTGTGGCACTATCTGGGCTATCGGTATGATGCTGTGACAAGCCAGTGGAATACTGCACAAGTTTCTCCTGAATGGTTGGAGGACTATCCAGAGCCGCCAGATTTCATCGAAAGCCGCCCTGCTACGGTGAGGCTGACACGCTCTGTTCCAAAACACAACAAGCAGCTTTTGAAGGAGCAACTTGGTTTTGAGGGCTATAAGGTGGGAGAGTTAGTTCCTCGGTTGACGAGACGTGCCACGATAGCAAACTGGCTGCTCAGCTATATGCGCGATTGCACAATTGCAGAATGATTTGATTGATTGCCAAAATCAAGAGAGCTATCAGACTCTCCAACTGTTTTTATCTTCCTAAAAGCAGAAACAAGAATCTGACATAAAAGTTTATCTCCTAAGAAAGATGTTTAGATTCATCCAAACTCTGGAAAATACATTTAAACTTCTTCCTAAAGGAATTCTATGGCTAGCCAAGTCGAATTTAGTTTATTTGCACCCTATAACAATGCAGCAGCATTAATTGGGTCCTTTTCCAACTGGGAAGATCTGCCCATGCAAAAGATAAAGAAGGATTTTTTCGTGCCAAAGTCGAGTTAGAAGATGGTACTTATCAATATAAATTTCGAGTACAGTCCAAAAGTTGGTTTTTCGAACCTAACCAGTGGATAGATGTAAATGACCCCTATACAACTGACGTTGATAACCCCACTCAAAATTGTGTTTTAACTGTTAAAGATGGCGAAAAAATCGTCGATGCTTATGTCTGGAAGCACGATGATAAACCTTTACCAGCCGATCATGAATTAGTTATCTATGAAATGCACGTAGGCGACTTTTCGGGCGGCGAGGACGATCCCTATGCTCGTGGAAAATACAAGCACGTAATTGAGAAGCTTGATTATCTGTGTGAACTAGGTGTCAATGCGATCGAACTCATGCCCGTTAAGGAATATCCGGGAGACTATAGCTGGGGTTACAATCCTCGCTATTTTTTTGCAACAGAATCTAGCTATGGTTCTACTGCTGAGCTAAAGAATTTGATTGACGAATGCCATGCTCACGGCATTCGTATTTTCATGGATGGTATTTTCAACCACTCTGAAGCAGAGAGTCCACTGACTCAGATTGACCATGATTATTGGTATCATCACGAACCACGCGACCCAGAGAATAATTGGGGCCCGGAGTTTAATTATGAGCATTATGATGAAAATCTAGAAACCTATCCCGCTCGTCGCTTTATCGGTGACGTGGTTCGTTTTTGGATTGAGGAATATCACATTGACGGCATTCGTTATGATGCGGCTCGTCAGATTGCAAATTACGACTTTATGCATTGGATTGTTCAAGAAACGAAGCAAACTGCGGGGTCAAAACCGTTCTATAACATTGCTGAGCATATTCCTGAAACCGCAGATATTACGGGTGTTGATGGCCCAATGGACGGCTGCTGGCATGAAAGTTTCTATCACTGTGTTTTAGAGCATATTACTGGAGAAACTTTTGATCTAGAGCGTCTCAAAGATGCATTAGACGCTAAACGTCAGGGCTTTTTAGGTGTTACAAATGTGGTCAACTACTTAACCAATCATGATCACAATCACTTGATGGTAGAACTAGCAGACCGCGATATTTTTGACGAAGCAGCTTTTAAGCGGTTAAAGTTAGGCGCAGTCATGCTAATGACTGCAATGGGTGTTCCCATGATTTGGATGGGCGAAGAGTTTGGGGAATACAAGCCCAAAACAATTGAGCAAAATAAAATTGAATGGTCCTTATTGGAGAATGACCTAAATCGTGAACTGTTTGAGTACTATAAGGGACTGATTTCTCTTCGTAAGGAGAATCATGCGCTTTACACCGAAAACATTAACTTCTTCCATGAAGATCCGGAGAGCAAAGTAATGGCTTATGTTCGCTGGAATGATGAAGGGGCAAGAGTAGTGGTGGTGACAAATTTTTCAGATAGCTATCACGCAGGTTATCGAATTGAAAATTTTCCAGAAAACGGAACTTGGCACGAGTGGACGGGGGATTATGACGTTGAGGCAGGTGATAAAAATATCCTGATTGACCTGCCGGAATATGAGGCGAAGGTATTTGTTTGGCAACAGTGATGTGATGGTTTTGGGGACGAGATGAATCGTGGAGACCCGGTTCATCTCGTCTCTACTGCATCCGGTCTATAGTACGGTATTGAACTGCTTCGGCGACATGGTGAGCCTGCAAATTTTCGTCACCCGCCAGATCTGCAATAGTTCGAGCAACTTTGAGGATGCGGTCGGTCGCCCTGGCAGATAAGCCGAGTTTCCGAATTGCTCCTTCTAACAGGTTGCGAGTTGCATTGTCCAGCGGACACCATTGCCTCAAGTGGCGGCTTTGCATCTCGGCATTGCAGCGAGGGGTATCGTCCTGAAATCGGGTGCGGGCGCGATCGCGTGCGACCTGCACCCTTTCCCGTACTGAAACGGAATCTTCGCCCATTGGCTGCTGGGTGATTTCTTCTGGCTTCAAACGGTTAACAGCAACTTGCAGATCAATTCTGTCCATTAGTGGCCCTGAAAGTTTTGCCCAGTACTGTTCTCTCGCTTTTGGCTTGCAAGTGCAGGGCTGAATCGTGTCGCCAAAATAGCCACAGGGGCAAGGATTAGTGCTGGCAACCAGAGTAAACTGAGCGGGGAAAGAGACGGATTGGCGAGTCCGCGAAATCGTAACGTGACCATCCTCAAGCGGTTGGCGGAGGAACTCTAGAACGTCTCTCTTAAATTCTGTTAACTCGTCGAGAAAAAGTATACCCCTATGTGATAGAGAGATTTCGCCAGGACGGGGAAAACTGCCGCCGCCAACGAGCGAAGGTCCGGAAGCGGAATGGTGTGGACTGCGAAAGGGGCGATCGCTAACCAAAGATCCCTTATCTTTCAATAACCCTGCAACCGAGTGAATCTGGGTAACTTCTAGTGCCTCGCTAAATGAGAGTGGCGGCAAGATGCCGGGTAGCCGTCTGGCGAGCATGGTTTTTCCGCTACCGGGTGGACCGACAAATATTAAGTTGTGCCCTCCCGCTGCGGCAATCTCTAGGGCACGACGAGCATGAGCTTGTCCTTTTACGTCCTTTAGATCTAAGCCGTGAAAGCGCGATCGCGTCAATTCTGCCTGTCCATCTACCTGTAAGGGGTTGTAGCGTCCTGGTTCGTTCAAAAAGTCTGCTACTTCTGAAATATGCTTGAATCCATAAACTGCTAGACCTTTGACTACGGCAGCTTCACGGGCATTGTCGGCAGGTACGACTAAGCCTTTGATGCCTATACGTTGAGCAGCGGCGGCGATCGCCAGCACCCCTGCAACAGAGCGAAGCCCTCCATCTAAAGAAACCTCGCCTAGAAATAAATAGTCTTCTAATAATTGAGCGCTGACCTGCTCAGAAGCAGCCAAGATGCCGATGCTAACAGGTAAGTCAAAACTGGGGCCTTCCTTGCGTAGATCGGCTGGGGTTAAGTTGATCACAATCCTTCGCATCGGGAAGGCATAGCCTGCGTTTTTGAGTGCGGCTTTTACCCTTTCCTTCGCTTCCTGTACTGCCATATCGGGCAAGCCGACGACGACGATTCCTGGCAATCCGCCCGCGATGTCAACTTCAACTCCCACTTTGACGGCATCAATGCCCCACTAGAGAGGCACTCCAAATTCTGGCGAGCATACTTCACTA
>JAAUTN010000615.1 GCA_012031415.1 Leptolyngbyaceae cyanobacterium SM1_4_3 | reverse complement strand
AATACGATCAAAAAACGCAGAATTTTGATACCGCCGGCGGTGGAGCCCATGGAACCGCCTATTACCATGGAGGTTATCAAGGTCAATTTGGCGCCGGCATTCATGGGGACTATATCGGCATTGGCAAAGCCGGTGGTGGTTTGGGCGGAAATCCCCATCACTTAGTAGCAACTTCTGTCCAAGACTTTCCCCTTCAACAAACTTAGCAATGGCTAACACCTGAAACGTGATTTCTGGGTGCTCTCGCAACCGCTGCTTCTTGAATAGCCCTTCTGGATCTTGCTGCAAAAATTGCTGAAGTTGTAGATCAGCCTCTCCGGCAGGAGAGAACAGCGGCAAGTCTTCCAGAGAAGGGAGCCTGATGGGGAACTGACTTCCTGTTTCAGGCATTTGGGTAATGCCTTGCTTCTGGTAGTCTTTGACCACTTCAATAAATTGACGATTCAACCGGAAGTTCACCCATGCCATAACTGGATATTCTGGATTATATTGATCAACCGTTTGGCAAATAATAATCAGGGTTTTTTGCAGCGCCTCATTATATAGATCTTCATAAAGATTAAGCGGCCAAGCAAACTGCTGAGGATGCCCCAACTTCCCTGACTGGAGAATTTCGTTCACAAATTGATTCAGCAATTGCCGCCGTTGGGAACTGTGAAATGCCAATGCCTGGATCTCCTTAACCCGATTCGCCAGCCTCGCTTCTAACGGTGTTTGAGTTAAATCACAACTATCCTCCTGTTTATCCACCATTGAACTTGCTCCGCCATTTTGAAGTCATGGGTTATTGTGCCAAGATTTGCCTCAAGATGACAGCAAACTGTGAATATTTGGGTCACTCAATTGAACTGCACCTAGCAGCTTCTATGATAGGTGCCCACAACACCGCTACACTCGCTTTACCAACTGCCGCCTTCCCCTCCTGCTTGATATTCCCTATTAGGGGTTCCGCCTTCACCTGCTCAATCAACGAATTTTGTAAAAAAACTTAACATTTCAAATCTATCCTAATTCATGCATGAGAAAGGTGCTCAACGCTATGAAGTTTTATAGAGAAGTTCATTACTTTCAGTTTTTTCGCCTGAACAGTTAATGAGAAACCTATGATCAAAAATGTAAGTTCAGAAATGTAAGTTCAAGAGATGAGCCATTGAAGTGGTGTAGAAGGCAAATGTAGTCTCAGCAACAATTAGTTTTAGATGAAGCTGAGGCAGTAGGGGATCAAAACTCAGTCAGAACTTGCTTAAAATCGCCATCACAGACCATTTGGCTTGATGAGAGTTTTCTCATGTTCTGCCTTTCGTGCGTATGGATAGGTTAGACTATTCTGCGACATAGCAACAAAGTCTGTACAGCCGTTTACAGAGATCAATTCAAAGTTGATGCAGGGTTTATTTCGGTGCAGCCTGTTCAGTGCTCTACCTTCTACTCTACCTAGAGCATAAGACGATTCAAATTGAGGTCGTTGATTTCTTCATTCATTGAATTGCTGCTTGAGATGATTTTACTCACCTAAAAATTTTAAGAGTCTTAATCATGAATTTTGCATTCACTTATGGTTCAGGTACAACGCTGGAACAGGTGATCGCCTTTGAAACGGCAGGTCGCTTGTGGTCTACTTACCTGACTGATGATGTAACGGTCAATATCCATATTGAACCCAGCAGCACTTTGCCGACGGGTGTTGCCGGTGGCGCACTGATGGGCATTGAGGCGGATGAGTCCTACGCAACTTGGCGTGAGCGTCTAGCTGCTGATGGTAAATCAACCGACGATCAAACCGTTCTCCAAACCATGCCCCGTAATACTGATTCTTTTACGGCATGGGTGAATGAGATTGGCCCCAACGGCCTGACTTCAAATAAGGTGGCGCAGAACAGCAATACGCTTAACCTGAGCCGTGCCAACGCTAAAGCGCTAGGAATGCGAGATGGGCAAGATAGCGGACTCGACGGCTACATCTTGATGAATGACCAGTTAGCGAGTCTAGGATTTAGCTGGAACTATAATCTGAACGGTACTCCTCCTGCCAACAGCGTTGACTTTTTGAGTGTGGCAGTGCATGAAATTGGGCATGTGCTTGGCTTCTATAGCGGTGTCGATGCTTCCGGTTGGCAGATTACTCCAATTGCCGAATTCGACGATGACGATGATGACGACGATGACGACGATGATGACGGCATCAATGGCGCTGTTGAGCTAGACCCAAGAGGGATGACTAAAAAACGCTACCAGTCTTGACATGATGCGCTTCTCGAATGAAGGCAAACTCGATTTGGTTGTCGGCGGTAGCCCCTTCTTTTCAAAAAATGGCGGCACAACCAAGGATGCAGATTTTGCAACAGGTGTAGATCGCAATTTAGGGGGTGATGGTTATCAAGCGAGCCATTGGAAGTCGAGCGGCGGCATCTTAGGCATCATGGAGCCAGATATTAACCTAGGAGCCAGACGCAGTGTGACTAGGCTTGATCAGCAAGCATTGGATGTGATTGGTTGGGATCTGGGCACGGGCAGCGTCAATCTGGATGCTCTTCAAGCGCAGGCGAAGCAGGCATTGGCGGATCGACTGAACGTTACTTGTGGAGCAACTAGAGGCAACTCCAACACTGGTGCAACAGCTCACCCAAGATCGCAGCCAGGATGTGGCCTTCATGGTGGAGCAAAGCCAGATTTATGAATGGCGGCGGAGCCGCAGCGGCAGATCAAGCGGCTGGTGGCATGAGATTAATTCAGCGGCAGTAACTAGCAGTGTAGACACCGAACTCTCAACCGGCTGGGAGGTTTCAGTCGGCACTGATGAACTGACAAACAGCAGTCAGCAAACTGTATCCGTTGCTAATCAGGGTATTGTGCAAAACACTGGAGATACGGGCAGCCCTCTCACTTCACAGATATCAGATTCAACGCTCAACTCGACCCTATTCACAACTGACTCATTGGGTTACTCTACCGTTCGCTTAAATGCAATTGATGCCTTGTCTCCTAATTATTTGATTGGCTCAGAGTTGATTAACCTGGGACTTTCCAGTGTTTTTTAGCAATAGTTATTGCCAACGTCAACTGAAAGAATCACTATGCATACTCTATAGATGATTTCAATTTTCGTAAAGCGTCACTAGCTCTATACCCATGTCCCTGTTGCGATCGATCAAAACAAGCTTAAGTCAAGGTTTCTCAGGCAGAACGTTCATCGCCTTGAGGGAACTGTACGATGTGCAGTTCTGCGGTATGCCGTTAGCGATACAAATCGCTGTACAAATTGCTGTACAAATTGCTGCACAGCTAATAGGGACAGAGTTCGTCGTAGCGCAGATCACGCCTGACCGAACATTGCCGCAATCGAGTCGGGATTGAACAAGCGGCAACA
>JAAUTN010000614.1 GCA_012031415.1 Leptolyngbyaceae cyanobacterium SM1_4_3 | reverse complement strand
TCGTCAGGTGAATGCTGCTCACACGCGCTGAATCATGGAAACAGCAAGTTTGGGTGAGCACTGCCCACCCTACGGTTTTTCTAAACAAACACAGCATCACGGCTGAGGCTAAATTGAGTGGAGTCCTGGATAATGCCAATTCGTTCCCAACTGTTGTTGAGTTTGAAGAGAATTTCGGTATCTTTGGCACTGCCACCAATGCCGCTAATGCTGGAGGATTGCAGTTTGTATTGGCTGCTATTGCCAGCCAACTGTACCCGATCGAAGGTGGTGTCAGACGAAGAGGATTTTGGGTCCCAATCGGTGATCAGAGCATAGTCATTCTTGCCAGCATTGGTGTAGAAAATGTAGTTTACATTATTGGACGTGTCACCTAACACAAACGTGTCAGATCCGGCTCCACCCGTGAGGACATCTCTTTGTGTCCCCTCCGTCCTGGAAAGACTACCTCCAAGCAGGGTGTCGTTGCCATCGCCACCCACGAGCCGATCGTTGCCCTCATGCCCCAAAACCAAATCATTCCCACCATCGCCCTGCATCACGTCGTCGCCTGCTCCACCATAGAGCTGGTCATACTCATTTCCACCGTAGAGGGTGTCGTTGCCATTGCCGCCTATAAGCCGATCGCTGCCATCCCCCCCATAGAGTAACGACCAGACGTTGCGGTCAGCCGAGAGTTCGTTGTTGCCTGCATCTCCGGTGTAAACGTTGTAATAGCCATTGGTAAAGTTGATGCGCTCAATACCCGTGAGCAGGTCAGTGCCTTCGCTGCCCGTGATTTGGACAGCCCCATTGCTCGTAAAAGTAGCACCATAGCTAGTAAATGATCCGAAGTAAGTGGCTGAGTCTTGCCCGCTGCCACCGACAAGCGTATCGTTGCCATTGCCGCCAGCAAGGACATCGTTACCATTGCCCCCGGTCAACGTGTCGTTACCATTGCCCCCATATAGGAGCGACCAGACGTTGGGATTAGCGGTGAGCGCATTGTTGTTATTATCTCCGGTGTGAACGTTGTAGAAGCCATCGCTGAAGTTGATGCGCTCAATGCCTGTCAATCGATCGGTGCCATCGGGATCTGTGATTTGAACAGCCCCATTGCTCGTAAAGGTGGCGCTATAGGTAGTAAACGACCTGTAGTAAGCGGCAACATCATAACCACTACCACCGTTGAGACTATCATTGCCACTGCTCCCCACTAGAGTGTCGTTGCCGTTGCCGCCAAATAGGGTGTCGGTGTGGAGTCCTCCATCAAGGAAATCATTGCCATCCCCACCAATCAGGGTATCGTTGCCTGAGTCTCCATAGAGGAAATCGTTGCCGCCGCCACTGCCTTCTGCATAACTGTCGCCATGCAGGGTATCGTTTCCATACCCCCCGTAGATTTTGTCGTTCGTATTTCCACCGGCAAAGGTGTCGCCGAACACAACATCGTCGTCAGTGTAACCCAGGACAGGACTAACTGGACCAGCAACGATGATGTCATCGCCGCCTGACCCACCATACAATGTGTCGTTTCCTAGCAGTCCCTCAATCCTATCTGCATCGTTGGTGCCATAGAGTAAGTTTGAATCGTCTGTACCTCGAATAGGAATAGCCATCTTGATTTCTCCAAAAATAATGATGAACGCGTATGAACGGTGTCGGGCGATCGCAAGTGCCGCGAGACTTTAGGAACATCCCTCGTTGCAAATGAGATTGCCAATCAGACTTAAGAACGCTCTAGAACTTTGGAATCAGAAATGAGGTGTCGCATTAAAAAGGGCGACCGCAAGGTGCTCCCGGAACGGTATCGCATTCGACACAGTTGCACTTAATACAGTGCTGTGACTGACAACGGAATGCGAACTCGCACAATCGGAACGATCGCAACACTCAAGCAGCAAGGGGGCTTAGTTTTCCAGTGAAAACCAACGCTGCATCTGATGTATTCACTTTGTCTCGACTGATACAAAACGTCCAGGACAGTTTGCCACTTAAGTTGGTCACTTAAGTGCTCTTTCCAAAACTATGAAAATCTGAGGCTCTGGAAACATCACTGCACAAAGCTTCTAGATTTTCTAGAAAAACATCCATCCAGAAAATCGGACACTTATGCCACGACCTGAAACGAGAAAAGAGCACCCAGACGGGGGATATCTGAATTGCAGCCAAAATTGCATACTGGAGGACCAGAAGATTTTCTCTCAACTTAGTTTATTGACTGTATGGAACTATGCAACAGACCCTTAAGCCTATGACTTGAGACGAGTGTTGATTAAAACTACTAAAAATTATCTTAAGACCGTCTATCAGGTATGACTAAAACAGCTCAACGCAAACGCCGAGGTGTAATTCTCTCATCCCAAGGTTTGCAGCGTCTCCAGGAGGCTCAAGAGCAATTAGCAATCGCCAAAAACGGAGGATATGCTTACACTCTAGAGCAATTAAGCGATCTAACAAGGCTCAGTGTCCGATCGCTGGGTCGGTTGCGAAGTTGCACGGCGGTCGATCGCAAAACCTTAGAAGAGTTGTTTCGCGCCCTCAATCTGACCCTGACGGAGCAAGACTATATTCAGCCAGAGAGAACAGCAGAACCGCCAACTGCTCAGGCGATCGCCCAGGACTGGGGAGAAGCCCCCGATGTTTCCCGTTTCTATGGACGCACTGTAGAACTCACGACTCTCAGCGACTGGATTCTGCAAGACCATTGTCGGCTGGTCGGCGTTTTGGGTATTGGTGGCGTTGGCAAAACGGCACTTTCTGTCAAACTGGCAGAACAGGTGCAAGATCACTTTACCTATGTCGTTTGGCGATCGCTCCGCAATGCACCGCCTTTAGAAACCTTGTTGACAGAGTTAGTTCCCTTCCTTTCTGGACAACAGGAGATCAAAGCAGACATCAGCAGTTTCCTTCAGTGCCTGCGGAATCATCGCTGTTTAGTTGTTCTAGACAATGCGGACACCCTATTAGACTCTGGCAACCAATCTGGACACTATCGTCCGGGGTATGAAGCCTATGGTGAGCTACTGCGACTGGTTGCTGAAACTCGGCACCAGAGTTGTTTGGTCATAAACGGTCGGGAGAAAGGTGCTCAGTGCGCTCAACGGGAAGGGGGATTAGCAGTTCAAAGCTTGCTGCTCAAGGGTTCTCCAGAAGCAGCCGCAGCATTGATCGAAGCAACAGAGTTAACTGGCTCAGCGTTGCAAAAACAGCAGTTGTGCGATCGCTATCGCTACAACCCGCTGGCACTGAAAATGGTTGCGACCACCATTCGAGATGTATTCAATGGCAGCATCACTCTCTTTTTAGAACACAACATCACCTTGTTGGGTGACATTTCGGACTTAATTCAACAACAGTGTAGTCGGCTTTCGACCTTAGAAAATCAA
>JAAUTN010000136.1 GCA_012031415.1 Leptolyngbyaceae cyanobacterium SM1_4_3 | reverse complement strand
GATCTTAATTTAATTCTCGTTCCTAAATAGCGTACTTTACCAATTTAGGATTAGTTAATCGACTTTTAACGTCTGGCTGACGACTGACCATTCTAGTTTGAACGAATGGTAATCTGTCACAATAGACCGATGTTAAACGCTATGCCTAGACTCAAAAAGACTGCCTCACCTATAGACCTGAGTGACCCCCAATATTATTTCAACCGTGAGTTGAGCTGGCTAGAGTTCAACAATCGCGTGCTGCACGAAGCCTTTGACCCCAGAACACCGCTGTTAGAAAGGCTCAAGTTTATGGCAATCTTCGGCAGCAATCTAGACGAATATTTCATGGTGCGGGTCGCTGCCCTTCAAGAACAGGTTGAAGCGCACGTCAGCAAGCTTCCCCCTGATGGATGCACACCCGAAGAGCAGCTTGACCTGATTAGCCTGCGACTCCGACCTATGGTGACTCAGCAGCATCGTCACTTTGAGCAAGCATTGCGCCCTCAGCTTGCCGCAAAAGGCATCTATCTGCTGGACTACATGGACTTAAACCAGGAACAGCGCCTCTATATGCAGCGCTTTTTTGAAGAGCAAATTTTTCCTGTTTTGACCCCGTTGGCAGTCGATCCAGGACATCCCTTTCCCTACATTTCTAACCTCAGTCTTAATTTGGCAGTGGTTGTGAAAGACTCAGAAACACAAGAAGAACACTTTGCCAGAGTTAAAGTGCCCAATGTGTTGCCCCGTTTTATTCCCCTGCCACCTGATTTGCGGGCACATCAAAAGGGTCGTCCGTCTGTGTGGACGGGTGTTCCCCTGGAGCAGGCGATCGCCCACAACTTGGAGTTTCTCTTTCCGGGAATGAACATTCAAGAATATTATCCGTTTCGCATTACCCGAAACAGCGATCTGGATGTAGAAGAAGATGACGCAGAAGATTTACTTCAGGCGATCGAGCAAGAACTGCGGCGGCGGCGCTTAGGAGGGTCTGTTGTCAGAATGGAAATTCAGGCTTCCACACCTGAATCCGTAAGAGAAACGCTGATGCGCGAGATGGGTTTGATTGAGAGGGATGTCTATGAGATTGAGGGACTGCTCGGCCTGAAAGATTTAATGTCTTTCATGGAGCTATCTGTTGCCAATCTGAAGGATGACTCCTGGATGCCCGTAGTTCCGCCTCGATTGCGCCGAATTAGCGAAACAGATGCCGATAACAACCCCCTGGAAATAGAAGACGGAGAAGACTTCTTCTCGGTATTACGTCGCGGCGATTTGCTCGTTCATCATCCTTACTATTCCTTCCCGGCAACGGTTCAGCGGTTTATCACGCAGGCTGCCCATGACCCGGATGTGTTGGCGATTAAAATGACGCTCTACCGCACATCTGGTGATTCGCCGATTGTTAGTGCGCTGATTAGTGCAGCAGAAAATGGTAAGCAGGTTGCTGTGTTGGTTGAGATTAAAGCTCGATTTGACGAAGAAAATAATATTAACTGGGCACGAAAGCTAGAAAAGGCGGGCGTTCATGTTGTCTATGGGCTAGTAGGGCTAAAAACCCATACCAAGATTGTTTTGGTTGTGCGACATGAAGAAGAGCGAATTCGTCGCTATGTTCACATTGGCACAGGCAATTACAACCCCAAGACGGCTCGAATTTACACAGATGTGGGGCTACTAAGCTGTCGGGAAGATCTGGGAGCAGACCTGACCGATTTGTTTAACTATTTGACGGGCTACTCTCGGCAGCAGTCTTACCGAAAACTCTTGGTTGCACCTGTGAATTTGCGCGATCGCTTCCTCATGCTGATCCATCGCGAAATCGAACACGCCAAAATGGTGATCAAGGTCGCATTGTCGCCAAAATGAATGCGCTGGTTGATCTGCCACTCATTTTGGCGCTGTACGAAGCATCCCAGGCAGGCGTGAAAATTGACCTGATTATCAGAGGAATTTGCTGCTTGCGTCCAGGCGTGAAAGGCGTAAGTGAAAACATTCGCGTCATCAGCATCGTCGGTCGTTTTCTAGAACACTCGCGCATCTTCTACTTTCACAACCGGGGCAACGAGGAAGTGTTTATTGGCAGCGCCGATTGGATGCCACGAAATCTAGATCGACGAGTGGAAGCGGTTACTCCCGTTGAAGACCCCGACCTTTCCAAAGATTTGCAAGAAATTCTAGGAATCATGCTGGCCGACAACCGCCACGCCTGGGAATTGCAGCCCGACAGTCACTACATTCAGCGGCGACCCACCTCAGGAAGCGGAGAACAAAGTTCGCAGAATGTTTTGATGGAAATGGCAAGCCAGTCTGTTAATTAACGTCAGTTCGACAAATACGCTACATCACAGTGGGGGACTTCACCCCTCACTTGCACTTATCCTCACTTACACTCATACGGAGAAAAAGTGAAGCGGAGTTTAAAATAATAAAAACCCTCAAACTGGGGTGCCTGAGGGCTGGAGTTCCTGAAAATCGTCACTGAAGGCATTCTTGCAACCCTCTATAAAATTCACAAGAGGGGCGTGACCCACCAAGGGTGACATCACGGAACGTTACTCTGCAATTAGAGCGGCTAGAAAGGCGCGGTCGTGGGTCGATTGACGTTGCTCAATCGGGATGTAAGACGCATTTCGAGTGCCAGTATAAATTTGTGTAGGGCGGAATATACGGTTTTCGGCTAGCTGCTCTTTCCAGTGGGCTAGCCAACCTGCGACACGGGCGATCGCAAACACAGGCGTAAACAAATCAGTCGGAATGCCCAGCTTGCGATACACCAAACCTGAATAAAAGTCCACATTGGGATAAATTCCCTTGTGTCCCAGCCTTTCCTCAACGGCGTGTTCTAGCTCAACCGCAATGTCATAGTAATCATCTCGCCCAAACTTCTCAAACAGTTGCTCTGCCAGGTCTTGCAAAATGATTGCACGGGGGTCTTTAACCTTGTAAACCCGATGCCCAAAGCCCATAATTTTAGCTTTACGCTGCAAACAGTCATCTAGATAAGAACGCACGTTTTCTACCGAGCCAATTTCTTCCAGCATCGTGATCACTTCTTCGTTAGCACCGCCATGCAGCGGCCCAGCTAGCGTTCCTACTGCTGAGGCAACGACCGCGTAGGGGTCAGTTAGTGTCGAAGCCGTCACCATTGCCGAGAAGGTCGAAGCGTTGATCGTATGTTCAGCGTGAAGCGTTAGACACACATCAAAAATATGTGCCGCCAACTCATCCGGTTCACGCTCGTTGAGCATATACAGAAAGTTGGCAGAATAGTCCAGGTCATCACAGGGCTGCACCGGGTCGTTTCCCTTTCGCATCAGTTGGAAGGCAGCTACCATCGTGGGAATCTTGGCCAGCAGCCGCACCACCGCTGCCCGAATATAAGCCGGATCGTCTAAAGCACGACGCGAGTAAAATAGCCCTAATGCTGCGGCGCAAGCTTGCAGCGCATCCATTGGATGACCGCTTTCAGGAAAGCATTTCATCATGTCACGAATGCGATACTTGAGCCGCCGATGATAGCGGATTTCATGCTCAAAGTCTAACAACTCGTCCTTTGTGGGCAACCCGCCCCAGATTAATAGATACGAAGTCTCTAGAAAATTACTCGACTTTGCCAATTCTTCAATGTTGATGCCCCGGTATTCCAAAATGCCTTTCTGCCCATCGACGTAGCTGATACTCGATTGAGTGGCAGGAATTCCCTCTAAACCGGGTTTATATTCACAAAAAGTCATAGCTCACCGTTGCTCAACCTATATGTCATTAGAATACGCAACAGATTGACATACTCCCATTGCTGGTTCTGTTATTCGAGAGCAATCTGTTATCGATAAATCCCGGTCTTCATTAGCCTCATGACCAGCTTAGCGAAGCCCGTTTTTATCCCGTTTCTATAGATTAGCGGTTGCGTGTGCAAGTGTGGCATGACTAGTGCCAACCCTAACTTCAGAAAGTAGAAGCAGGCGGGGGCACATACATACCGGGATTGCCCGTGACTGCCCCTCCCGGTGCTGCATTGGGAATGGCAGGAGTCACGTTAGGGACGGCACCTGGCACGGCTGGAACTGGAGCAGCAGGAGCCGAGAAAGCCGGAGCAGACTGAATGGGTGATTGAGGTGTAACCTGAATACCGTTGCTTGGCGGCGGAATTACAGGCTCACCCGTAGAAAATGGAATTGTTGCTGGACTTTCACTCGGAATGGGAGTGGTTGGAGTCACCTCAAAGGTTCCGAGAGAAGGGTTGGCAGATTCGTCCGTAGGTGCAGTTGGAAGCGGACTGTAAAAATCAGGCGCAGGGGAATTTACGTCAGTTTCGCTGTCTGGCACCGGAGACGGTTCAATTGGAGGAATTTCTAATGGCGGTGGCGTGACTGGCTCAAAGTCAGACTCATCCGCTTGGCTACAACTGCTCAGTCCTGCCGCTAGCAAAGAAACACCCAGTACTAGCAACAGAGTGCGAGGACGGAACTTATAAGATTTAACTAACATCATCTTCCGACTTAGCCAATATAGGTCAACTGTTTTAGACACTGTTTCAGACTTGGAAGACTGCCCCTTTTTGAACCACTGGGTTATCTAACCCTTGCGTTACATTTTATTTATTTTTTCTCGCCTGGACTCCCTAATTTCTTAAGGATTTGGTAAAGCTTTTTCCACGTTCAGTCAGCTTTGAGCGTAACCAGCGTGATTAGATCAGGTGACACCTTCTGACTGAGATGAAGTTCCGCAACCGCAGCATCAAACGATCGCCCTTGAGCAATGCGATCGCTAATTTCCTTTACCTCAGTCCAGGTTAAATCGCTCTCAACGTAAGCTTTGGCAACTGCAATCAGCAGGTCTATACATTCATTGCCCTCAGCCTCGGTCATCATCGTGTGAGGAATGTCCAGCTCTTTGTCAAAGCAGTGATACCAGGACTTTGGGTGGTGTTTGCGAATTGATTCAAATAGCGATCGCAGGTCTTTGTTATTGACGGCTGCATCGCTACCGCTGGAGACGATGAGCGATCGCGCAGAAGGTTGCTTTTCGGTGCGATCGAGGACCTCCTGCCCCATTTCTAGAAACAGACGCAGGGCTGGCATTCGGAATCCGTCATAGCCAAAGTGAGTCGTTCCGGGTTCGCTTTTCCACTCGAAGTAGATGTTGAGAATGCGAATCACCCAGTCCAACACAACGTTACTATTGCGGAGGTAAGGAGCAAACAGCAAGGTTTGATCGACCCGTTCGGGATGTTCTAGCGCCAGCCAGATCGCCAGGGTTGCACCCCCTGACAGCCCGCCCAGAACCACTTCTTCCCCCAAATCCTGAACCCAGCTTAGCCAGTCCTGCCCAAACTGCTGATAAATTTGCCGATCTTCCGGCAGCGGTGGTGGAGCGCCGCTGTTCCAGTCTCCGGCTAAGCCGTGCCCCGGCAGCAGTGGAATCAGAACGTTATGGCCGGCCTCAAAAAAAGTTTTGCCAATGGGGACAAACTGAGCAGGCGCAGCCGTAAACCCATGAAAGAATAAAAATACTTTGGGGGTGGGGTGTGGGTGAAGCAAAAATCGAGAACGGCAGTTTGCATTCATCAGATACAGGTCGTCCTCGGCTGCTGCAACTGCCTGTACCAATGTCGCTGTTAAAGTGGAGTAATCAGACATCTTGCTATGTTGGTCAGCGACGATTATGGTAGCGTTCCTAGTTCAACCTAAAGCAATTCGCTCAAGTTAAACAATCCTTCTTTAGATGACTGATTTCACGGCTCGTCCTAAGCTTTTGCAACCCCTTGACCGAGCGGCACTGATTCTGATATTGGTGCTGGGTTTGGCGATCGCCCTCCTCATCCTCAAGGGCGATCGCACCGCCCCGCACATACGCGACTTTAGCTGGCAAAATGCTCACATTGGGGCAGAAGATACTGCCTTTTTGCTTACCTTTAGCCGCCCGATGGATCGTGCCAGTGTAGAAGAAAATCTACGTCTGGAGCCACCGCTACCTGGAAAATTTAGCTGGTCGGGTCGGCGAATGGCCTACACGCTAGAAAAGCCTGCGCCCTATGGCACCCAGTTTGAGGTGCGGCTCCAGGGCGCACGCGATCGCTTTAGCAATCCAGACGATGAGCAGACTGCCATTGAACCATTTCTAGGACAATTTCAGACCCGCGATCGCGCCTTCGTCTACCTGGGCGTGGAGGGTGAACAGGAGGGCCGCCTGGTGCTGTATAACCTGACGCAGCAGCAAGAGCAGGTGCTAACACCAGAAGATTTGGTCGTAATGGACTTTGAGCCATACCCAGAGGGCGATCGCGTTCTCTTTTCGGCGACCGATCGCACTGCCCAGCAGCAAGGCAGCCTTGACCAGCGGATCTACACTGTTACCACTGGAATTCAAGTGCGATCGCCAGCCAGCCTGGGAGAACAGCAAAACGAGAATTTAACTCCGGCGGAACCTCAGCCTGCTGGAGTTGTTCAACAATTGCTAGATAGCCAGGATTACCAGAACCTCAAATTTGACCTTTCTCCCGACGGTCAAACCGTGATTGTGCAGCGCGTTAGCCGCGAAAACCCAGGAGCCGACTTTGGACTGTGGATTTTGCAGCCTGATGCAGCACCCCGTCCGCTGGAAACGGAGCCAGGAGGCGATTTCTTGATTGCGCCAGACAGCAGTTCGGTGGCGATCGCCCAGGGTCAGGGCATGGCTATTCTGCCGCTGGACGACCAAGCAGACCCGCTCGACTTTTTGCCCCAGTTTGGTATGGTGCTGAGCTTTAGCAGAGACGGCACCGCTGCTGCAATGGTGCGGTTTAATGTGGAACCGCAAAACCCAACGCGATCGCTCTTCCTGGTGACAAATCAGGGCACCGAGCAAGAGCTATTTCGCACAGATGGCTCAATTCTTTCAGCCGAATTTGACTCCACGCAGCAAGTTCTCTACTGTCTGATGACAGAGCTACTGCCGACTGAGGCTTACCTGGAGCAACCCTACTTAATTGTCGTAGACCTGAAAACTAAAGAGCGAACCAATTTATTGCTACTGCCAATTCAGCGCGACATTCAAATGAGCCTTTCGCCGGATGGCTTGGGCATTCTATTTGACCAGGTTGTAGCTGAAACCGAGGAGGGAAACGGGTCAGGAGTGCTTCGCAGTCAGGAAGGAAAGGCGATCGCCTCTAGCAAACTCTGGTTTTTGCCCGTTGTGCTTACAGCAGATGGCACTCCCGCTTCAGTTGAGGCACAGTCCTTACCCCTGGCAGGACTAAGACCGCACTGGTTGCCTTAACGTCAGTGAAAGCACTGGGATTGCCAACTTGGTAAGCTATGGCATAAAACTTGCCCAAGAACTTCCCAGCAGGTAAATTCGCTCAACTCCATTCTTAGGTTTAGAATAAACAGCCGTTCGCCCCACCTGTGGTCTACCCCATATTTGAGATGTATCTGAGGAGATCATTGTCCCGATTCAGCCAGCCCTGAAGGAAAACCCGCTGACTTGAATCTTGGCTAACTCGTTTATAACGGTAGTCAATTCTTGCCTGACAATAGCGCCTGGCCGTAGCCATCGTGTTAGCCCGTGACAAAGCATTTCTAGTAGCTGGTCCAAACGAACCATCGACACCAATCCCCAGCGTTTCCTGAAGAAACTCCGTTGCGCCACCTACGCCAAAGTTAATTGCCGTATCCAAATGCACGATCGCCAAAGGACGTACCATTAGCTCACACTGAGCAGGCTTCCAGTACATATCCCGATAAATTTCGTGAACTTCAGCATCTGTAATGTTGCGAACGCTTTGAGGCGCAAGACCTTTGCGCCTACGGTAAGACTGATAAGTTGCAGTTGTTACGCCTTTGTTGGTTTCCCCGCCATAGTCAGACGGGTTGTTCACATACCCACCTTCCCAGCGCAGCGAAAACCGTAGTCCTTCGCTGAAGATGTTACCTGCTTGCGGGACAGGCGTAGGCGTGGGCGCAGGACGGGGTGGTGCAGGGGTCGGCGTAGGGCGGGGTGGCGCAGGTGTAGGGGTCGGCGTGGGCACCTGTACGCCAACAGAACTAACAATGAAATAAGCTGCTTTGGGCGATAGTTCATCTGCCCGAAACCCATAGTAATCAGCAAAAGATCGGTAGGCTGCACCCGTCTGTGATCCCCAAATGCCATCAGCACTTCCGGCTGAAAACCCCATTTTGTTGAGCGACAGTTGAAGAGACTGAACAAGGGCGCGGTTTTGCTGAACCGTGCTGATGGGGTAAGTCGTTTGTCCCCTGGCGATCGCTTGTAGATCCATATTTGAAAAGAAAGTTGGCTAAAAAGCGGGAAATAGCTTTAGTGTTACCGAGACCAAACCTGCCGTCTATCCTAAGTAAGGCTTTCGCAATACTTTGTAGAAAATTGACTCAGATTTAAAGCTGTGCCTGTTAATCTTCATTTATTTTCTACCGAACGGTAGTTGTTGCCCATCGCCCATTCAGGTCTGTTGCTCATCACCCGATTTGGTGCAAGTTCAGGTCGTGTATTCTGCATTAATCTTTACGTAGTCATAGCTGAGATCGCAGCCCCAAGCTATCCCTGAGCCATGTCCACCGCCCACGCTGACTGAAATGAGGACTGTATCGTTTTTTAGATATTCTGCCGCTGCCGCTTGTTTAAGGTAAGCACTGGCAGCGGCGCGATCGAATTCAAGAGGTTGACCATGTTCCATCAGCAAGAAGTCGCCTAGCTTCACTCTTAGCTCGTCTTGCTCAAACGGAATATCTGCCCGTCCAGCAGCGGCAGCGATTCTGCCCCAGTTAGGGTCGCGTCCAAAAATTGCAGACTTGACCAGTGAAGACCCGCAGATCGTTCGGGCGATTTGACGGGCGGCTTGATCATCGCTAGTGCCTACAACCTGCACTTCCACTAAACAGGTGGCTCCTTCGCCATCACGGGCGATCGCCTTTGCCAAATGTATACACACCTCAGTCAGCATCGCTTCTAGCTTTTCGGCTTCTGCTCCCATCTCGGTAATTGCAGGCGTGCGAGATTGCCCGTTGGACAAGGCCAGTAGCGTATCGTTGGTACTGGTATCGCCATCTACGGTGATTTGATTAAAGCTTTTGTCGGCGGCACGTCCGAGCATCTCTTGCCACAAGTGAGGGGCGATCGCCGCATCACAAGTGACAAACGCCAACAGCGTCGCCATATTGGGGTGAATCATCCCAGATCCTTTACAGATGCCGCCAATGCGAACAGGGCGATCGCCCAACATCGTTTCTAAAGCAATGGTTTTCGGCACCAGATCCGTAGTCATGATCGCTCTGGCTGCTTGCTCCGACCCATCTTCGGAAGCCGCCGCCACCAGTTTGGGAATGCCTGTCCGCAGCCCATCCATTCTAATTCGCTGTCCAATCACCCCGGTCGAGGCAATCAGTACCGCTTCCGGGGCGACCCCCAGTGCTTCAGCTAACAGTTGGGCACTTTCCTCAGCATCAGACCAGCCCTGCGACCCGGTTGCTGCGTTTGCCTGACCCGCATTACAGAGAATGGCACGAGCGCTGCCTTTTGCTTGAAGACGCTGACGGCAATAATCGACGCAGGCTGCCCTGACTTGGCTGGTAGTAAATACTCCGGAGGCGATCGCCTCCACCTCTGACAAGATCAGCGCCAAATCCGGTGCGCCAGAAGGCTTTAGCCCAGCCGCAATTCCCGCTGCTCGAAAGCCCTTTGGAGCCGTCACCCCTCCCGCAATCTCATGCCAATCAGCCATCGCTAGTTTCCCTTGTTAGTTAGGCATTACAAAAATGAGGGGCATAGGGATGAAGAAGGAGGAATGAATTTCTCGAACCCCTAGCCCCTAGCCTCTAACCCCCAGCCCCTTTTCCTACGTTTATTTCTCGATCTTGACCGACAAAATCTTGTCGTCCTTACGAATTGCGTTCACAACGTTCATATCTTCGGTTTGACCAAAGGTAGTGTGAACGCCATCCAGGTGAGGCTGCGGCGAGTGGCAAATAAAGAACTGACTGCCGCCAGTATCGCGCCCCGCATGAGCCATCGATAGCGTCCCAGCTAAGTGTTTATTTTGATTGATTTCACACTTGATTTTGTATCCTGGGCCGCCTGTTCCCGTTCCTAGAGGACAGCCGCCCTGAACCATAAAGTTGGGAATGACCCGATGAAACGTCAGCCCGTCGTAAAACCCTTTTTCTGCCAAGTCAACGAAATTTTGAACCGTTTTAGGCGCATCTTGGTCAAATAGGTTGAGGTGGATGGTGCCCTTATCGGTTTCCATAATTGCGCGAGTCATGATTTCTCCTAATCTATAAAAGACAGTTAGTGAGTCGAAAAATCGACCCGCTTCACAAGCGTGAAGCCTAGTTTAACGTCAGTCTGGGTTTAGAGAATAGGAAGTTTTGTAAGGTTGGAGATTGTGGACTGCATACACAATTTAGGCGTAAAAGCACTGCTTTTACGCCTAAATCTGAGATTAAATTCACTCTCGAAATCCGGCAATGCTCTTTAACTGAAAGAAGCGTGACTCCGATCGTAGTTGGCTCGAAAGGTCGGGTGGGGTTGCCCTTGAATGTGATTCCAGTATTCAGCCGCTTCGGGTGGTAGACCCACTTCAGCCGCAGCTCGACCAAGCATCGACTGCTGGCGCTGCTTAATCAAATGATGGTGGCGCATCATTAACGCACGGGCTTGGTCTTGTGCAGTCATAATTGGAATCCTCTAAAAAGTGTTTGAATATTTCTTTTCAGTAACCATTGTACAACAAATTTCTGTAGCAAATAATACAAAATTTCTTCTTTATCAAGATTTCAAGACTCTTTGTTCTTGGCTTGTGTCTGAATGTTGCAAGGAGGCTGATGCTTGCTTGATCGAAGTCCCTCTCGGCAGTAAGCTCAGACAACACCTGCGGTTAGGTAAAAAGTTGGCTTGATGGTAACAACAGATAACCAAATTAAAGTAGGAAACCTGGAGTGGTTTTACCGGACATCTGCGCCCGTTAACCCGACGAAACAGGTGCCTATCGTGCTGCTGCACGGTCTGCCCGCTCAGAGCTATAGCTGGCGGCACGTTTTGCCCGCACTGTCAGAACGAGGATTTCGGGCGATCGCCCCGATTGGCTTGGCTTTGGCTTTTCTGCCAAACCCGACCGACGCAAATTTGCCTATACCCCAGATGCCTACGTTGAAGCGCTGGGAGAATTCCTCCAGGCTCTAGAAATCGAGCGGTTTTCCCTTGTCGTTCAAGGATTTTTAGGCTCCGTCGGTTTGCAGTATGCGCTGCGCCACCCGGACCAGATTGAACGATTGGCTATCTTGAATGCTCCTATCACAACGGCTTCTAAGCTGCCCTGGAAAATCAAACAACTAGGACTGCCTCTAGCGGGTGAAATGCTAACCCAAGATCCGCTCCTAGTCGATCGCACCCTAGAAGGCGGTGGCGGCTACCGAGTTGAGGATGAAGACCTGGACGTTTATCGCCGACCATTTTTGAAAAGCTCTGATGCGGGGCGATCGCTCTTTGCCACCGTTCAAAACCTCAAACTTCAGCAGGCAACCGCCGAAATTCAGTCCGGTTTCTCCAACTGGGAACAACCCACCCTGGTCGCCTGGGGCATCAAAGACCCCTGGTTGCCATTGGGAATTGCTGAAGCCTTCACTAAACTGGTTCCCTCTGCCAGCCTGGTGAAACTCGAAGAAGTCGGACACTACCCGCAAGAAGATTGGCATGAGAAAGTGAGTGAATCGTTGCTTACCTTCTTAAGACGGCAGGTAGCTTAAATATGCAACTTCTCTAATAAAATCTTGACCTGAGGTAGTCTGTTACCCAATACCCCGCCTTGAAATAAAATCCAGGTTCATAGCTCAAGTCAGTTTCAACTGACTAACACGATGGTCAGAAACTTGTTAAAACGAGTTTGAACGAGTTTTAGCTTTGAGCCTGAGATTGTTGGACTGCCTGAGTTGTCAATAGGGACAGTTCGTTAGGATTATCTGTAGAAATGCAATCTAAAAGTCAGAAATTCGATGAACAAACCATAAAAGCTATTCTTAAGCGCTGTTGGTCACGCGAGTCTAGTTCTTTGTGGACAGAACAGAATTCCGCCTGTGGTCAATGTGGTGTTACCGCTCTCGTGATTCAAGATCAATTTGGGGGAGAGATTCTGAAAACACCAATGGAAGAAAGGTGGCATTTTTATAACCAAATTGATGGAGAAAGATACGATCTCACAATTGAGCAGTTTACGGTGTTGCCCAACTATATGGATCTTCCCTCCAACCGCGAGGAGGCGTTTGCAGATACAAACCAAAATCAATATGGCTACCTTTTATCCAAATTTCATCAGATGTTAAAGTAGTGCCTGCGAACAAAGTTCTACTTACCACCCGAATCTGTTGCTAGCGCTGGAAGCAAGAGCTTTCAGTCTGTCATTACCAAGCCGGAGCTTGGTAACGAGGCGGAGCAGATAGCTAACCTCTGACCTCTG
The DNA here is from genome assembly GCA_012031415.1 of Leptolyngbyaceae cyanobacterium SM1_4_3. Taxonomy (GTDB): domain Bacteria; phylum Cyanobacteriota; class Cyanobacteriia; order Elainellales; family Elainellaceae; genus JAAUTN01. Next base: position 3,698 of record JAAUTN010000136.1, on the reverse strand, counting down.
AGCTACAAACTATTCAGCATTTTGAGATATATTTCTTCACAAAGGCAGCAAGCTATCTTACTCACAAAGGAATGGTGGCTCGGCTGCTTGATGTTAAAAATTAGGAAGCTATGATACATTACCGATCTATTCTGGCTTTTGTTTTGGCAGGCATTGCCGTTTTCCTCGTCAGTTGCAGCAGCCCAGCAGCAACGGCAAAAGCGCCAATCTACACGGAGACTCAACTTGCTCAAATTGAACAATATGCTGCTGATGTGCAGGAATTGCGCGATCGCCTCCTCGAAATTCCGCCGCTAGTCCAGGCTGAGCGCTGGCGCGATGTAGAAACCTTCATTCATGGACCTTTGGGTGAGTTGCGTTTTAGAATGGGAAATCTCGCTCGTAGCTTAGATCCCAAAGTACAGCCACAGGCTCGTGCCGCAGCCCAGGAGGTTTTTGAACACCTGATTGCGATTGACGAAGCAGCCAAAGCGCGAGACAACCGCAAAGCTTTGAGCAACTACAACGGGGCGCTGACAGATTTTGAAACTTTTCTGAAGTTTGTTCCTGCGTTAGAACAGCCCGTAGCCTCTGCTAATGAAGCTCAATGACCCATGTTGTGGTAGTTGGTTGTGGAGTTGTGGGGGCAGCGATCGCCTATGAGCTAAGCCAGTTTCCCGATCTATCGATCACCGTTTTAGATCGTCAGCCCCCGGCTCAAGCTGCTACAGGTGCCGCATTGGGCGTGCTGATGGGGGTGATCAGCCAAAAAGTTAAGGGAAATGCCTGGAGAATGCGTCAGGCTAGCCTTCAGCGCTATGAGACGCTGATACCTGAACTGGAGGCGATCGCCCAACACCCCATTCCCTACAATCGGCAGGGCATTCTAATGCTCTGCTTTGACGCTGAAGCCTTACCCCGATGGCAACAACTAGCTGAAACTCGCCAAACGCAAGGCTGGCAATTAGAAATTTGGAATCAGGAAAAACTCCACTTCCGCTGTCCCCAAATCAATCCAGAAAAAGGACTGGCAGCGATTTATTCCCCCCAAGATCGGCAGGTTGACCCCACTGCACTCACCTTAGCTTTAGTCAAAGCAGCACGAGCAAAGGGCGTTACCTTTCACTTTGAGGCTCAAGTGCTGGCATTAGAATCCGAATCAGCAGACGGACTCCAAACTAGCCAACAGATTCAAACCACAGCAGGAAAATTCTCCGCCGACTGGGTTTTGATTGCGGCTGGGCTAGGCTCAACGCTGCTCACCCAAGCTGGAATTCAACCTGTTGATATTCGTCCTGTTTTAGGGCAGGCTTTACAGTTACAGCTAGAGCATCCACTGGGCGATCGCCACTTCCAACCCGTCATTACAGGCGACGATATTCACATTGTGCCGCTGAGCAATGGACAATACTGGATTGGCGCGACGGTTGAATTCCCTAATGATGCGGGGGAAGTGAGTGCTGATTCTGCTCAGTTGGAGGGGGTGTTAGAGGGGGCGATCGCCTTCTGCCCAGCCTTAGCCCAAGCCAAAATTCTTAAAACCTGGTCAGGCTTGCGTCCTCGCCCCTACGGTCGTCCCGCACCAATTATCGAACCGCTGTCAGGATACACCAACGTCACACTCGCAACAGGTCACTATCGCAATGGTGTGTTGCTTGCCCCCGCAACGGCTCAAGCAGTTTGTAAGTTGTTAGCCAAGCGAGAGCATCTTTACTAAAGTGCTAGCCTTCTTGATTATTGCTAGCATTCTCTTTCTCGCAACATCTATTCGATCCGCAATCGGGTTTGGCGATGCGTTAGTTGCAATGCCCTTTCTTATTCTCATGATTGGGCTACAAACTGCAACACCGCTCGTTGCTTTGATGGGTTCAACGATTTCGCTAATTCTTCTTAACGAACTGGGTTATTGTTGCAAGTCACGGATTAGCAGGACTGTGGACGCTACAGGTTTTGCAACTTTATACTGTCTCTTTTCCAGCTATTTTCGCAGGTGCCTGGGCAGGTAAAATAGTTAGCAGAAAAATTCCAAAGGCAACATTTAGTCAGCTAATATATGTTTTGCTCATTCTGCTTGGAATTGCAAATTTAATGAAGTAGGGCGTGTTAGGCGAAGCCGTAACGCACCCTACGAGAATTGCTTAAGGTAGATCAATAATTTATTAATACTCCAATCGTTTTAATAGGAAATATAGATCAATCATCGGAACTGCTGGCATTAGCACAGCCAAAAAGACATTAAAACTTAGAACTTGCACCAGCACAAAGTAAAAGCTAGCCCAAAGGCCTACGGCTAGCCCAATTGGCGAAGCTAAAAACTCCAGAAATTCCAGGATGCCTAACAGCAGTCCCATCATTGTTTCTCCTCTCATGGGCTTATCCAGGGGTGACAAGTGATTCAACACGGATCGGCGAACAGATTACAGAACGCTACAAATTTTTTCAGCTTTGAAGGTGAGGAGTATACTCACTCACCTTCAGCATGAATTAAGTAATACTCATTCTTCAGTCTTCCGCATTACCTTCTTGGGTACTTTTTTTGGCGCTGAAGTTAATTTTGTTAGGAATTAGTCGGTTTTACGCTAAACCTTGCCTCTGAGGAAGCCGACCAAGTTTTGCAGGAAGGATTGGCTCATGGCAGATGCTTCAGTGGAAGCTACGTTTAGCTCTGCGGGTTCTGTCTCTGAAGGAAGCGAGATAGGTTCTGCAATCAGCGGGATTTCTTCTGCCAGAGCAGACACAATGAGTCGGAAGGCAACTTGCTGAATCTTGTCGATGGGTAGTCGGAGTTGATTGGCGATCGCACTCAGTGCAACCGAGCCGTTCGTAAATTCCCAAACCTGCCATTCCACCTGATTGAGCCGCAGTTGAGGTTTGCCATCAATGATGCTGGTCAACGCTGAAGTGGGTTCAGGCAACTTATCCGCTAGTGCTGACCAGTCCTTGAGTGCCCGTAAGCCTGCTAGCGTTACCTCAGTTGCGGGGGCGCTCAAACCCGTCATCTCTCCTGCGGGCAAAGGAACTTTGGTATCAAATTGAAACCAGCCATCTCCTAACTCAAACAGCGCACAAACCTGACGCATCACCTGAGAATAAAACAGCAGCTTTAACTGCTCTGCTGTCAACGCTCCTTGCGCTTTGAGGCAAAGACCCATTGGCGTGCCTAATGTACAAGTCTGTGCTAGGCGGGAGGCAGCGCGATCGCCCAACCATCCCCGTTGCCCAATCATCGACACTAAACCCTCCTGGTTAAGGGAACCCGCCGCCGCCACAATGCGCCCCTGATTAAACCAGATGTAGTGGTTTTTCTGCCCTTCTATCCCTGACCCAGAGAGCGTGCAAATGTTCAACAATCCTGTTTTGCATCCCTGCTCTAGAAATTGAAACATCTCTGCCAGGGAAAATTCTGCCAGGTATCCGGTAATCGCCATACTGCTGCTTACCTCTCAATAGCCCTAAAAATGGTCAAAATCGTAAACCAATCCGTTTACCTATCGCTTATCAGTCAGTGAGGGTAGGCAGTGCCCACCCTACTTCTGCTGTGACTGCTAGATTCGGCGAGCCTAAACCAGGCAACCTTGCATGGAATGCTGTACCAGAACAATTACGGCTTCAGCAACCGAGGCAGATTCGTTGGGGTTCACCGTGATGATAGGGGGACATTTGTTGCATCTAAATACCCCAAAGCAATGGCGATATTTCGGCATCCCATGCTGCCGGAC
>JAAUTN010000613.1 GCA_012031415.1 Leptolyngbyaceae cyanobacterium SM1_4_3 | reverse complement strand
AGTGGCTTTAGCTTAAGAGTAATCCGTCGGAAAACTTGGGGCGGGAAGGGAAGACGCAAAAAGGTAAGCGGCAGGCGCGGACATGGACGAGTCAATGTGATGGGAGCGATGCGGGAGCAGGATCGTAAGCGCGTGTGTTTCTTCGTTGAGAAGGGCAATGCAGATGTGTTTTATGAGCAAGTAAAGAAATTGCATGAGTTTGTTCAAAAGGAATGGATGGAACAAGCAAACAAAGCTGAAGAACTTGAGCAGGGCAAACCGAAGATTGTCATTATTCTAGACAATGCAAGCTATCACAAGCGTTTAGATGTTCGCGCCAAGATTAGCGAGGAGTTTCCGAACATTGTGCTGGAGTTTCTACCAGCTTACAGTCCTGACTACAACTTGATTGAATTAGTTTGGCATCGTTGCAAGGAGTACATTGCTCATCGCTTGTTTACATCAGTTGAAGAATTAAGAAGCTTACTTGATCGGCTACTCAATCAGGATGAGCTTTGCATTCAGTGGCAGCGCAACATCAAAAATAAGGGCAATAGTAGTATTGAACTTAGATGCCGATTAGCTTACCAAGCAGTTGTTTCACGTTCTAGTGTGGCTCGATCTGGGATGCGTCGATCCAAGCATTGTCGGGTGAGTGCGGCCAGTTCATTCTCTGCAATATTGAGCCAACTGCCATGTTTGGGTGTGTGGTGAATGTCTAAGCGTTCAACCAGACGTCGGGCAGTTGCAGGGGCAAATGCTTCATAGAGCGAAGCCAGTTTGTGAGTGTTCAACTGGTCACACACCAGAATGACCTTTGGGCAGTGGGCGTAGTCTTCATCGAGCAATCGTTGGATTTCGATCGCCCAGTCCACTGCGGTTCTGCGCTCACTCACGAGTGCTTTGCGCCAGCCTGCCAATGGTTCTGTAAACAAGAAGATGTTGGCCACACCATTGCGCTCATACTCATAATCCACCGATTTTGGTTGACCCGGTTTTGCAGGAAGCGGGAGGCGTGTTTCTTTGACTAGTTGCACGGGTTGCTCATCCATGCAAATGACTGGGTAGTTGGCATCATAGGCACGGTGATACACCGCCAGCACATCTTCCATGTGCGCGACAAACTCTGCATTGTGTTCTGGCGGAATCACATATTGCTGACGCAGATGCGGCTTCAGTTGCGTTTGCTCAAAACTTGGCGCACCGTTTCGTGGCTAATGCTTGGCACAATCTCTAACTCAACGGCTTTGTCCGCCAGGAGGCGCAACGTCCACCTTGCCCGACCGACCGGTGGTTCTCCACAACGCAGGGCAATCAGTTTCGCCTCCGCCTCGCCATCGCATACAGGTTGGCGAGACGGAGTTTTGCTCGGTTTGCGCTCTAGCGCAGCGTCTAACCCCTGCTCGACCAAACGCTGCCGCAAGTTGGCAACCGTGTTGCGATGGCAATTGAAGGCAGATGCCGATTGCTCATCTGTCCAGGCGGCTCCATTGATATCAATGTTGAGCAAAATGTTAGCGTGTTTAATTTTGTACGCTGCTGCTTTACCCGTTGATACGAGTGCCTTGAGGTACTGCTGCTCTTGTTCATCCAACCGGACAATGTAGCGCTTGGGCATGATTCAACTCCTGGGGCAATACAGGTGAATAATCAATAGCTTTCTGATTGTCCCAGAAACTCACAAGATTGAAGCTGACAGACCACTAGTCAAACTTGACAGATTTGGTTCGGGCAAATTTTCGGCCAATTTTGGAAACTGATGCTTTAAAACTGGCGATTTGAGGATCAAGAGGCAAATTTTAATAGGAAGATTCAGTGGAAAACGGAAGAATCAGTGTTTCAGCAATTTTTGGAAGTTAACGCTTTAAAACTGCTGAATAATTCTTTAATGGACAACAAGAGCTATTTAAAACTGACAAATAGCTCCTTAATGGACAACAGTACGACATATGTCCATTAAAGAACTATTTGTCCAGTTTAAGGAGCTAGTGTCAGCTTATATTTAGGGATTAAAATTCCTGTGAGAAGGATGTTTCAAGCTTTTCCTCATAGTTTTTATGCTCTCGTCAAGATTAAGTAGTTATTTGCCTTTTTCTAACCAGAGCCGAAAAATGGTTTAAGCTGATAATTGCCTTTCGAGCTTTACTCCTCCTGCTTTATCAGCTTTACTTATGAAAGAAGTGGAATTTGCTCCATCCTCTCCACCTGCTTCCCTGCCTCTAAACGAGGTGGGTTCTCTGGTTGGGCAGGCTGACAAGCCCCCCTATCGGCTAATCGCTGAGCAAATCGAGGATTTGGATAAACGCCGCTTCGTGATGCGGAAGCTCGATGCGATCGAAGACATCATCCAAACCTCTGACGACCTCAAGCAAGACAAAATCCAGTTATGGGCTGAGCGACTGGAGAAGCACCCAAGAACCATCACGCGCTGGCTGGCAAAGGCACAAAAAGACGGACTCGCGGCGATTTCTAGAGAAGTGCGATCGGATGCGGGACAAATGAAGGGCAGTAAGCGCTGGAAGCACTCACTCGAATACTGGCTTGAGTTCATCCGCAACACCTACAACGAGGGCATCAAAGTCAAGCTGGGCATGACCCGCAACCTAACATTTAACCAGGTCAAATCTCACGCTGAACTTGAACTAGGACTCGAAGAGGGCGAGTACCCCTCGTGCGTATTTGTCTACGCGGTTCTAGACCCCATCATCGAAGCGAAAAATCGCAGGTGCGTAATCCTGGGCAGGGACCTGGCATCATTGTCAAAGTCATTGATGACCAGGGGAACGAAGAGGATATTGTCGTTGAGCGTAGCAACCAAGTGTGGCAAATTGACCACACGCGCTTGGACAACTTGTTAGCAGACGAGGAGGGAGGTTTAGCTGGTGCAGTCTGGATTACCGCAGTGGTCGATACTTGGTCGGGCTGCGTCATGGGTTACTACCTCAGTTTTGACTCGGCAGGTTCCCATGAGGTGGCCTTAGCACTCCGTCATGCAATTTTGCCGAAGCAGTATGGCCCTGAGTACAAACTGCAAAAGGAATGGGCAGCGGGTGGACTACCGGAGTACATCGTCACCGATCGCGCCAGAGAATTTAAGTCTGCTCACCTCAAACATGTTGCCTCGGCGCTAGGAATCAAGCTGCGTAAGCGGTTGTACACCGAACAAGGGGGTATTGTAGAGCAACTATTTCTAGCAATAAAAACCGAGTTTTCTGCCCTCACACTTGGCTTCAAGGGCGGTAGCCTAAAAGAGCGGCCAGACCACCCAGAAAAATATGCTTGTGTGGTCTTTGAAGACTATGACCGCAAGTTGGTGCGACATTTAGTAGACCACCACAACCAACATCTGTATCCTAGAGTTGCTAATCAAAACGCTCTCAATGCGATGGCTGGCAGGCT
>JAAUTN010000135.1 GCA_012031415.1 Leptolyngbyaceae cyanobacterium SM1_4_3 | reverse complement strand
TAGCCGAGCGACTTAAAGCTCAACCAGTTGAATTGGCTGGTGCTGGACGAAGCCGACGAAATGCTTAACATGGCTTTATCCAAGACGTTGAGAAGATCCTCAGTCAGGCTCCCGGAGAGCGTCAGACGGCCTTCTTCTCAGCCACGATGGAGCCTTCAATTCGGGAATTGGCGACCAAGTTTTTGCGATCGCCCGTCACCGTCACCGTTGAACAGCCCAAAGCCGCTCCCACCCGGATTAACCAGATTGCCTACATGGTGCCACGCGGCTGGACAAAAGCCAGAGCCTTACAGCCTATTCTGGAACTAGAAGACCCCGAATCAGCGCTAATCTTCGTTCGCACCCGTCGCGCCGCCGCTGAATTGACTCGTCAGCTTCAGGCTGCTGGTCACAGCGTCGATGAATATCACGGCGACCTCAGCCAATCTCAGCGAGAGCGTCTGCTGCTGCGCTTCCGTCAGCGCCAGGTGCGCTGGGTGGTGGCAACGGATATTGCTGCACGGGGTTTGCATGTCGAAGACCTGACCCACGTGGTCAACTACGACCTGCCCGATAGCGTCGAAAACTACGTTCACCGGATTGGACGGACTGGACGCGCAGGTAAAGAAGGAACCGCAATCTCGATTATTCAACCGCTCGACAAGCGTAAGCTCAAAGACATTGAGCGGCACATTCGTCAGCGGCTAGAGATGGGTACGATCCCCACTCGCGCTCAGATCGAAGCGCAACATCTGGAGAAATTGCAGACCCAGGTACGAGAAGCACTCGCTGGTGAACGCATGGCTTCCTTCTTGCCGATTGTGTCAAAGCTGAGCGAGGAGTACGATCCCCATACGATTGCCGCTGCTGCCCTGCAAATGGCTTATGACCAGACTCGCCCCGCCTGGATGCGCGTCGATCAAGGCTTCTCTGAAGATGCGGTTAGCGATGAGCCAAGACGCGGTTCGAGAGATAGAGATAGAGATAGAGATAGAGATAGAGAGCAGCCTAACAAGTCAAAGCCGATTAAGCGATCGCAACAAACCTCCGTTTCTCCCCAGAAATAGGTTTAGTCATGGGTCACTAATGAGTCATCGCTTTCAAGTGCTAGGCGACGACTCATTAGTGACTAGCTTTAAGGTTGGGCATTGCCCACCTGATTGAGCAACTTCTAGTATCACAGGGACGGGGATCAGGTGCTTTCCAGAGACTTGCTTAGCTACTACCGCCAGGTCAGCCAGCAAACGTTAACTGTAGTTGACGTAGAAACGACGGGAAGCATCGCCACCGCCAATCGGATTACTGAAATATCGGTTCTTCAGGCAACTCTGTCAGGAGGAGTTTCACATCAGCAAACCGATTTAATTAATCCCAAAACTCTGATTCCCGAAAAAATCGTTCAGGTTACAGGGATCACTCAGGAAATGGTCAGTGATGCGCCAGTAGCAGCCGATGTGTTGCCATCCTACCTTCCGCTTTTGAGTGAAGGAGTTTTGACGGCGCACAATCTAGAGTTTGACTATCCATTTTTGCGGGCAGAGTTTGCCCGAATCGGAAAAGCTTTTATCCGTCCTGAAGACCAGCAGCTTTGCACAGTGCAGCTTTCTCGCCTAATGCTGCCTGATTTGCCGTCACGCAGCCTGCCTAACCTGGTTAAATATTTCCAATTTAAGGTTGGCAAACCTCATCGGGCTGAGGCAGATACGTTAGCCTGCTGGCTACTAGCTGAGCGACTGCTCACCGAAATGGTGAATGAGGCGGATGAAGTGCTATTGGCCCGTTTTGCTAAGCAGAGAATTCCCTTAAAGTATGTCGCAAAAATGCTGGGCTGTTCCTCAAAAACGGCTCAATCTCGCCTGGAAGCTGCCGGAGTTCGTTCTCGTAAAGTAGGGCGCGGCAGAGATGTGACAATGATGTATCAGCGCGGCGAGGTGGAGCAGTTTTTTTATGACCAGCAGGGAGATAGTCAGTTGTCGCTGATGTAGGCGATCGCCCCAAACCATCACAACAGGACTAAGGCAAAATGCAGCGTTCAGATCTGCGACTTCTTCGAGAAGTCGCAGATCTTGCCTCTTGGCGATCGCTGCTGAAACCAGGAAAAGCTTAGTTCTAAAGTAGGCTGAGTTGAATCACACCATCAGAAGCTTTCTTCTTCGATCGCCTCTTAGGTTGGTGCGGCTTAATCTCCACATGAGCCACAAACCAGGTACGAAGGGCGATCGCCCCCTCCATATCTAACCCCTCCAAATCCAGCGACGGCGGAAACATCTCGACATCCGGCAACTTCGCCCAGCCAATCTCACTGTTAAATCGCTCAGCCCCAAACGGGATCACCGACTCAGGCAGTCGTGCTAAATAGGGGATCACGTTTTCCTGGTTCAGAAAGTTTTGACGCTGCTGCTGAAGCTGCTGCACTCGCCGCTGACGAGCCGCTTTGTATTTCAGGATAGGATCGGGATAGCCCTTGATCCCCAGGGGTGAGCCTAGTGCTTCAGGGGGTAAGTTTGCCAATTCTGGAACCCATTGCTTGATGAATGCCCCTTCGGGATCACAGCGATCGACCGCGACCTGCTCTGGGTTATAGATTCGTGTCCAGGTTTTATCAACGCAGTGGGTTACGCCTGCCTGCATTGCCCACTGGTAATGGTCGATGGGGCAATCGCCGTCAATTAAGTGACGCATGAAGTGGAGTGCGCCAAATCGCCAGTCCATGCCGAGCAAGTTGCTGAGGAAACTGGAATAGATGGCGCGAACGCGGAAGTTTAGCTGCTTCCAGCCGCCTGTTGCCTGGAGGCATCGAGCCGCTGCATCGACAATGGGGAATCCGGTTTGTCCCTGTTGCCATGCCTGGTAAAGGTCTTCGTCAAACTCCCAGCCGTCCTGGTCGAAGATGCTGTAGAGCGATCGCAACTCTAACTGCGGTAGATAGCGAAACCGCTGGGCAAACCCGCTGCCCCAGCGCAGCCGAGAAATTAACTGCTGCTTACTCCGCTGCACTTTGGGATCATGAGATTTTAAGCGTTGGGCAGTTTGGTAGCATTCCCGCACTGAGATCACGCCAAATTTGATGTAGGGGCTTAAACCCGTTGTTGCTTCTGCTCCGGGATAGGACAACTGCCAGTAATAGCGATCGACCTTTTCTGCCAAAAACTCTTGCAGCAATTGTCTGGCTGCCGCAATACCACCCGGCGGAATGAGTTTGTTATCAGGAATAAGTCCAAGTGTTTGAAGCGTTGGCACGGGTTCGCTAGCAACATCTTCTGGAACTCGAACGCGGCCTGGCACAGGAATTGCGTCTGCCTGCATATCAGCAAACCAGCGATCGCGATAATCCGGGTAAGGAATCAGATCTGGAATGCTGCCCGATGGCTCAAACCAGCGAATTTTCATCTGCTGCTCAGCCAGCACTCGATTCAGTCGAGCATCTCGCACCCGTCCATAGATTCGCTCAAAGTCAATGTAGGCATAAATTCCTTCTGCCTGCGTTTCGCGTATCAACTGCGGCAACACTTCTACCGGATCACCAAACCGCAAAATTAATCTGCCGCCTCGTTCCCGCAAATCCTGATCGAGGCACTGCAAACAGTTCAACATGAAAGCAACACGGGCTGAGCCAGTTTCGGGATGATGCAGCAGGGCGCGATCGAACACAAAAACTGGAATGACTTCTCCTCGCAGCGCAGCCCGATAGAGCGGTGCATGGTCTGCAATTCGCAAATCTCGACGAAACCAGACAACTGTGCGATTCATCGTTAAGGGGCAGGCATGAAGTAAGACTTTAACTTTCTTCTAACACTGTAACGAATCGTAAGGCTTTACAAATGACGCTCAGAGTACATCTCAAGATTTCAATCTTTATTTATAGATATCTCCTCTAGAGCCAACTGTATAAACTTCAATATCCGCAGAGTTGAAATTCACCGTAAAAATAACTCGAACTTTGCCAACTCGCAGCCGATAAAATCCCTCCCATTCTCCTCTTAACTTCTTAATATCTAGATCCGAGAAGGGAATAACTCCTTGTTCTTCAAGAGCAATAAGGAGTTTATTTAATTGTTCTTGAATCTTAATGACCTCTTCAGAACTTGCTTTTTCCAGAAATTTAATTGCCTTCTTGCGAAATTTGACCGCCATGTTTCACCCAATGCGTCATATCAACCACCTCGTCATCGTCGTAATCTGAAGGTGCTCCAAATTCGGTCTCTATGTCTGATTGCTCTTCATCACTCACGTAAGGGATGAGGACTTGACAGAGCAACAATCGTTCTTCACGTAAAACCTCTCGCACACTTTCTTTAATCAAAGCTTTCAACTCTTGAATTTCCATCTGTTTGTATCCCAAGCGTGTCTAACTTACCTTTAACAGTTCGTTTGAGCGGCTGCAAACAACCATGAACTCAGCATCAAGCTCCCTTAGCAGTCCACATTTAAGCAAATTGTTAGCCTGTGATGTACTCGTTACCTCAATTTGAGTATCAAGGCTTTCTTTTCAGTTGCTTTCTCAACGATGTCTCTTCAGTCAAACTATTCAGAAACTGCTCAAACTGTGTTCTAAAACTTGTATCATCTCGAATCGTGAGCCATGCATCTTTAAATGCAGGCTTAGTGAATGAAGCTCTTATGCCCTCTTCCCAGCTTTTCCAAGTTTGTTTATCGATTAGACCACGTTGGTGCAAATACCACTCCTCAAAACATAGGTCTATGTACGCACGCATATACCGCATGGTGCGATTGTAGTCAGGACGGGTATTCAAATCAAATTCCTGTTCATTTATATCCTCCGGAGAATTTAGAATTATTTCTTGATAACGCTTTGTGTAATCTGACAGCTGTTGAATTGTCAATGAATCATTAAGTTTCTTCAATTGTGTCCACAATGCAACTACTGCAATTATCACGCTTAAAAAGGTTGCAACTGCGCCTGAAAGAGCAATCCAATCAGAGTTGGTCATACGCCTCAAAATTCAATAAGGGAAACTGAAGTTTGATGAATAGATTTCCAAATTTTCAACATAACTAACATTGACATTCTTGACCATTTCCCAATTTTAAGTCGCCTTAAAGTTGACAGCTACCTTCATGATCAATTCACTTTTAGATATGTTTCATTCTAAGAACAAAGCAGTCTATAGCAAGAATTTTGATAGCTTGTAGAAATATTAACACTGACTTCTAAAGAGACAACAGAGACAGCAGAGATGCGATCGCCCCAATCAATTCTACTGGCAGGAAAGTAGCGATCGCCCATCCCAACTTCCTCCATCGACTCTGATATTCTAATGGCGTTGAATTCTAAAGGCTTTACGTGCAAACTGATCGACTTGCTCAGCAAATCCAGTTCATCATCGAAATCGACAAGCTTAAAAGTATTTTGCGCCAAACTTTGTTAGTTGATGGATCGCGGCGCGAAAACAGTGCAGAACATTCCTGGCATCTAGCACTGATGGCTGTTTTGCTGATTGAGTATGCGCCTGCGGGCGTTGACCTGCTCTCTGCAATTAAGATGCTGCTAATTCATGACCTGGTTGAGATTGACGCGGGAGATACGTTTTGCTATGACTTGCAGGGAAATGAAACAAAGGCAGAGCGAGAAGTGCAGGCGGCAAATCGTTTGTTTGGAATGCTGCCGTCCGAGCAAGGCGCTGAGTTAAAGCAAATCTGGCATGAGTTTGAATCGCAAGAAACAGTTACGGCAAAGTTTGCAGCGGCTTTGGATCGCTTACAGCCCGTTTTGCATAATCAGCAAACTAAAGGCGGCACCTGGCAACTTCATAATATCAATCGCGAGCAGGTTGAGCGGCGAGTTAAACCTATTGAAACAGGCGCACCTGAGTTATGGACATTCGTGCAGAAGTTGCTAGATGACTGTGTTGCAGCGGGCTATCTGAACCCGCAAGAAATTTTGCCATCTGTAGAAACAACCTCTGTGATGTAAACTACGCCATCTGCTCGTAGGGTTAAGTGCTTTGTTGCGATCGCTTAATGCTTTGCTTGTAGGGTTAAAGGCTCTGTCTGTGATCGTTAATGGTTTGCTGCAATGGCTTAATGCTTTGCTAGTAGGGCTTACTACTTTGCGGCAAAGGCTCAATGCTTTCTTATGACGACTTCATGGTTTGTCTGTAGGGTTTAATGTGTTGCTGCGATCGCTTAGTCCTTTGATAGTGCAGTTCAATCCTTTGTTTGTACGGATTAATGTGTTGCTGCAACAGTTCAATGCTTTGCTTGCACAGCTTGATTCTTTAGTTGAAATGCTGATGGAGAGCAAATGGATTCTCCCATGTCCTGAACTCAAATTTGGGCTAAGGAGCTAGAGTCAACTTAATTGACTTACAGCGTGTTTCAAATAAATAAACCACAGGCAGGGGTGAACGTCCGTTCGCCCCTATAGCTTTTTGTCCCATACTCCGCTTAAGTCTTATTCAGGTTATCCTGGATTTCGGTAGAAAAACGCCATCTTATGCCCTGGTTTGTCAAAATTGAAAAGGGGATTGTAGACAAATCTACTTTTGATTGCTCTGTTCCCGCTCACAAAGCCTACGTTAAAGATCTGATTGCTAGAGGACACAAAGCACGGACGGGCTACTGGGGGGAGTTTGGCGGTGGAATGCTCTTATTCAAGGCAGATTCGCTAGAGCAGGCAAAGGCGATCGTAGCTCAAGATCCCCTAGTTAAAAATGGTTGCGTCACTTATGAACTGCACGAGTGGCGCATTGTAGTTGAATAAATTCATCTCTTCACAGCGTGCGTAATGAGTGACAGCGACGGTTACAAGATTGTTAGCGATAATCGCCAGGCCCGATTTCTCTATGAAATTTTAGAGACCTTTGAGGCGGGGATTGAGTTACGGGGAACGGAGGTTAAGTCAATTCGCCAGGGCAAGATTAACCTGCGAGATGGCTATGCTTTGATTCGCGATGGCGAAGCATGGCTATACAACGTACATATTTCGCCGCACGAAAGTGCCAGTCAAATATTCAATCATGAGCCGCGCCGCACTCGGAAACTGCTGCTGCACGCGCAGGAAATCCGTAAGCTGATTGGGCAAGTCGAGCAAAAAGGCTTAACTCTAGTACCGCTGAAGGTCTATCTCAAACGGGGCTGGCTAAAAGTGACAATCGGACTGGCTAAAGGTAAGAAGCTGCACGACAAGCGCGAAGACCTGAAACGCAAGCAGGAGAAGCGCGAAATCGAGCGGGCGGTGAAGAATTATTAGGCGTTAAGCGGCTTCAGCATCTTCAAAGGTTTGATCCTCCACGATCGCCTTTGAAGGCATATAGTAACTCGCAATCAGCGCCACCATTAGCCACCAGAGCGTGCTGACCTGAGGACGATACCAGACGGTATCGACTAAGCCGTGTGCCAGCATTCCGCAGACGGTAGCGATCGCCGCCATCAGCCAAAACCCTTCTGGGCTAGCAAACTTACGAAGCCGTCGAAGCTGGAGCCAGCCCTGATTGAGCGTAACTAACAGCAGCCAGATGAAACAGGCCAAACCAATAAAGCCCGTTTCGACCAAGATTTCTAAGAAGACAGAGTAAGCACTCAAAGCGGTGTAGCCTGCCCGCTGATAGCGCGGATAAACTCGGTTAAAGGCTTCGTTGCCGGGACCAATTCCTAGAATGGGGCGATCGCGAATCATATCTTGAACGGCTGCCCAAACGTTGAGGCGAAAGTTGTTGCTGCTGTCTTCTCGTCCGGCAAAGATGCTAAGGAAGCGATCGCGCAGTTGATCAACTGAAAACACCGCTACTACCACAAACGCAGTCGAAACACCTAGCACGATTGGAATGGCTAAGGGTCGCCAAAATCGCGGTAAGTAAACGCTGTACCAGTAAACCAGCAGGATCATCAGCACAAACCCTGCGGCTACGAAGGCAATCCACCCGCCCCGGCTAAAGGTTAAAACTAAGCAAGCAGAATTGACCAGCGCCATCATGACTGCTAGCGCTTTGGGTAGCCAGCCCTTCCAGGCAAAAATTGCTGCTGCACTCAGCATTGAAGCAGGCACCAGGTAGGCGGCTAACAGATTGGGATTTCCTAAGTAACTGTAGACGCGAGTAGTGCCAGCCAGTGTCGATTCTGCATCGACCCAGGTTGCTAAAGCTGCCGCACCAAAAAACCATTGCCGAATGCCGCCTACACTCACGACCAGGGCTGTCAGCAAGTAGCCTGTAACCAGCAAAGAACGCAGACGGGGCGATCGCAGCACCTTTGCCAGCAACACAAACAGCAGCAGGTAGAGCGTTAACTTAATCAGTCCCGACAGGGCATCCATGCGGACGGGTGAAGCGGCTGTGGCGATGACAGCAATTCCCCAATACAGCAGCACCAGCAGATGAACGGGGGTCAAGCCTGTTCCTGATTCGTCAGAAAGGGTCAGCAGCACCCAAAAACCAGCACAGGCAATTAGCAAAACCCCAATTAGCGTAGTTGAGACAAAGGGCGCGAAGGCAAAAACGGCGATCGCCAACAATGTCCCAATCAAGTCTGCCTGCTGCATTAGCCAGCTACCTCGTCGCCACTTCCTCAGCAGCCCAACTAGACGATGAACATAGCTTGCATCACCCCAACGAGCGGGCGACAAATGGGTTAGCGTGATCTGTTGCCAGACATTCATAAAAGTTGGGTGTTGCGGTGTTGAACTCAAAAGACTTGTGGGTGCAGGCTTTTTTCCACCCAACGCTCTAGAGAATATATCACCGTTTGAAACTTTAGATTCCGCTATGCTTCACCCAACCTAATGGGATGACTTGAGATAGTCTACAAACTGATCTACTGCCTGGTCTAACGCTACGGCACGGGATGCTTTGAAGAGCAGGCGATCGCCCGGTCTAACCAAACTCTTCAACCTCTCTAAAAGTGCAGCGTGACTGGGAAACTTTTCTACTGGCACTGGTTCTGCGCCTGTTGCCATTGCTTCTGCTTCGGCTGCTTCCGCCAGAATCAGCAGATGATCCAGGTGAAGCTGTTGAACAACAGTGCCGACCTGATGGTGCAATTCAATGGAGCGATCGCCCAATTCTTTCATTGTGCCTAACACCGCAATGTGGCGCTGTCCTGGCGTTTGCGCTAGCAGGTCTAGTGCCGCTGTCATTGACTCCAGTCCGGCGTTATAAGTTTCATCTAAAATCACGATGTCATTGGGCAAGTTATAGCGCTGGGCCCGTCCTTTCGGTAATTCTAGGATCAACCCCTGAGTTAGCAGGGTCCAGTTAACCTGAAGCACCTGAGCAACAGCCAGTGCCGCCAGATAATTCAACGCATTGTGGCGACCGGGCAACGGCAGAAGAAAATTTGTTTCACCAACCTGGAGGGTTTGCGAATCGAGCAATTTCCCTTGTATATCTCCTCCCTCCAGCCCAAAAGTAACGGTTTTACCTTGCCAAACTTGAGCCGCCGTTTCAAGCAAACGGATGTTGTCGTGATTGAGAATGGCGAGGCCTGTTGCAGGCATTTCTGCTAGCAGTTCACATTTTGCATTGGCGATCGCCTGCTCAGAACCAAGCCGCTCAATGTGGGCAGTGCCAACGTTGGTAATTACCGCAATGTCAGGACGGGCAATTTGGGTAAGCAAAGCAATTTCGCCACTGCCTCTCATTCCCATTTCGACAACCGCATAATCGTGTTCCGTCCCAAGCTGGAGCAGCGTTTTGGGGACTCCAATCTCATTGTTGTAGTTTGCCTGAGTTTTCAGCACTTGCCCCTGAGTAGACAAAACCGCCGCAATCAGTTCTTTGGTTGTGGTTTTGCCAACAGAGCCAGTGATGGCAATCACCGGGATTGTGAACTGGTCGCGCCACCAACGGGCGATCGTCTGATAAGCTGCCAGCGTATCTTTGACCCGCAGTAGTGGGATCTTTGGGTTTGCTTTTAATCCAAACTCTGGAGGATAGCGATCGACGACTGCGGCGATCGCCCCTTGCTGAATTGCTTTTTTAACGAATGTATGTCCGTCAAACTGTTCGCCCCGTAGTGCCAAAAATAGCTCTCCTGATGCAACATGGCGGCTGTCAGTCGTGATTCCTGTTGCATTTTTTGCCAGTTCAAGCTCCGTCAGATTGAGCGGCTCTGCATCTAAAACTTCAACCAGTTGAGCCAGACTTGCACCAAAAGACATTCACCAGACCCTAAAACGGCTAGCTGTGATCATACCGCTCCGGTAAGCAGTGCTTAAAAACAAGTTTGGGCAAAGATCACATTCTAGAGTTGTCAGACTATGCAAAGTTACATGAACATGGATAAATATTAGAACGGCGATCGAGTGGATAGGTAAAGCATGAGACTAGGCAAATTAATTGTTTTCACTGGCCCAAGCGGCGTAGGCAAAGGCACACTGCTGCGATCGCTCTTGCGTCGTCACCCCGAACTTTACTTCTCCATTTCAGTCACCACTCGCGCTCCGCGTCCCGGTGAGGTAGATGGAAAGCACTACTACTTTGTCACCCGTCCGCAGTTTGAGCAGATGGTTGCGACGGGTGAATTGTTGGAATGGGCTGAGTTTGCAGGCAACTATTACGGCACTCCTCGCCGTCCGGTTGAGCAACAGATTCAACAGGGGTGCTGGGTGGTGCTGGAAATTGAGATAGAAGGGGCCAGGCAAATCCGCCAAACTTTTCCGGATGCGCTGCGAATTTTTATTTTGCCGCCTTCCTTGCAGGAGTTAGAAAATCGGCTGCGCGATCGCGCAACCGATTCAGAGCAGGCAATCTTGCGACGGCTAAAACGAGCCGAGGCAGAACTTGAAGCAGCCGACGAGTTTGACTTCCAGGTTGTCAACGACAATCTAGAGAAAGCATTAGCTCGACTTGAAGCGGCGCTGTTCTCGCCAGCAGCAATTTAACGACAGATGACTCGTAACTAATAACAATTTGAACTTTTCAGCTATCAGCCTTTTCAATGTACTTACGAATATCGTTTAGATCAATATAGCGATCCGTAGCATTGCGGAGTTCTCTGGCAATCATTCCCTCCGTTGACACCACAGTTATATGCGTGTTTTTAGAACGCAATAGCTCGATTGCCCGCTCAAAATCACCGTCTCCGCTAAATAAAATAACTCGATCGTACTGCTCGACGGTGTTAAACATATCTACAACAATTTCAATATCTAAATTTGCTTTTTGCGAATAGCGGCCTGAGTTATCGTCGTAGTATTCTTTGAGAATTTTGTAGCGGACGGTATACCCCAGGCTAATTAAAGCATCTCGAAAGCCGCGTTGATCTTGCGGATCTTTTAGCCCTGTATACCAGAAGGCATTGACTAACATTACATCCGGTTCATTTGTAAAGTAAGACAATACCCTCCTGGGATCAAAAAACCAACCATTTTTTTGCTGAGCGTAGAACATATTGTTCCCGTCCACAAAGATCGAAAGACGGTTCATAGAAATAGACATAGAAACTTAGACCTAAAATTTTATAGCGGAGAGTTGAGCTAGAATGTTCAGCCCTAGCATTTCGCTGTTAGAAATCTGCTAAATCTAATACTTTCGACTATGTAACTTAAATAACTGAGCTGTGACCAGGGTATTCTAGCCCATCAAGGCTCAAGGCAACTGAGCCTTTTGATGCATCTGACTAGAAGCTGATTTCGCTTTGCTTTTGCAGATTTAGCTAGCTGTAGCTATGAATAATTTATGAGTCTTGATTGACAAATAAATCTAGACGCGGACAGTAGAACTTCTTGTGTCATGTACGAAAGTTGCCAACGTCGTTTGCGATCGCTAATACAAACGCAAGTTTGCTGATATTTTTCATATTCATCCGTAGTATCTGTAAGCGGTAGGTTAGTAGATTGGTCTAGGAATTCCACTACTAAAAAAGTAGCTATAGCGCACCTTTATTATAGGTATTTTATCTTGCTTCCTTCAAAGTCAAGACTTTTTGGGATCAGAGTTAGCTAGTCATGAAACTGAGTTATTGTTAGATGCGGAAATTCAGCTTCTAGTTCCCAAACAGTGTGAAGGAGCGATCGCACCACAGGTTCATTCATGCAACCAAAGTGCAAACGCTGCTTGCAGACTAGAAGTGCCATGCTACGGACGAGCTATAGATAGGAACACCAATCGCTCCAACTGCCAGGATAGAGCTTTGCGTGTTTAATCCCGGTCATTTCTAATGAGAATAAGTTGGCACAGGCAGTAACTCCCGACCCGCAGTAGACAACAATTTCTTCTGTGGATGTTAGCTCTGCCCAGCGCTGCTGTTGCTCAGCCACGGAACGGACTTGTCCATCAGGCGTTGTTACGGTTATCCAGGGATAGTTGACGGCTCCTGGAATATGTCCTGCAATCGGATCGATGGGTTCGCGCTCTCCCCGGTAGCGATCGCCCTCACGAGAATCCACCAAAACAACACCAGGCTGATCTTTGCGTGATTTAACAGCCTCAATATCGAGGATGCGATCGCCCTGCACACACGGCACAAAATTTCCAGATTTTGGTTTTGGTGCAGTATCGCTAATTGGATAGTTAGCAGTTTGCCAACCGCTAAAGCCACCGTCTAAAATCACAACCTGTTCGTGACCTAGATAGCGCAATAGCCACCAAAAGCGAGCAGCAAAAGCAAATCGGGAATCATCATAGGCAACAATCAGAGTCGGCTCACTATAACTTTCTGAATCAGAATCTGAGCTACCGCTTGAGTTAACTCCAATCGCGCTCAGCTTCTCAGTCAGAGTGTTGACATCGGGCAGGGGATGCCGTCCGCCGTGCGGTTTGATCGGGCTAGACAAATCCCGATTTAGGTCAAAATAGAATGCACCTGGAATGTGGCTTTCCCGATATTGACGTTGCCCCAACGCTGGATCAGCCAGGGAAAATCGGCAGTCGGCGATCGCACCTGTGGATCGTCCAAATGCTGAAATAACCACTCCGCAGAAACAACCAGATTCGCTGCTTGCGCCTTGATTTGACCAATATCCATATTCACAAACGGTTGAACCCAGGCTGATATTCTAAACCGCATGACCGCGATTACAACAGCGATGAAAAATGGCAAGTTTCAGCCTCAACGGACGGCTGACGGTTCATTTACCTTCTTCTCGTCCGACTTTGACGAAGCTTTTCATAGTAGCCAGGGAGCAAGACTGGAAGCTGAGCTAAAGTTCATCCAACCAACTCAGTTAGCATTGAAGGCACAGCAACCAACCGTCAATATTCTTGATATCTGTTATGGCTTGGGCTACAACACAGCCGCTGCACTGGAGACAATCTGGGCGGTCAATTCGGCTTGTCAGGTGAAATGGGTTGGGTTAGAACTGGACCCGGAGGTTCCTAGAGCGGCGATCGCCCACAATCTGCTGGCGGGTTGGGCTGATCCGATTCCGCAACTGTTGGGCAAAATTGCCACTGAGCTTGAGTGGAAGGGCGATCGCCTGCACGCCCAACTGCTGTTGGGTGATGCTCGCCAAACGATTCAGCAAATTCACCAGTTCGGCTTCCGCGCCGACGCGATTTTCCTTGATCCCTTTTCTCCGCCTCATTGTCCGCAGCTTTGGACGGTAGAGTTTTTGGCCTATGTCGCGGACTGTCTCAAACCCAATGGAAAATTAGCTACTTATTCCTGTGCAGCCGCTGTGCGAACGGCACTGATAGAGGCAGGTTTGCAAATTAGCTCAACTCCAGGAGTGGGAAGGCGATCGCCCGGAACTCTCGCTAGTTTTACCGCTACACCGCCCCTATCTGATCAAGACCAGGAACATCTGCTAACACGGGCCGCTGTTCCCTATCGAGATCCGACCCTTGCCGCCACCGCTTCAGAAATTCTGCAACAGCGCCAAATCGAACAGCAAACTTGCTTGTTAGAATCAACCTCTCAGTGGAAGAAGAGGTGGCAGGGAAAGGGATGAGGGATGAGGGATGAAACTCGTTTTTTTGTGGCGCTGCTGCCATCGTTGGAGGTTCAGGAGTATGCTGAGCAGGTGATTCAGGAGTTGGGCGATCGCTACCAAACCAGCACTTCTAAATCGCCGCCTCATGTCACCTTGCAGCCGCCTTTCCAGTGGCAACTTCAGCGGGTTGCTGAGTTAGAACACGTGTTGAGTGAGTTTGCTGGGCAACGTCCGAGGGTTTCCGTTCAGCTATCTGGCTTTGGGGCGTTTGTGCCGCGAGTGCTTTACATCAATGTGCTGAAAACAGCTGAACTGCTAGCTTTACAAGCTGGTTTGGCAACTGCTCTAGAAGAAATGTTGGGAATTGTTGACCCCAAATCTAAAAGCCGCGCCTTTTCGCCTCATCTCACCGTCGCCTCTCGAAACCTCACTAGACCAACCTTCAGGCAAGCCTGGACGGAATTGCAGGCACGTCAGGTGGAGTTTGAATTTGTGGGCGATCGCCTCACCCTTTTGATCCACGACGGTCAACGCTGGCAAGTTCAATCAGAATTTGCGTTGTGTCAGTAAATCCCAAATTTTTTTGTCCAGAGAGGTTGACATTCCGCCAGAAAACGGTAACAATGAATACAGAAATAAATCGTTCATCTCTCTCGAAGCTTGTCGATAACGCTGAGTTAGGGAGACGGAAGTAGGGAACTGTCCCGAAGGAACGCGCCTCATCCCCACAAATACCTGGAGGCGACCATATATGAAACTTACTTATCGCGGTGTCAGCTACGACTACAATCCACCCGCAGTGGAATTCAGCCATAGCGACACAGTTGGCAAGTATCGCGGACTGGACGTGCGGTTCCGTAATCCCAAAAAAGTTCCGGTTCTGCAACCCACATTAGATTTGTTCTATCGTGGCGCTGCATACCAAACCAATCCATCTACCACCGTAGTTGACCACACTGAAGAGCGGACAGTTGCTTCCGTTGGAGCAGCAGTTGCTTCTGACTCTAAGCTGGTTCCTGCTGCGGCTGCTTCTACTGAAGACCGCGCTCGTTCTTTGATGATGGGCCATCACCGTTTAATCAAGCAGCGGCAGCAAGTGATGCTGAGCCGTCTCGCGGCTGAGGTGGGACTAACTGCGGCTGATGCATCCCACTACTGGAACCACATTCAGGGAAAGGTACATCCTGGCTTCTCCGCAACCTACGATCGTAGCCATGTAGCGCTCAGCTAAGTGCTGGCAGATTCTCTCAAACAACAAGCTGATTAAGCACCCTCTAAGCGGGGTGCTTTTTTATCTAACGACATAGCCATCTCGTATGCGCTAGGAACCAAAGTGGCGCACATTCCTGACCTTTGCGTTAGCCTAATCACTCTTTATACCCAGTCCTACAGCTAAAGCTGACACCAGTAAAAGTGGAGTTAGCCAGTCACCCCACTGCACATAAAGAGTTCGCGTTTGGCGGCGATAGATATTTTCAGCATGAATTTCGTAGAT
Organism: Leptolyngbyaceae cyanobacterium SM1_4_3; assembly: GCA_012031415.1. Lineage (GTDB taxonomy): Bacteria > Cyanobacteriota > Cyanobacteriia > Elainellales > Elainellaceae > JAAUTN01. Next base: position 861 of record JAAUTN010000135.1, on the reverse strand, counting down.
GTTGTTGTCTGAAAGCCACAGCGTTCTACCGTGCGGATCAACGATGCCAGAATAGCCTGTGTTAGTCACTCGTGCTGCCCAGCGATCGGTTTCAATGGCCCGCATCACATCCTGGGCGTGATGCTGAAACATCATTGTTGAACTGTAGGGATCGTTGTTCGATGCCGTTAAGATGAATTCGCCGCCGTTTGCTGCCTGTACTCGAAACAGTCTAGAAAAGGCAGATTCGTAGCAAATGCCTGCGATCGCCCTTCCTACAGGCGTATTGAACTCTTGGTCAAATTCTCCAGGCACCATGCTGGCTTCTACAGGCGAGAGGCGATTGATCAAGCCGCCCAAAAACCGCTGGAAGGGAATGTATTCGCCCAGTGGCACGAGTTTGATCTTACTGTAGCGCCCAACTATTTCACCGTTACCCGCGATCGCAAATAAACTTTGGGTAATCTGCTCGTTCTGTTTGCCAAAACTACCCAAAACCAGCGGTACTCCTCGATTCAGTACGGACTGGTAAACAGGGTTACTTGGGTAATCTGACGGCACCCAGTAAATTGGCAGAGCGCCTTCTGGGGTAAAGACAATATCAACATCCTGGTCTGCCAGAATGTTATATCCGGTGACGTAAGCATTGAGGGCACGACGCACCCCTTCTTCGTAGAGCTTGATGCGCGTGGGAATGTTGCCTTGAATCAGCCCAACTCTCACCGCAGCTTCAGCAGGGTGAGCAAGGGGATAGCTGTAAAGGTTGAACCCAATCAGGTGCAGGCTAAGGAGTAGAGTGGCAGCGATCGCAGATAAATTTTGGCGGGAGAGAGGAATGAAGCAACAGAGAGGCGAGTAGAGGGGCGAAGGAGGAGTGGAGTT
>JAAUTN010000612.1 GCA_012031415.1 Leptolyngbyaceae cyanobacterium SM1_4_3 | reverse complement strand
TATGCTCACCATTTTCCAATTCTTTGCCGCCAAGACCGAAGCCTCGGATTGCGCATGTTGCAAGGGTCGCCAGCGGAATATTTGCACAAGCCGATTGTGGAGTATCTGGCGGCACGGGGAACTCAAGTTTATACCCGGCGGGGGGTGCGGCAAATTTTGTTTGAGCAAGTGGGCGATCGCACCCACGTCACCGGATTGGTCGTCGCCAACGGAGACAGTGAGGAAACCATCACCGCCGATACCTACGTGGTGGCGTGCGACATTCCCCGGGCGTACAACGGCTGCTGCCCACCGAATGGCGCAAGTGGGAACAGTTTGACAACATCTATAAACTAGATGCCGTCCCCGTTGCCACGGTGCAACTGCGATTTGATGGTTGGGTGACGGAGTTGCACAACGAGCAAGCCCAAAAACAGCTCGATCGCGCCGTCGGTCTAGACAACTTGCTCTACACCCCCGATGCCGACTTCTCCTGTTTTGCCGATCTAGCCCTCACCAGCCCCAGCGATTACTACCGCGAAGGGCAAGGCTCCTTGATTCAAGCGGTGCTAACCCCTGGCGACCCGTTCATCAAACAAAATAATGAGGCGATCGCCCAGCATGTCCTCAAACAGGTACACGATCTCTTCCCGTCCTCCCGCGATCTGACGATGACCTGGTATAGTGTCGTCAAACTGGCGCAATCGCTCTACCGTGAAGCCCCCGGCATGGAACCCTACCGCCCTGCCCAGAAGACGCCGATCGATAATTTCTTCCTGGCAGGTAGCTATACCCAACAGGACTACATCGATAGCATGGAAGGTGCGACTATCTCCGGAAGACAAGCCGCCCAAGCCATCCTGGAACCCACAGGTTATACGGTGAAGGGGGGTTGGATTGTTTAAGTATTAGAGCGATTAGCGATCAGCCGAACCGCTAATCGCCAATTGCTAACCGCTAATTGCTAACTACTAACCGCTCACCCCCCATTCCCCCATGTCTAACTGGCTCGAACACAGCGTTCAAATTGAAGTCGAAACTCCCGTGGAAGTGTCGTGGAGTTTGTGGTCTGACTTAGAACAGATGCCCCGCTGGATGAAATGGATCGATTCCGTCAAGGTAATGGAAGACAACCCCGACCTCTCTCGCTGGAAACTGGCGACGGGTGGTCTAGAGTTTAGTTGGAAATCGCGGATTGTCAAAATTGTGCCGCAACAACTCATCCAATGGGAATCAGTCGATGGGTTGCCCAATCGAGGGGCAATTCGGTTTTACGATCGCGGCAACCACAGCATTGTCAAACTCACCGTCTCCTATGCCATTCCCAGTTTTCTTCGCTGGATGGACAATCTTTTTCTAGGTCGTGCTGTGGAATCTACCATCAAGAAGATTTGAACCGATTCCGCGATTACGCCCTGCAATCCCAAGAACATGCCAAGGCAGTTGTTGGGGAGTAGGGGTAGGAGATCAAGGGTGGAATTGAGTTGCTAGTTGCGAATTACTAAAATGGCTGTCCAACTCGATCGCATTGTCCCTCTAGGTCGCTCCTTCAGGGAATACCAATTGATGTTTAACCTGACTGAGGCTGATCTGGCAGGCAGAGTGTTGGATTGTGGGGGTGGTCCGGCTAGTTTTACGGCTGAGGCGATCGCCCTTGGTTACTCCGTAGACGCAGTTGATCCGCTCTACGAATATGGCTGGGGAGCAGTATTGAGCAACGCTTTTTGGGCAACAGTGGAGGATGTGATGGCGCAGATAGATGCGACGCCCGACGATTGGGTGTGGACGGTTCATACCGATAGTCGGGCGTTGCGTCGTCAGCGGATTGAGGTGATGGGGCGATTTCTCAAGGATTATCGGGTGGGCGATCGCTACATCACGGCTGCCCTGCCTAATTTGCCTTTGCCGACAGCCGCTACACCTTGGCGCTCTGCTCCCATTTGCTATTTCTCTACTCCGACCTGCTTTCATTGGAATTTCATTTGGCATCGTTGCAAGAGCTGTGTCGAGTGGCGGAGGAGGTGCGAGTGTTTCCCTTGGTGACGTTGGCAGCTCAACCGTCTCCCTATGTGGCAGCGGTTTGTCAGGCGTTGGGCGATCGGGGGTTGATGACGCAGATTCAGTCGGTCGGCTATGAGTTGCAGAAGGGTGGCAATCAGATGTTGAGGATATTTCGCTGTGGAGCCAATCATCCTGCCTAGAAAGATGGCGGAGATAAACAAAACTCCTCACCTTCATTCGCTGCTTGATAGTTACTGAGCTGTTCACTCACAAACCTCAGATACTGCCTCAACTCTGGGAGCAAGGGTTGATTGATGGAATGGCGAAAACGAGAAATGCCGTCTTCAATTTCCCAAGGCAATAATTGACGCACAAACTCCTCTGTCCCGGCAACCACAGAGACATCAGATTCGATCGAAAGCCATATCCAGGCTGGTCTCTCATCTCCGGCAAATAGAACTGTGGGAAGCGCGCCTAGATACCGTCGGAATTCATTCAAGCCTTCAACAGTTGTAGGCACAAGATAACTATCAAGCTCAATAGCAAGCAATCGCACCCCATAAAGCTGTGTGTAATGATTTTGTTGTAAAACCGTGGCTACATGGTTGGTTAGAGAGGGGTTTAGGAAAATCTCTGAAGTGACGGGAACTGCAATCCAGTTTTGCAACTTAAATAGGACTAATTCCGTTGTTTGCCTATTGCGTGTAGTGCAGCGAATTACCCAGGACAGGCTTTCGTCAATCTGGGTGGCTAAAGTTATGTCTTTAATTGAAGAGATATAGTTCACAATCTAGCCCCATTGCAGAATATCAAGGGGGGAGGCTATGAATAGATAGCAATTCCATCTCTATTGATAAATCCTAGCGTCTCAGAAAATCCTAGCGTTGCAACCCTAGTGAACGAATTACAAGCAGAAGTCTTAGTGGTGGGTGGCGGCACGAGGCGGTGTGCCGCCGCAATCCAGGCAGCTCGACGAGGAGCACAGACTGTCCTAGTGAGCGAAACCCCCTGGCTGGGCGGCATGTTGACCGCAGCCGGTGTTGCGGCTCCCGATGGCAATGAGTTGATTGCCTTCCAAACCGGGCGTGGGCGCGTTTGTCCGAGAAGTGCGGCGACGACAGCCCACTGGATTGGATCACGCCTGGGTGAGCTTTTTTACCTACGATCCCCGAATTGGGGCGGAGATTTTTGCCGACTGGGTGTTACAGTTGCCCAATTTGAGGTGGATTAGCGATCGCACCCCCCTAGAAGTGCTCACCCAGGGACAACCATCACCGGAGTTCGCTTTGCAGATCTGACGGTTCGCGCCCATATCACCATCGATGGCACTGAGCTAGGAGATGTGTTGGCGCTGGCATCCGTACCCCACCGCTGGGGATGGGAGTGGCAGAGCGAGTGGGGAGAACCGAGCGCCCCC
>JAAUTN010000134.1 GCA_012031415.1 Leptolyngbyaceae cyanobacterium SM1_4_3 | reverse complement strand
GGCAGGAGAGGGGCTAGGGGCAGCGACGGGGCGGGGCAGGTCTGACCGGGGGGGGGAACGGGAATGAGAATAGGCGCAGGCGTGGGCGTGGGCGTGGGTCTGGGCGTAGCAACGGGAATCGGCGTGGGCGTGGGCGTGGGGCGGTGGGGCCGGCACGGAAACGACTGGTAGCGGACTAGGGGCTGGAGTCGGGGAAGGGGTGGGAGGGGTGGGTGAAACGATAGGGACTTGCTCTCCCGCGGCAGCGTTGGAGTTAGCGTTGGGATTGACAATATAGGAGGAGGCGATCGCCTGCGATCGCGCTGACTTCACCATTGCCTGATAAACCATTGCCGCAACTTCCCCACGAGTAGCCTCACGGTTGGGGTTAAGGCGATTCACCTGGGGATAATTCACCACAATCTGAGCCTGGGTCGCGCTGGCGATCGCTCCCTGTGTCTGAGCCGGAATCGCCGCTGCATCCTCATAGCGACTCAACACTTGAGGGTTTCCAGCGGCAAGCCCCAGAGCGTTGGTCAACGCCAGCAACGCCTGAATTCGCGTTACGTTCTGGTTGGGTTGGAAGGTGCCATTCTGAAAGCCGGCCATCAGTCCGCCCCGGTAGACGCGCTGGATTGCCGCCGCCGCCCAAAAGTCAGCAGGCACGTCACTAAAATTAGCAGTTGCCCGTTTAGGAATGGGGTTAAAGGTGTTTGCCAGCAGCGCTGCATATTGCGCTCGACTCATCGTTGCGTCAGGTTTGAAGGTGCCGTCAGCAAAGCCTGTAATCACGCCCTGACTGGCTAAACCCCGGACAAATTCTGATGTCCAGTGCTGCTGAATGTCGGCGAAGGAAGGCACCGAGATATCAGGATTGACAATAAACGGAGAATCGATCGCCCTTGCCTGCCCTGCCGAGACGAGGGTTTGATAAATCAGCGCTGCCACTTCAGCCCTGGTAATATCGACCATTGGCTCAAGCTGGTCAACCTGGGGATAGTTTACAATCACTCGCTTTTGGGTGGCGGTGGCGACAGCGTTGGTGGCGTAGCTGGGAATTTGGGCGCGATCGCGGTACACCCCCAGCGAGTTAGGATTGCCGCCCGTTAGCTCTAGTCCGTTAATCAGCGAGACGATTGCCTGAATCCGCGTCAGGTTTTGGCTGGGGCGAAAGGTGCGATCGGGGAAGCCAGCCAAAAAGCCCATCTGGTAAGCTTTGGCGATCGCCCCCGCTGCCCAGAAGTTAGCTGGAACATCGACAAAATTCTGATTGCCGCGTTTGACGGGAACGTTGAAGGACTTGGCGATCGCCGCTGCATACTGAGCGCGAGTGATATTCAACTCCGGCTTAAACGTCCCGTCTGGGAAGCCGCTAATCACATCTCGCTCAACCAACCCCCGAATAAACGCTTCCGCCCAATATCCTCGGATGTCTGGCAGATTCACCGCTCCGGTCACGGGTGTTGGGGTCGGGGTGGGTGTCGGTCGAGGGGTAGGTGATGGCGCGGGCGCAGGCGTGGGTGCAGGTGATGGCGTGGATGCAGTCGGTCGAGGAGGAGCAGGAGTAGGAATCGGTGAAGGCGCTGGCAACGGCGCTGGCGCAACCACTTGACTCGCCACAAAGTCTACAGACCCATTTACCCGAATTGGATTAAGCTGATTGCCAACGGACATGAGCTTAACCGAAGTCGCATTACGCAAGTCAAACTCACCATTGGCGCGAAGGATATTCCCACCCGGATCTTGTCCTTTGCCCAGGTCAGGCAGCGCCGTATTGACCACCACCAATCCGTCGCTTGTGTTTTTCTCAACCAGGTTATTCCGCAACACAGGGCGACAGTTTCCACTGAGAACGATACCAGAACGGTTTTCAACCGCCTGATTATCCACAACTAACGGGGCCGCGTTGTCGCTGATGGCAATGCCATAGCCCGTCTTCTGAAACACATTGCGGCGAATTTCACCCTTCGCATTGCGAACAATCGAGATGCCGCTGGCAGCATTTTGCTGAAAGACGTTATCACTGACTTCTGGGGTGGCGTTGCCCGTCGCAAACACGCCTTCCCGCCCGCAGTTAATAAAGGTGTTGTTGGCGATGGTTGGAGAAGTCGATTCAATCCAGACCCCCGTTCCTCGCTGCGCCCGATTGGTGACAATCACGCCTCTCAACTGCGCCCCATTCTCCGGGCGAATCATCACATTTTGGCGGGCAAAGGTGGGGCTATTAAATTCACCACTGCCCTCTAGCACAATGCCGCGTCCCTTTTGCGATTCGTTCCCTACAACGGTCACGCCAGCAGGAATCACCAGGGGAAATCGTTCACCGCTGGCAGCATTGTAGGTTCCATTTGCCAGTTGAATTCTCGTGCCAGAGGCGGCTCGCTGGAGGGCACGGGTAATTGTTTTATAAGGAGCAGCTTGACTGCCTGCCGCATTGTCATTACCGCTGGCAGAATTCACGTAAAGCGTCGTAGGGGGTGATGAAACCATCAAGCTTCCTCCCGATAAAGTTTGATCCTAAATTTGAGCCGTTCTTTACCACTTCACCCTCTGGCATGATTGCATAACCCGATCCCTGTTTTATTGAACAGACCTGTGCCTTTGGAAGGAATCTACAATTTGACCGACCTGCTGCAATTTAGGTCTACTCGAATCGGTCTAGTCGAATTGACCCGCTTGTTGTAAAGATAAGGGGCGATCGCCAATCTTCAAGCTATCTTGCCAAAACAAACTCATGGAATGGTACAAGCAAGACCTTGCCTACATTCATGATGTCGGACACAGTGACGATACTCTTATGCGTCGCTCTGGTGATTATGATTTGCCCAAAGCTCATGCCGCCTTTGTCGCCTGCAAACCACCCAACGCCCAGAGGACTGAGAAATGGTGATAGTCGTTGTTACGCTCAATTGCCTGATTGCCCTATGTTGTCTGTACGCAGCCTGGAGGATTTGGCGGCTGAGACGATTTTGGCAAAGGTGACGGCTACGCTGACGACGGCTGAGCGCAACACTCATGCAGTGCTGTATGGCGCACCTAAAGGAATTGGCAGTGGACAGACGGGAATTTATCAGTCGCGACGCAGCTATCAGCAACTTCAGCTTCAGCTTCAGCAACTCCAGCAGATTTTGGGTTGGGTGAGATTGGGGCAACGGATATGGCTGAGGCGATCGCGCCCTTTCTCAATGCGGCGATCGCCCTATCTACGGCGTTAAGCCGGGGGCTAGGGGCTAGGGCTAGGGAAAAAATATTTCCTCCGCCCTCCGCCCATCCCTCTGTATCGCTGCAATCAGCCGATTTCTGCGCTCAACTTCTATGATGTTGCAATGGGGCCAGTAATATAGTGAAATTCGCCAATCTAGAGTGTGTTCAGATTTTTGTGTAAGTGTGGGCAGAATGCCCACACTTACACAAAAATCAAATCAGTCTCCAAATCTACGATTAGTTTTGAAATAGGAACGAAACGATGTCAGATAATCGCTCTGGATCATCTGGGTCATTTTTAGGAGGTGTGCTGTTAGGGGCTGCGATCGGTGCAGTAACCGGGTTGCTGATGGCTCCTCGGTCGGGTCGAGAAACGCGACAATTGCTGAAAAAGTCGGCGGATGCCCTGCCAGAGCTAGCAGAAGACCTGTCTACCAGCGTGCAGCTTCAGGCAGACCGACTCTCGGAAAACGCACTTCGCAACTGGGATGGCACCCTGACTCGACTGCGAGAGGCGATCGCCGCTGGAGTAGAAGCCAGTCAGCGCGAACGTCAGGAAATCAGTCCAGCCGAAGATCGGGTCGTCGAACCTCAGCCCACCGCTCACGACAGCTTGATGTAGGCAAAGCCTGTGGTTGATCCCTTATTTTGGCTAGGGCTATCCATTCTGCTTGTGGCAGTTAGCCTGACTGCGGTGCTAATCGTAGCGCTGCCAGCTTTGCGTGAGTTGGCACGGGCGGCCCGCAGCGCCGAAAAACTGTTTGACACCCTCAGCCGTGAACTGCCGCCAACACTTGAAGCAATTCGGCTGACAGGGCTAGAAATCACTGACTTAACGGATGAAGTCAGCGAAGGAGTCCAGAGCGCAGGGCAAGTGGTTCAGCAGGTCAACCAGAGCATTAGCGGCGTTCGCCAGGGCGCTCGACAGGCGCAAGTGACCACTCGCAGCGTTTTTGCGGGTGTTAAAGCAGCCTGGAAAGTGTTGCAGCGACCTTCCCGCCGTCCAGAGCGTTTGCCAGCCAGTTCTAGAAACGCATTTGAGGTAGACAGCAGCTATCGCCAAGATTTTGGTCAGCGGGAAGATGTCTACCGTGAGGAACCAGAGGAAAACTGGGACGACCCGCAGGACTTCGACCACCAGCTTGAGAGCCAGAACGAACCAGAGGAAATGCAGCGAACTAGCAGAAGTGCTTACCTGCGGTCAAGGCAAAGTTCTACGGGTCAGCCAGAAGACTGAAAGGTTGAGATTTGGCGATCGCTTTGCATCCTGGACAACATTAGTATTAGATTAAGTAAATAAGTGTAAAGAATTTCTCATCAACTCCTGAAATTCAGAATCACTTATTAATATTTCTCTTTATTAGGGTTGATTCAGAACCGTCGATGCTAAATTTCTATCTGCCCAAACCTGCCGCCAAGTTTTTCACCTGTGTCAGTGCATTGTTGCTGATTCTTTCAAGTTGGGCGATCGCCCTGCTGCCCTCGCCTACGACAATCCCGACCTGCTGCCCAGCACCCCCACTAACATTATCGACCTGGCAAACTCCCTCACCACCATTCAGGAAGAACAGCTTGATGCAGAGCTAAATAGCTTTGAAGGAGAGACAGGCTGGAAACTGCGCGTTCTAACTCAGTTCGACCGTACCCCCGGTCGCGCTGTCAAAGATTTCTGGCAGTTAGATGATAGAAGTGTTTTACTCGTCGCAGACCCTCGCGGCGGCAACCTGCTCAACTTTAGCGTCGGCGACGACCTTTACGATCTGCTGCCCCGCACCTTCTGGATTGAGCTACAAACCCGCTATGGCAACCAGTTCTTTGTCCGCGAGAACGGTGAAGACAGTTCCATCCTTGATGCCCTCAGTTCAATCGAAACGTGTCTGAGACAAGATGGTTGTCGGGTGGTGCCAGGTTTGCCCAGAGAGCAGTGGATTTTAACCCTGATTACTTCCGTTATTGGGGGAGTTGTCTTTGGATTTGCGGCTCAATCTCGTCAGCCTGATCAGGTTTTTGCATGGCAGTGGGCGCTCATCTTTTCCCCGCTCTGGGGCATTCTCTTCATCGCCTTTGGACTCGGACCCGTCCTCACCCGTACCTCCGATTGGTTGCCGATTGTCCGCAACATTGCAGGTTTTGCCCTGGGAGCGTTGGTCGCTTACCTTTCCCCAATCATCAACGCATCCTCCGCGTCTGAAACCTGAGATGATTAGCAAAGCGAACGAATGTTTGCCAGCTTACTAGTAAGCTAGGTTATGACCAGCGTAATCCAGGATAGTGATGGAATGGCACGCCACCGATGCTCAAAGCCTACAAATTATTGACCGCGAAATTGGAGATCATGTCTTCTCGCCGTCAGAATATGAGATTGTGCGGCGAGTAATTTACACGACGGCTGACTTTGAATACAAGTCCTTAATTCGGTTTTCTGAGCAAGCGCTTCAGGCAGGAGCGGCTGCTCTGGCGGCCCGCAGCACAATTGTGGTGGACGTGCCGATGGTGCAAGTTGGCATCACCCCTAACATTCAAAATACCTTTGCGAATCCCGTTTATTGCAGTATGGAGACGCTGACCCGCCCTCAGCGTGAAAAAACCCGTGTCGCCTGGGGCATCGAAACCCTGGCAAGACGATATCCCGAAGCCATCTTTGTCATTGGTCAGGCTCAAACGGCCCTCACCGCCCTGGTCAACTTAATCGAAGCAGAAGAAATTAGACCCGCTCTAGTAATTGGCACTCCGGCAGGCTTTGTTGGCGTAGATGTAGCCGAAGAGCGGCTCAAAGATTCCCTGATTCCTCACATTCGGATTGAGGGCCGCAAAGGCAGTGCAGTTGTAGCCGCTGCCATTATGAACGGACTGGTTGATCTAGCATGGCAGGCCTACGGCAAGGAAGGAGATGGGCTGGGGTAGAAGCTTTATAGATTGGTCCCTGGCTTCCCTGCTTCCTAGCCTCTGGCTGGGAATCTAACCTGGAGGTGCCTCCTCTAGTCGTGAATAGAGGAGGCAGAGCCTCCGTAGCAGCATTTCCAGACAAAGCCTGGAAACGAGGCAGTTACTTTAAGCTTGCCACGCTACTAGTAGCCGTAGGCCCCCTTTTGACGACGCAGCTTTCGGCTAACTTCAATAAAAGAATCTCGACGCAGGTAAGGATAGTCGCTTACCCAAAGCCCGTAATCGGGAAAATAAAGATCTGAAACTTTAGAGATTCGGCTGAGGTCAGGACGATTGGAAAATACCACCATTTCGGCAAGGTCGCCCGACCGAATTACTCGATGGCTACGCTGAAGCGGCACCTGAAGCTTGGTGACAAAACCAGTTTCATCCCCCACTGCCAAGTTGAGGCGACGCTCCCGGTTTTCGACAATTACCAAGTCTCCTCGGTTATTAACCGTTTCCTCTTCACCAATTAAGTCTTCTGTAATAGATACATCCAACACTTCACCCTGCAAAAAGCCACTGTACTGATAGCGACGGCATTCAATGTTGCGGCGACTTGCCCAATAAACCGGACTCCACAGCCAATAAAAGCCAGCCGTCACACCCAAAACAAATAAGACAATGCCAAACCCTGCACCCAAAAGAATATCCAGCGTCACCACAGTCACCAGTGCTGCAACTGAAATTAGCAGCCGCCTGAGAAAGTCTGAAGCCTTGCCCCAGCAGTAGCGATATTGCTCTGTCGTGGCAACCAGGGGAATTAGCTCTTCAAATTTTTTGCGGGTGAGAGGAATCAGCATGGAAGGTGAAGATACTCGATCGAGTCAAGAGAAGTATGGCATTGAATCGAGCCTAACATTTGTGCGGAACTAATATGGCAGTAAGGATGGGGGATGAGAGATGAAGTGGAACCTTGCTGATCAAGGCTTTGCCGCTTATCGCCTGTCCTAACCAAGCTTCGTACTGCTATGGCGTTGGTTTGCGCCATCTGTCTTTTGAAAGAAGCGATGGAAGCTTTTACAGAAAGTCTTTAAAAGTCAAGGTGAATGTACGGAAGGTTTGGCTGGAATCTTTAAGGTTACGGGGTAAAAAGTTCCGTAGTTGCTGGGACGTTCTTTAAGTTTGAAAAGCTGAGAATTGAGTTACTTCTGAAGAACGCATTCGGAAAGGCTGGAGCAACTTAGGGGGCAATCAAGTTGTTTTAGTTTTTCTGGTTAGGAAAGCGTCCTTACAGGTGGAATGCCCGACTCCGGGGGCTTATGGGGTCGGGCATTTTCTTTTAAAGCAGTTTCTCTAACCCGTAGACTAGAGATTTAAGCTGAATCACTTTGCGAATGGTTAGGAGAACCCCAGGCATATAGCAGGCGCGATCGCTTGTATCATGACGCAGCGTGTAAATTTGTCCTGGTGCACCAAAAATAACTTCCTGATGGGCAATTAACCCCGGCAAGCGAATACTGTGAATCCGAATGCCGTCTTCGGTGACGCTACCCCTGGCACCCGGCATTTTCTCCGTTTCCTTCACGCTGGGTGGGTTGTAGGGCTTACCAAATTCTGACAGCAGTTGGGCAGTTTGAATGGCCGTTCCGCTGGGCGCATCCGCTTTTTGGTTGTGGTGCAGTTCAATAATCTCAACGTGATCAAAATGCTGAGAGGCTTGCATTGCTGCCTGCTGAAGCAGCACCATACCGATCGAAAAGTTGGGAATAATCGCACAGCCCATGCTGGACTTGTCAGCAAATTCTGCCAGTTCGTTGAGTTGCTCAGCGCTTAGTCCTGTGGTGCCGACAACGGGACGAATGCCATAGGCGATCGCCGACCGAATATTCTCATACACCACGCTGGGATGAGTAAAATCAACCATCACCCCCGGTTGCTTTTCCTGAGCCGCAAACGCCAGCGTCGCCTGCAAATCTGGCATCACAGGTACTTCCAGTTCGCCGCAGCCAATCACTTCTCCCACGTCTTGACCCGCATATTCAGGATTGCGAGAGATTGCACCTAATAACACCATATCGGGGGATTGGGCGATCGCCTTCACCGTTTCGCGCCCCATCTTCCCCAGCGCCCCATTCACGATAACTGGAATTGCAGCCTGTGTCATAACCTAAACATCCTTCCTGTATTCCTACTAAAAACATTCTCACCGAGTCAGCAGTACTTGACCCGTCACAGCACCGAATTTTCAATATGCTGACTAAGTTATTGGTTAGGGCAATGCAGGAAAGCTATCTGGGTTAAATCAAAATTAGGCTACACCACAATCGTCAGGACTTAGAGCATTACTTTTCACAGCCCCATTAAAATTCTCAACCTGTCTTCTACTGCTGCCAGTGTTTCCGAAGAAACTATACCCCAGCGCTTTTCAAGCCGCCCTACAGAAATTGAACGCACATCCTCACACTTGATAAAGCTACGTACTTTCAACCCTCCCTCTGGTGGATTGAGTTCAACATGAAAAGGAATGCGCTTCTCTTTTGAAGTAATAGGTAAGACAACAATCAGTCCCGATGCCCCTTGATTAAACAGGTCTACCGAGATGACCAAACAAGGACGTTTGCCAGCTTGTTCATGACCTTTTACCGGATTTAGGTCGATTAGCCAAACTTCACCTCTTGCAGGCTGTGCCACTATTCGCCCACTCCATCAGCTATTGCCTGATCCCATAACTCCCTCTCTGCCAGTTCGTCCTGCCAGAGTTCTTCATTCTGTCTCAGGGCAGCGAATGCTTGATTAGCTTGCTCAAGAAAAATATGCCTGCGATAACTCTCAATTGCCTTGTCCAAAATCATTTGCATTGTCTCGCCAGATGTTTCTGCGAGTTCTATCAACGTTTTGTGAGCAGTATTGCTGAGAGTAACAGTTAATTCAGACATAGGGCTAAACTTTGAAAATCCTATCGATTCTTATGATTGTAGCTAAAGCTAATTCTATAGTTGCAGTTAGCAGCCGAACCCACATTGCTTCAAATGAACCTAGTGCCGCTATATTTGATGCTTGGATCGCCTTCACCGTTTCGCGCCCCATCTTCCCCAGCGCCCCATTCACAATAACTGGAATTGCAGCCTGTGCCATAACTTAAACATCCTTCCTGTATTCCTACTAAAAACATTCTCACCGAGTCAGCAATACTTTGTTCACCACAACACTGAATTTACAAAAATGTAGGAAGGTTTTGTCTGTAGCTATAATTGCTTGCTACCCACTCGCATAAAAACTTGCGATTGATGAAGACAATTCGGTAGAAGCATAATGGAAATCAGTGCTAAGCTGTTCACCAGCTTGTAAAGATTAAACTCAGCAGTTTCTATTATCTAATGAGCTAATGTCTAAAGAGATTATTATTGAATTAATTAGGATTATCCCATCAATTTTGTGGGTTTTGTTTTTGATGATTCTATTGTTTGTTCTTCTCAAGCCGATTAAAAGCATTTTAATACCACAGTTGAGTGAATTAAAAGCGTTTGGTATTGAAGCAAAATTTATTAAAGAGGAATTAGCAAAGGCAGCACGCAGAAATCCAGAAGTTAAAGAAACCGCCCTTGATCAAGTTACACGTAGAGCACAACGAATAACTTCAATAATTCAAGGGACAAGGTTGTTGTTGGTGAATGATGTACCTGAAGAGATGATCAATGTTCAAAGAATATTGCAATCTTTAGGAGTTGTTGTAGATGTTTCACGCACCACAAAATCGGCACTTAGTATGCTGGCTAGTGCTAAATATGATGTGATCGTCTCTGATATGAGTCGTGATGGTATAGCTGATGAAGGACTAAGATTTTTGAACGAGAGTATTAAGCGCGGTATTTATCGCCCAACAATCTTTACTGTTGCAAACTTTGATCCTTCAAGGGGAGTGCCAGCCTACGCTTTTGGTATTACAAACCGTGTTGATGAAATGCTGAATCTTATTTTCGACGTTCTTGAAAGAACAAGAGGATGATGAGTACGATCTAAATAGAGCGATGTGTTTGCAAGCCAACACATCACTCTGTTCAGATGAGCGTCTCAATGAACACTTTATTAATTCAATTTAATACTCAATTAGCAACGATTTTAACTGGCTCTCGTTTGTCTGTTTGCATAGCAAGGTTTAGCCCAGCTAACTACAGCGTTTGTCAATTAAGGCTGGATTAACTGAAGCCTCAAGTATGGAGGCGATCGCCCCCTCTTCTCCAATACCAAATTCATCCTCAAGGCTGTGATGAGAGTGCGATCGCCAGCAATAATTTTGAAAGAACTGGAAAATGAAAACTGCTGGCATTTCTTGCTTATATTGGTATTGCAAAGAGATATTTGCAAAGGTAAGGCTACAATTTAAGAAGCTCAATTGTGTCTTAAAATTCTATGAGCCAAATTCTGACTCTTGAAATTAGTGAACAGGTCTTTGCTGCCATTCAGCGGCAGTCCGCAGCGACTGGTGTTGCTCCAGAGCGGCTAGCCGCCCTATGGATAGAGCAACGGTTTACTCAAGTGCCCGAATCGCCTGTCGATGAAGCCAGTAAAGAGATAGCCCGAACAAGATTTGAGCGTCACTTTGGAACGCTTAGTCCTAATAACGAAACAAGTTTAGATAACGAGAGCATTGATACAGATTTAGCCAGAGAGTATGCAAATACCCACAAGGATGAGTAATGCTCCTCGATACTTCTGGGTTGCTCTGTCTGCACTATCAAGCTGAACCTCTTCATACCCAGGCTTGTGCTGCGTACAAAAAAGCCTTTAAGCGTTTGACTCATAGCTACGTCATTGCTGAATATGTTGCATTAGCAAATGCAAGGCGATTTTCTCGCTCATCAGTTCTCACCTTTGTGGTTGATTTGCTAGATAGCCCAGATATAGAAACTATTTGGGTTGATGAATCTCTACATCGGGCAGCAGTTGATTTATTAATGGTCAGGCAAGATAAGACTTACTCTTTATGCGATGCAGTTAGCTTTGTGCTGATGCACCAATATGGGATTGCTGAAGCTCTAACCACTGATCGGCATTTTGAGCAGGAAGGCTTTGTACGCTTGTTGCAGTTAGCTAAATAACTTGATTCTGGGTATGGAAGGAACAGCATTCAGTTTATTACTTAGAGCTTTAATGAAAGTGCGATCGCCCTCCCCCATTTCCCCAAAAATTCCATAACTACCTTGACGAACAGCACCCATCCCAGATATGCTGTCACGCTAAGGTTATCTTTTTTACCGACAGATAGCCCCATCAACCCAAGAATCTAGCGCCGCTCAAGGCTGTTACCGCAGCGATGAGCGACTGACCCCCAAACTGACGCAACCAGTCTGGAGGCTAACGGTGAATTTTAACACTCCTTTAGCCACCCTGACTTGTCATGTCAAAAAAGCGTTGCTTACCCTTGAGGACATGAAAGTGAAAATAAACTCACTTTTTGTCCTTCCACTCACTTTGGCAACGTGTGAATGAGTGCGGGGTGGCTAGGTTTTTGGGGTTTCCTGGCAAACCCTAAATGGAGTTAAAACTAATGCCTGAGTGTTTTCTAGCTCTCAACTCACCTAGCGTTGAGCAAGATTCGTCCTGCGCTCAATTGCCTGAACGCGAACGATTGCGGATTCTCATTATTGGCTCTCGTGATGGTGTAATTGAAACCATTCACGATTTGCACGGACGCGGCTTTGCTGAAGCGGGGGCGTGGAGTCCTTTGTTACCCGCTCCCAGTTCTGGTGAAGTGATGAGTATTTTGACCCGCGATCGCAAACGAGGAAGTTAAGCATCAAGAGGGGCACTGAACTGTAGATGTACGGTTCAGTGCCCTCAGGTCAGGCGATCGCCGAATTCCATGAGCAGAATTCGTCTGGAAATGCTACTTCGGAGGCTCTGCCTCCGCTGCGTTGCAAATGGAGGCAGAGCCTCCAGCACTGCATTCCTGGCTAAAAGCCAGAAACGAGAAAATTGATCGAACTATTGAAGTGGTGACTGCGGTTTTAGCAAACTGACGTAGAGATATAGCCCGATGCCCGTCAGGGTGACGCTGCCAAAGAGGAAAACCTGGAATGCGGTGGCGGCGGCAATTCCTTGAGCGGGTGCGTAGCCAAACAGGTCTAGTGTGAAGGCATAGGCATACTGATAGGTGCCCACATATCCCGGAGCCGAGGGAATGAGCGTACTCAGGCTAGTTACGCCCAGTAGGGTAAGGATTTGTTGCCATGCGAGTGAAACCTGTACCGCCTTCAGGATTGACCAGAGCGCCAGTCCTTCTAGTAGCCAGATTACCAGGGAAAGACTGACTGCTTTGCTCAAGTTAGAGGTATGGCGAACGCTTAGACCTTTGCGAAAGCTTTGAATGCGGCTAGTAATAGCGGGTGGAAAGCGGGTGAGCCATCTCATTCCGTGACCTCTGCCCACCAGCCAGAGCAGGAGGAAAAAGCTGCTAAAGATTAGGGTGCCTGTGATGGACAGGGTGTTGAGCAGAACAGGCTGATTGGGAAGGAAGGCTCTGCCCAAGAGCAAACAGGAGACGACAACTAGTCCGTCTAATACCCGTTCTAGGAGGATGGAGGCGGCGATCGCTGACCGAGAAACTCGATATCGCCGTCCGACAAAATCAGCCCGAAAAACTTCGCCTAATCGAGCAGGCAGCAGGTTATTGGCAGCGTAGCCGATTAGCAAGGCTGTCCCGATCTTGTGAAAGGAGAATGCTTTAACATCCTGGAGGAGAGTCTGCCAGCGAACAATTCTCACCATCATGCTGATGCTGTAGCAGCCGACAGCCGCAATCAGCCAAGCCTCATCCGAGCGGGAGAGAACAGCGCTGACTTCGGCTAAGCTAGTTTGGCGAAGGGCTAGCCACAAAAAGAGCGCTCCAAACAGCAGCCCCAAAATGCCCCGAATCCAAATGCGCCCATGTTTTTTGGTTGGGAAGGATTGCATTCTCACGCGAACCACAAAAATCCATTCCCCAAACCCTACCTTGTCTGAGCGCAGGAAGTCTACTTAGCGCTTAAACCAGAATACACAAGTCCCATCTTTTCGTTACTCTACGCCGACCGCAGATTTTCCCTATCGCAGGAGGGGAAATTTTCCTCCCAGATCAAGATAAGATTGGCAATAATTGTGATCCCCGCTGATCACCAATCGTTTCTTGGAATCGATTGTAATTGTCTTAAACTTTTCCCGACTTTGAGGTTTTATGAAAAAGTTTTTGTCTCGCTTTCTGGCTCTGGCTCTAGTGCTGGTGATTGGTTTGATGGGCTGCACCTCTGCCCCCGTTGGAATGACCGGAAATTATCGTGAAGATACACTGGCTCTGGTCAATAGCCTGAAAACGGCAATCGAGTTGCCGGATGATGCTCCAAACAAGGCGATCGCCCAGACAGAAGCACGGCAGAAAATCAACGACTTCGCCTCCCGCTATCGTCGGGATAACTCTGTAACCAAGCTCAGTTCTTTTACCACCATGCGGACAGCGCTCAATTCTTTGGCTGGTCACTATAGCTCTTACCCCAACCGTCCAGTGCCCGAAAAGTTGAAGAAGCGCTTGGAGCAAGAATTTGCTCAGGTAGAAGCTGCGCTGCGGCGTGAATCGTAAGCAGGCGGACGAAGGTACTGGATAAGACGCACTGCAACTTTGCTCATTTCGACTCTGCTCCATGCTCGATCCCCGAAGCAGTCGAGGGTTGAGTGGAGTCGAACCCGAGAAACCAGTTGACTTTGACAGTATTCATGTAAACGGGACATACACCAAATGATCGTCACGTTAACATCGTTACGTTAACAAGGGGCTTAAGCCCCTTGTTCTACAGGTAGGTGCTTAAGCCCTGTTTGATTTAGCCTTCATACAGAGTGGCTGACCTTGTGTAAACCGGAGAATATCAGTACAGGGTCAGCATCAACTGCTTTCGATAATCCTTTGTTAGCGGATGTTCGTCGCCTAGCAGGTCAAAGATGGCGATCATAGCTTTTCTAGCGCCATCGTTTTTGTATTTGCGATCTTTACCCACGATCGCCAAAAACCCTTGCAGCGCTGCTTCATAGCTCTGCTCTAGTGCCAGCTTAGAAGCATCCAGGAACTGCTGGTCTAGCTCAGACTCAATCACCGGATTGTTTGATTCCTGCTGAAACTGAATCATGGCTTTGAGTGCCTGCGCTTCCGCAAAATAGTCTTTCTCATGTTCTTGAATCGTTGCCAGCATTTTTTGGGCAGGCTCCAACTGATTCAAGCTCAGCAAAAATTTAGCGGCTTCTAAAATCAGCTTGCGATCTTCGGGATACTTTTGGAATAGTTGGTCAAACTGCTGTTTTGCCTGGGCGGGATTGTTGGCGGCGATCGCCTCTCTCACTTCTTCCAATCCTAATTCCAACTCTGACTTCAGCCCAAGCTGCGCCAGCAATTCTCGAATTTGGACTTCTGGCAACATTCCCACAAAGCCATTGCTAATTTCACCGTGACTCACCACCCGCACATCAGGAACGCCTTCAATTCCGTAAGCGTTTGCCAGTTCTGGGTTTTGGTCAATGTCTACTTTTGCCAGCACAAAGTCATACTCCTGGGTCAGTTTTTCCAGAATTGGCTTAAGCATCTGGCAAGGTCCGCACCACTGAGCAAAAAAGTCTACTAACACTGGCTTTTCGTAAGACTTTTGCACCACTTCGGCGGCAAAATTGGCATTGTCAACAACAACAGAAAATCCCATAATCATTTCCCTCCTGGGTCTGATTTTACTCATGGCTGCACAGGTTGAAACGGTGAAGCGGTAAGGTTAAAGCTTTCCTTCAGGTTTGGTGAGCGTGCTGTTTCACATATTCGTAAATGGCGATCGCCCCCGCTGTCTGCACATTCAAAGACTCCACCAAGCCAAACTGCGGAATCATTAATTTCTGACCGCACCGTTCCAACACGTTTGAGGGAATGCCTGTGAGTTCCTGTCCCAAAACTAAAACAGACTGACGTGGGTAAGTGAACTGAGTTAAGGGAATAGCTTCTGGACTGGTGTGAAGGGCAATCAGGCTATAGCCCGACTGCTGCTGTTTGGTGAGCCAATCGAGCAAAGATTCAATCGGGCAAACCGTGAAAGGTTGCCAGTGGTGAGTGGAGGCAGATAGATTTTTGAAAGCAGAAGCTTGGGCGATCGCCTCATCTGCTAACACCAGCGATTCCAACCGAAACGCCTCAGCCGTGCGGCACAGCCCACCCAGATTTGCCGGATTTTGCACCAGCGTGGCACACACAATCAAACTATGACGGGGCAGGTTTACATAACCGTCACGGCAAACTGTCCGATTTGCCACAGACCGATTTGCCATAGCTCAACTTACGCCAGTACATTCTGCCAATAAATATATAAGATTTGCGCTAAACAGCACCGATGCAGCAGCCTTGAGATAAATCTCAGGCTCAAAGCTAAAACTCGTTTTAACAAGTTGAAATAAGCTTTTAGTGAGCGGTCTAGTACAGAGTAGCGGAAGTTTGGCTACCCTAGCATCTTTGGTGCAAGATTTTCAGAAAATTACCTTGCTTCTGCTTGCGTATGCTCTGCTCAACTCAGAAATCTGATTGCCAAACTTGAAAATTAGGTTTTAAACTCAAAAACCTGACTTTAAATTCAAAAATCAGGTTTTAAACTCGTAAACCTACTTTAGAAGTTTAAAACCTGATTTTCAAACTCAAAAACCTTGTTTTAAACTCGTAAACTTGATTTCAAACTTAAAAACCTGGTTTTGAACTTGTAAACCTGATTTTGAACTTCAAAAACCTGGTTTTGAACTCGTAAACCTGTTTTTGTTTACAATCTCTAGCAAAAATACCTGTGTTGGGGCGATCGCCCCCCTCCTATTCCCTCAAAAACTTGGTAGCTTACCACCTTGACGAACTACCGCTTACTCAGATATGCTCTCACGTTAAGGTTGCTAATTTTACTCACAGCAGCCCCACAAACCCAAAGATCTAGCGCCGCTCAAAGCTGTTAGCGCAGCAATGAGCGACTGACCCCCAAACTGATCCGGCAGTCTGGCGGCTAATGGTGAATTTTAACACTCCCTTAGCCACCCCCGACTTGTCATGTCAAAAAAGCGTTGCTTACCCTTTGGAACATGAAAGTGAAACTAAACTCACTTTTAGTTCTCTCACTCACTTTATGCAACGGGTGAA
>JAAUTN010000611.1 GCA_012031415.1 Leptolyngbyaceae cyanobacterium SM1_4_3 | reverse complement strand
GCTATTAGTTGAATCGCTGATCAAGGTCGAACTAAAACATCAGCGTTTGATGAGTCCGCAACTTGAGATCTGTAGCTTATTCGCCCTCGATTTTCGTCTAGCCCTACGGGTCCACCTCACAAAGCTGTTATTTTTTGGAGGTGAAAACTTCTATCTGAACTTTCAGCCTGAACAGCAACTCTGAATGAGTAATCAACTCGACCCGCCTTCATCTCTAGCCCTTTTCCCTTGGAAAGAAAAGAGCGAGATTTAGCAAGGGAAAAATTTTTGCTCTTTACCCATCAATTGGGACTGCTAGGGTGTTCAATCTTCTGTAAAACTTCTGTAAAAAGAGTACGTCTCTTTGGTCAGCCAATTCTAGAAAGCTTGGCAACGTTGGCAACAGAACGAGTAGGTTTTTACCTTTGGTCAGGTGATCCTAGAATTCGAGTTTATGCTGGCAGCAACACAGAGCGAGCGAGTTACTCAAGCCGCTTCTGTGAAGTGGTCGCCTGATTCTAGAGCCTTTGTCAACATTGGCAACACAACACCGAGTAGGACCTGGCAGGCCATAAGCTATTCTGTAGTCAACGGATTCTAGAGAACCTGTCAACGTTGGCAACAAATTAGCAAAGCGAATGACGCTAGCAGATTGCGATCGCCTCCACCGAAGTCAGTCGATTCTAGAATTCCTGTCAACTCTGTCAACATAGTGCTTTTTATGAAGTTTTGTTAATTAAAGTCGATCGATCGGCAGTGCAACTCGCAAAAGCCTTTGTTGGCTGAAACTCTTGATCCAGCTAGTAAACCTCTGCCTGTCGTCCTGCCGCCGTGCAATTGAATTGATGCTTTTTTAGTCGCAAAAGTCGGGGCAATCTAGAGTATCGGTCAGTTGATTCTAGAGTAGTTTTGGCCTTGATGCGATCGCAATATTGCTTGAGTTTATTGATAGACCTGGAGTTTCAGGTTTTTGGGCTAGCTCTCAATTTGTTGACAAGGCTGCTGGATGTTGACAAGGTGAAAGTGCCCCAGCGCTTTAATCGTGTGTTGTGGCCTGAACCGATATACTGATCTCACTTTCGCCCTTGCCCTCGATCGACCATGCCAAAAAGCTCAGTGCGTCGCCAAACCGTTAAACCTCTTCAAGCTGGGGATTGTGCTGAAGTGGTGGCATTTTGCCCGCCCCCTGCGATCGCCCCTCAACCCACGAAGGAGCAGGTGCAAGACTACGGGCAGAAGTTGCGCTCTGGCAAATCCTTTCTGAATCTGGTGCTTGTCAATGTGGCCACTGGCATCAATCAGCACCGATTACGTCAGATGCGATCGAAGCTGAAAGGCGATGCTGATGTGATCAACCTTTACAGCGAAACCGAGAAAATTGGGGCACTTCAGAAACAGGCGATCGCTCGACTCGAAAAACTGTTCAAGGCCGTTTTGAAAACAGAGGCATTCTGGGAGCAAACCGCAAGCTGGATTTTGATGCGGCTGGCGCAGTGGGAAGCTGAAGGACGAATGCCTGCTGACTGCTCGATTCCCGGTGTGCTGTCAGTTGAAATTGATCCGCTGCTTTCAGAAGAGGCAGCTTGGCAAGAATCGATCGTTTTGAGTGCTTGTGCCTTTTATACGGCAAGTGAATGGTTGAGTCATCTGGATTTATCTGGCTTCTCGATCGAAGATGTTGAAAAGCTTTTGGGGATTCGATCGATCGATGCGTTGGCGATCGAGCCGCCGCTGTTTCAAGGACGAGAAATTGAGCGTGTGGCAACGGGCTACCCCATTTTGACTGGGCACAAGCATTAATTAACAATCAGTGGGAGGATGGTGAGCATCCCTACTGGAAGAAGCTAGTTGGTGAAGGATTTATCCAGCACAATATTGTTCGTCCCAGTCCTTCAAATCAGCAAATTGAACTGGTACCAGGCAAAGCGGCGTGGGAGACAATTCAGCAGTTTGGACCAGAAGCCGCCTATGTTTTGCTAATTTTCTCATCCTATGCAACTGATTCTGAAGAGCCTTGGGAGCAGCAGATCCGGCTGAAAGGTTCAGATTTGGTGAAGCTGTTTGGCTGGGACAAACGGACTGATATTACGCTGGGACAGAAATTGCGAAAGATTGGGCACTTAGTTGAATTAGTGTGTAGCCTATCTGTGCTGGTTAGCAACATTAACATTGGAGCCAATCGCTATAACGTTGCTAGAGGCGCAATGTGGCTGCTCGAAGAGTTAGAGTATGCCGGACAACTCGCGCTCACGGTCGATGCCAATCAGCCTGGTTCCTTGAGCTATGAGGCAGGCGATCCAGATGAGCTATACATTAAAGTGCGGCCTGGAAGCTGGACTGAGAAATTTCTCAACGCCAAAGATCACAGCGGTAAGGAAGGACTGTGCCAGTATGGTTATCTGGCGAAAAGCACCTTACAAATTAATCCCTATCGGCAGCGACTCGCCTCCAAGCTGGCAATTTTTCTTACGATCATGAGCCGGATTCGTCGCGACGGACGCTATGAGGTGGGAACACTGCTGGAACGACTTGAGCCGAAAGAATTAATGGTTGCGCTTGAGCAGAGCAAACAGCGACGAAACTCACTGATTACGCAGTGGGACAATGCACTCTTAACGCTGCATGAGCTAGGCTGGCAGATTGAATTTGATACGACAACCTACCCGGAGTGCCTCCGGCCTGACTGGAGCTTTTCAGATGAAGCTGAACAGCCAAGGACGCGCCCGCGTAACTGGCTGGCGATTTGGCTGAAGGCGATCGTCATCATCAAACCAACACCCCTGATTTTGGAGAAGTTGGGAGCCGTCCGTGCTGCTACTAAGCAGAAAATTGACCCTTTTGCACTGAATGCAGATTCGCTGGTGCGATCGAAGGCGTTAACGGGTGCAGATCTCTTGAGCGCTCTTGATGCCAAAGGCTGGTCAAAAGCACGACTGGCGAAAGGCCTGGGAGTGGATCGATCGCTGATTACCCGCTGGGTGAAGGGTGAGCGCGTCATTCAGCCCAAACATCAGACTCAAATTCACGCACTGCTCGAAATTTAAAGACAAGTGAAATGGTTAAAGCTGCTTGAATAAGTCCGTTTTCTTATGTACAAGCTGATTTTGTACATAAGAAAACGCTCTATCTCACTTCCCTGCTAATTGGTTTGAGGCAGCTTCAAGGGTGAAGAAATTTGCCGCGCTCTGACTGTCCATGAGTGGATGAGTGGATAGGGCGATGGGTGGATAGGGCGATGGGTATAGCACTCTCATCCACCTATCCACCCCAACGCCACTGGCAGCATCCCGCGCTTTTTGCGACGATCGCCTTAGTCCGATCGCCCTCCGGCGCTGGCACCGCATCAAAGCAGAATTCACTCGGAATCGGCTGGCCTCAATGCCGATCTGAATGTGCCTTGGTCGCGTCCTGTCCGAGTGGTCGATCCG
>JAAUTN010000610.1 GCA_012031415.1 Leptolyngbyaceae cyanobacterium SM1_4_3 | reverse complement strand
GAAGCCGATTTTTGACGCAATTCTCAAAGTTGAGGAATATCGGCAGACCAATCAGCAGATGCTCTCAGCTGGAAAAGTACGGCAAAGCGGAGGTTGAGCGGTTAGAAGGGGCGATCGCCCAGTACGAGGACTCGCTCAAAGACTGGGAAACCTTGCAGCAGCGGCGACAGCAGCTTAACCAGGAAATTGCTGACGCAGAGGCAACCCTTCAGCAGTTGCAGGTGGACTTGGCAAAGCTCCAGGTTGAAAAAGATGCCCTCACTGCCCAGGCGCGACAGGTGCAGCAGCTAGAAGCCCAGTTGCAAAAGCTAGACGCGCAGCTTGAAAGTAAACAGCAGGCAAACGGGCTATTGCAGCAATCGGTGGAGCGATCGCAGCAGGCAGTCCACACCTGTGTCTCAAATCGGCAGGGCTATCAGGCATTTCTGCAAGCAGAGGCAGCACTGAGAGAACTGGATCAGCAAGGACGAAACCGCCAAAAGCTGGTTAAACAGCGAGACGCTCAGCAAAAAATGCTGTTGGATCAGCAAACCGAGTTAACTCGCTTGACCGTGCAGCTTGAAAACCTGAAGCAGGCAGAGTTGGAAGCCGAACAATTGCAGCCGTTAATTCAACAGCAGCAAGACCTGGAGCAGCAGCAAACCGCAACCATTGAGCTACTCCAGCAGCTTCAAACCTCTGGAGCGGAAGCTAAAAACCTGACCCAGCAACTGACCAAGATTCAGGCAAATCTGGAGCGGCTAACTCAAGAAATTGTTCAAATTCAACGGCTTGAACCGGGGATCAGGCAAATTCCAGACCTGGAGCAGCGGCGCGATCGCCTTCAGGAACAGCTTAGCCGCATCGCCGCCGCCAAACAGTTTGAGGCAGATTTGCGGCAGTTGGTTACGGCTGGGGCAGAGAAGGGCGATCGCCACCAGCTTCAGGCAGCCGCAGCCCTGTCTACCCTGGCGCAAATGCAACAGACCGTGCCGCTGCTCGCAACGGATGCTGTCGATGCAGCCCTGGCAGCAATTCGGGCGGGAGTTGAGCTAAACGAGGAATTGCTAGCAGCGCTGCACCAAATTTTGGCTGACCTGGCAGAGCAAACTTCCCTGCCGCAGCTTGAACAACAGCTACGCAACGTGAGAAAGCAGCTAGATGGAACTTACAGACAGCAGGCAGAATTTGCCACCTTGGAAACTCGGCTGACCCAGCAGGCTCAGTGGCAGGAGGACGTTGAGCAAGTTCAGACTCGCATCAGCCAGCTTCAGGCTCAGCTTACGGCAGAGCCAGCGCTACAGCAGCAGCGATCGCAGCTTATGGCAAAGCTTCAGCAGTTGGGCGATCCGCGTGGGCGCAGCCAGCTTTTAGCCCGACAGCTTCAGCAGCAGCCCCAGATTCAAGCCGCCTATGCCCAACTTCAGCAGGCACAGGCAGGCATTCAGCAGAAAATTGTGGAACTGGAGGCGGCACTCCAACAGTTTGCCAACCTGGACGAGCAGATAGAGCAGCAAAAGCAATTGCGTCAAGCCGATCAACCCGCCTACCTGACCTATCTACAGCACCAAAAAGATGCTGAAAGTTTGCCAACTTTGCAAGCCGAACTTGAAGGGGCGATCGCCCAACTGCAAACGCTAGAAACCGAGCGAGTTGCGATCAAAACTAACTATGACCAGGCGATTCAAACTTACGATCCCGAACGGTGGCAGCAGGTTGAGGCCGCCTACAACACAACCCGCAGTCAGGCAGATCAGATTTTAGGTGGACTGCCCCAGCAGCGCAAGCTTTTAGACGAGCTAGATCACCAACTGGCGGCGCTTGGGGCACTGGCAGAAAAGCGCGATCGCGCCCAGATCGACCTGAAACAGCGAGAGCGCATCCGTCGCTTCATTACCTTTGCCCGCAAGGTTTACAAAGAAGCTGGCCCGCGCATCACCGAACGCTACGTCCAGAGCGTTTCCCATGAAGCCGACAAGCTGTTCCGGGAATTGATGAATCGTCAAAACGTTGCCCTGGAATGGACGCGAGACTACGAAATTCTAGTGCAGGAAGGCGCATTCTCTCGCCGCTTTATCAACCTCTCTGGCGGTGAACAGATGTGTGCCGCGCTAGCTGTGCGACTGGCGCTCCTGCGAGTTTTGGCAGACATCGACATTGCCTTTTTTGACGAACCTACGACCAACATGGATCGTCCCCGTCGGGCAAGCTTGGCAGAGGCGATCGCCAACATCAAAACGTTTCGTCAGCTTTTTGTCATCAGCCACGACGACACCTTTGAGCAAGTCACCGAAAACGTCATCCTGGTTGAACGAGAATAAGCAAAACGGGAGTCAGGTTTCCCTAACTCCCGTTTGCTGAAGGGCAGAATTCCGCTCTGCCTGGTAGATGCAAACTTGTCACAGCGCCATCTTGCGCCTAAATGCCTTCACCCAGATCAGCTTGACAAGCGGTTAAAATTCGCTGGTCATTCTCACTAATCTGCTGAATTCGGTGATAGCCCTCTAAGCCAACCGGGGCGATCGCACTTCCTGTCGTCGCTACCGATGAATTTTCGCTCAGCGCAACGCTATGGGAATGAGCAGTCTGCTCATAGCTGTTAATTACAGTTAACTCTAACTGCTCTGCTGCAAATTGACCATTAAAACAGTCAAAGGAGGAATAGGGCATATAGAAAGCGCCTACGACCCGGTTGTTATTTACCTCAAAAACCATGTAAGCAGCCCCGACCTGCTCCGGTTCTGGAGACTGACCATACAGGTAAACGCCATCCGGTAAGACAGGAAGGCTTGCAGCATGAACTGCTGAATTGGCTACTAAGACACGGCTCTCACGAACCATAGCCGGAGCCTCGGTTGCCTCAGCAACAGAACCCGCACCACTCGCCACTAACCCCAGCGAGAGAAGTAAGCCAGCGAGTGGTCGGTTGACAGTGTGAGTGAGAGTACGCAACGGCGAGAATACGCGAAAAGATGAATTAAACACCGTAGTTTCCTCCCGAAAAACTAGAAAACAAGGACAAATGAAGGGGTGTTATTAAATCTAATGGAGAAGCTATGTACAGTTATTCACCTTCAGGAAAGACTTTACATAGCTATTTAGGATGGTCTGCTTTCCCGCAGACTATGCCCTTAGAGCAGAGCCATGACCATGAGTTGAACTACAGCAGCAAATCCCTCGATTCCAGAAACGAATTGGGTAAATTGGGGCAACGATTGGGCAATGGTTGGAGCGATCGCCACACTTTCCTGACGTGTCCCTAACTTACGACAAAGTGCAGTTTCAGCGCCTCATCCTATTGATTCATCCAACTGATTCATCCTATTAATCTACCCAACTAGTACCTAACTGAAACAGCACCCGCAAAAGGTGCCTTCAGATTGGGAAGACAGCCCTTTGGGGTGCTGTGGAAGCTATTTTCATAAACG
>JAAUTN010000609.1 GCA_012031415.1 Leptolyngbyaceae cyanobacterium SM1_4_3 | reverse complement strand
GGTTGAATTTATCGTCGAATCTCCGTTTATCGTTGATTTTGATGCGCTTGCCGTCCGCAAAGATGGAGAAGTGCAATATTACATTCTTTACCTAGCAGGACAATCTTTCAGCGATCAAGATGTGATTCAAGGACTTTTAACCGATAATCCCAAATTTCAAACGGCTGAAAAAATTGGCTCTAGCAGCACGATCCGCGAGGCAGAGCAGGTTTATGGGCCAGTGACGCTCTCCTACAATACGCAAAATGAATCGAGAGAGTATGCCCGTTTTGCCAATCAGCCTGCTGGCAACATTTCATTTGCGACCGGCAGTGGGAATGCAGAGTCAGCGGGAATCTATGCTTCACCGCTAGGGGCTTATAACGAAACCCAACAATTTAAAGGATGCAGCAACCATCCAGTCTGTGCTGGTAGTTTGCCTGACAGAAGACTGTGTGCCGCCGACGAACCCATAACTTTGTTAAGGCTTGACTTGCGATGACTCGATTTCTAACTTCACTCATTTTGGCATTTTGGGTCAGTGCAATTGCCCTGATTGCCATTCAAAATGCCACTCCGGTTGCTTTGCAATTCCTCAATCTACGAACGATCGAAATTCCATTAGGGCTGGTCATGGCTTTTAGTGCCTCGATTGGGATGGTTGGAACGGCGCTCGCGGTTACGCTTTGGCCGTCTGTCCGCAGCTAAATCCAAACCTGCTGCGCTGCTTGTTCAACCTGCTCTTGCAACTATTGCAGCGAGTAAACCTGCCCGTCGATCAGCAGATGGGTGATCCCTTTAGCTTGCAGATAGGGTCTCACCTTCTGAAATACTCTGCCATCGGGGACTTTGACAATTCGCTGCATCCGCCGCAAAAACCGTTTTGCAACCCGATGATTGTCAAAGATGGGTAGGGTCTTTTCTTGAGTTTCGTCACTGGGCAAGTCTCCCAAATCAGCAAAATCTTTAAGCGGACGGGTAATCAGTTCTGAAGCCCGATCGACGACGACATAGCAAGTTCGAGGAATAGGAGCTTCTGTGAGTGGCAGAATTTGCACCAAGCCTCTGGCAGAGATTGGATCTAGGCTCACAAACTCATCAGCAAAGCCAGCTTCATCAAACTCGTCGTCTTCTAGGTCATCATCTTCGTCTAGATCGGGCAGATCGTCATCATCCAAGTCATCATCTAAATCTTCTTCCTCTCCTTCATCTGCATCTACTAATGGAGCTAATGGAGCAAACTTATTAACTGCCCCATCTTCCTTAAGAATTGGCGGAGTGAATGTTTCCTGCTCAAAAGTAGGTGATAACTCGTCTAGCTGTTTGACGGCAGGAGCCAAATCAAGCTGAGATAAATGGGCGGCAGAGGCAGCCAGTTGCTCGACTGAGATTGAACCTGCGGCAGAGCGTTTTCGCTGTCGGCGCTGTGAGGCAGACGGAGCCACATTCCATTCAGGTTCAGGTGAAGCGCTGTCTTCTTCGGGGGCAGATTCAGGCAGGTCAACAGGCAGCATTCCGGGCAGCGTTGCTTGCTCAGATTGCCCTTTAAATCCACCTTGACGCTTCCGGTGTACCAGAGCCTCATATTCATCTTCTGGCAAACTCTGCTTCAAAATGCGGCTTACCGTACTGGTACTGACGCCATATTGCGCTGCCAGCGTGACTGTCGTTTCATCCGAATGACAGTAGCGATCGAGAATTTCTTGCTTATCAGAGTCAGACAGTTTTTTAGGAGGCATGCCGGAAGTTCCAAACAGCGAAGTCATCAGCTTTCAAATTGTAGCAAGCGCAACAGGGTGAGTTTGCCCTACTCTGGGTCGTCTCGTGAGATTCGTTCTCAAACCCTAGGTCAAGCTAATCCAGTTCAATTGAAGATTGAAGTTGCGGATTTAGTTACGCCGTCGGCGACCCTGACGCCGAGTGGACAAATCATGCTCTAAAGCAGCCCCAATTGCAACAAGACAGGGACTAAAAATCCAAAATACTTCTGGCAGTGCGCCTGTTTGATAATCCGGGATGTAATTAGTCGCGTAGTTGAACCAAATATCGGCAATATAAAAAGAAAATGCAGAGAGCGCAATAAACCGCCAAGAAACTGAAAACCGCCCGCCCCAGAATGCCAGCAACAGCGTTGACGCCATCACAACTAGGATGACATCTCCCACAATGTATAGCCACTTGACGGGTGCTTCAATCACCGCAAGCTGTTCTTCAAGCGCTAAGGCCCAGGCAGGCGAATCAGAAGCTTCGGGAATTGCAGTTGCGGCATCTGCTGCCTACTGCTGGCGGCATCAAGTGCGGCATCGGGGGAGAAAATCCTGATGCGATTGCAATCACCACACCGCCCACCGCAATCAGCGAGAGCAAAACCCATTGCAGCGGGGTTAGGTTTAATTCTCGTGAAATGACTGCCCGCAACATGCCCCAACCGAGAAACATGTAGGTCAAGATGAAGAAAAAATCTCCCGGAGAAACGGCGGGTTCCTGTCCTAGCCCGACTTCCCAGTAAGCCAACAGCAAATTACCAATAAAGTAGGACAGCATTCCTAGCCCTAGCGCCAGCCAAACTGTGCCACCACTGACAATTTGACTACTGCGCCAATTGCGTAAACAGAGGAACCCCGCTGCCAAAAACGCTATATTCTCCAGAATGTAGGTTGTTTTTCTGATACCAATCTGGACGGGCTGAATGAAGTCGAGTTCGGGCGGGGGCGCACGCAGTTCCAGCGCGGCAGCAACGGCGCGGCGCGTATCGTCCTCGTGGGTGATGGGGGCGCCAAAGCTGGCATAAAAGTAGCTGCCCTTGTCGCCGATGGTCAGTTGCAGGAAGGAGCCAGTATAGCGCATGAGGACACCCCTGCACCCAGCGCATGTAGGCATCGAGACGCTGCGAGCGTCCGGGTCAGTATCGTAGGCGATACCCGTCGAAGCGAACGAAGAGCGCCACAGCAGGGCGCAACTCAGTGAGAAACTCGCCGAGACCTTCAATCAGGTGCTCATAGACGGCAGGGAGCAGCCAGGGGCGCACAATGGTTTCGGTCAGGAGCGAGGTGTCCAGGCGGGCCAGGGTACAGGGGCAACCAGGGTATCGAGGCGGCTGATCACAGCGAAGCGTTCGCCCGTAGCCAGGTCGGTGCGCCATTCGCTGATCTGGGCGGCTGGCCCAAGCTGCTCAATAGTCGCAGTGTC
This sequence comes from Leptolyngbyaceae cyanobacterium SM1_4_3, assembly GCA_012031415.1. GTDB lineage: Bacteria > Cyanobacteriota > Cyanobacteriia > Elainellales > Elainellaceae > JAAUTN01. Next base: position 242 of record JAAUTN010000609.1, on the reverse strand, counting down.
AACAATGACCTCGCCTTTGCTGGTCAGATGCTCGGCCTCAGCCATACGCTGGACCGTTTCACCCGCCAGGGCATCAACCCATTGAATGGCTGGGTCGCCGACGAGAAAGCGGCGCACGGGCCCACTGGCGATGGCAACTTTCAGCGGCCAGGGCAGTGGTTGTGCCATCCGGGACGGGGGATGGCAGTAAAGTTCTGCATGGTTTGCTGCAGAGCCAGAGCGCAGGCAGTGGCACGCGGGGC
>JAAUTN010000608.1 GCA_012031415.1 Leptolyngbyaceae cyanobacterium SM1_4_3 | reverse complement strand
TGAGCTACTGAAACAGAATGGTTTTGGCCAAGTTGAGATTAAAGGATTTGATCTGTTCGGTGAAGCTTTACGATTCAACTTGGCGAGCTACTTTAAATATAAGAAAAACGGGAACCCTCGAAATTGTCATCAATGAGGACACTTCAATCAATTACATCGCAAAGCAGCTAAAATTAGTCTTAGTCATTAGGGCGCGTCATCTATTCAGGGTCAAACGCTTGCCGCATCAGCAGGATCGTGCCCGTTTCTCAAACAGGCTAGGGGCTGTCGCCTTGCTAGGGTCAGGGTTTTAGCTGGAATGGATGACAACCCCTAGATGTAGCAGTATATAAAACGCCACAATTTGTAATGTGCAAGCAGTGCAACTTATTCTATATCTGAAACCTAGGATAACTTCACTGTGTGACTTTACGGCTATGACCATTCAAGTGGTTGGTGCAGGTTCTGGACGAACGGGAACGCTTTCCCTCAAAGCAGCACTGGAGGAGCTTGGGTTTAGGAAGTGCTATCACATGGTAGAACTACTGCAACATCCAGAGCACATCCAGTTTTGGGAGCAAATCAGCACTGGTCAATCGGTTGACTGGGAGTTCTTATTCGCTGGCTATGAGGCAATTGTTGATTTTCCTGGCAACCGCTACTATCTCAACCTGCTTCAGGCTTACCCAAATGCCAAAATAATTTTGACGATACGTGATCCAGAAAGCTGGTATGAAAGCATGTTGAACACGGTTTATCAAACAAACCCTACCTCGCTTCAAAAGTTGATGATGGCGTTGAAACTGCCTTTCTCGACGCGCTCGCGGCAGATCGTGCGAATTTTTCAGCTTGCCGACCGAGTTTGGCAGCAAGACTTTCAAGGCAAGTTTGAGCAGAAAGATTTTGCGATTGCTATTTTTAACTATCACATTGAGCAGGTGAAGCAACTGATTCCAGCAGAGCGGCTGTTGATCTATGAGGTGAAAGAAGGCTGGGAACCCTTATGTCGGTTCTTGATCGGCCCATTCCAGAGGGCAAAACCCTTTCCGCATTTGAACGAGCGCGCTAACTTCGGTGAATTTGCTCGGCGGCTGATTCAGGGCAAATTTTAGTTGTGAGGGAGGGGCAAGATTTTAGAATTCGTAACAATTAATGATTCAACTACATAGTATAAACAAGAATGTAGAAGGCACAGGAAACCCGCAATCGCCTCCAAACCGCTTGCCCTCATCCTCCCCCTCTACTTCTCATAAAAAACAATTTGCTCTCATGTTTTTCGCTTTGTTGCGCCTGTTCTTAAACTTTTGTAACAGCCTTCAGCTAAAACTGAGCAACCGCTCGCAAACTAGCTATCAGGCAAAAGGACACCTATGCTCGCCCTGAAGCTCTCCCCTAGTTTGCCGCACCGACCCCCTGAACCTGAACCATGCGTTTGGGTCTCAACCCCCCCTTACTCAACCAAACAGATAGGAGATTGAGTTTATGTTAGATGCATTCGCTAAGGTTGTCTCCCAAGCTGATGCTCGCGGTGAGTACATCAACCCCTCCCAACTCGATGCCCTCAGCGCGATGGTCGCCGATGGCAACAAACGGATGGACATCGTTAACCGCATCACCAGCAATGCCTCCACCATCGTGGCAAACGCCGCTCGTGGACTGTTTGAAGAACAACCGCAACTGATCGCTCCCGGTGGCAACGCCTACACCAACCGGCGGATGGCGGCTTGCCTGCGGGACATGGAAATCATCCTGCGCTATGTCACCTACGCCATGTTTTCTGGCGATGCCTCGGTGCTCGATGACCGCTGCTTGAATGGACTGCGGGAAACCTACCTGGCGCTGGGCACACCGGGTGCATCGGTCGCAGTAGGCGTCCAGAAGATGAAAGATGCCGCCGTCAGCATCGCCAACGACCGCAACAACATCACCCAGGGCGATTGCAGCAGCTTGGTGGCAGAACTGAGCAGCTACTTCGACCGGGCGGCTTCTGCGGTGGCGTAAGCCCCCCCTCGCTAGCTTCAGTGGCTCTACCCAGATGCGGTAGCTCCCCCTCTTGAAGCTGGAAGACCCCCAATTGCTGAAGATTGCTGAAGATTGGTGAAGACCGATAGTTTAATCGCTAGAAGAAGAAAAGGGAGATAACCTGAACCATGAAAACGCCTTTAACCGAAGCGGTATCTGCTGCTGATTCTCAAGGACGCTTCTTAAGCTCGACCGAGATGCAAACGGCATTTGGACGGTTTCGTCAAGCTTCTGCGAGCTTGGAAGCGGCCAAAGCGTTGACGCAGAAGTCGCAAAGCCTAGCCGAAGGAGCGGCGAATGCGGTGTACCAGAAGTTTCCCTACACCACGCAGATGCAGGGACCGAACTTTGCTGCCGACCAGCGGGGCAAGTCGAAGTGTGTGCGCGACATCGGGTACTACCTGCGGATGGTGACGTACTGCTTAGTGGTCGGTGGGACTGGACCGATGGACGACTACTTGATTAGCGGGTTGGCGGAGATCAACCGGACGTTCGACTTGTCGCCGAGTTGGTATGTCGAAGCGTTGAAGCACATCAAAGCGAACCACGGGTTGAGTGGCGACCCAGCGGTGGAAGCGAACTCGTACATCGACTATGCGATCAATGCGTTGAGCTAGGTTTCATCGAGTTGATGTAGCGTTATTGTGCCCGGAGTGGTAGATGGTAATCGATTCAGGTCGGTAGCTGTTTATTGCTCCGGGCATTGCTGTGAGAGGCAGAGGGTAAAAGGGCGAGAAACAGAAGGCAGAGGGGGAATAAGGGGTGTTCTATTTGTGATAGCTTTGTGCTGCCATCGTCAGGGTTCTAGCTAGATCGATCACAGACCCCTAAAAATTTTAGCCAAACTTTCTTTTTTCATCTCCCTCCTTCCACCCGTCTGCCCTCTGCCTTTCTCCTCTCCCTTGCTTACAACTATGTCCTCTTCATTCCGTCTCCCTGATGCCTGAACAGCCTGATACTCAAATCACTTCAGATTCTCTTACCGTTGAACAAGCAATTGCTAACCTGCAAGGTGAAGATTTGGGCTTGCGGGTGTATGCGGCCTGGTGGTTGGGGCGTTTTCGTGTTGATCGACCAGAAGCCATCGAGATATTGATTCAAGCTCTGGATGATGAAGCCGATCGCACCGAAGCGGGTGGCTATCCACTCCGACGCAATGCAGCGCGAGCACTGGGTAAACTGGGCGACCAGCGAGCGGTTCCAGCCTTAATTCAATCGTTGACCTGCGCCGATTTTTATGTGCGAGAAGCCGCCGCCCAATCATTGGAACTGTTAGAGAATGCGCAGGCTATCCCAGCCTTGATGGGGCTGTTGCAAAATCAGATTCCGGGGACGTTACCTGCTCCTGAACCCCCTAACTTGGAGCAGCCCTATGATGCGATTTAGAAGCAGTTGGGCAGTTTAAACGCAGTTGAGGCGATCACCTT
>JAAUTN010000607.1 GCA_012031415.1 Leptolyngbyaceae cyanobacterium SM1_4_3 | reverse complement strand
ACAGACTTTTGGCGGTTTAGACTTAGCCCTCAATGCGGCTGGGGTGATGGATGGAGGCGATCCGGGACAGCCACTCAACTTTCAGGGGCAGCGCAACTTATCCCTCTTCTGTCACTTTCCGGGTATTCTAAATAAAGGGATAAACAGAAAAGAACCTGAAAGGGAAGAAGGGCAATGGATGTAGAATTACAAATCCTCAAACATTTACGTCGAGATGCTCACCCAACCGTTGCACTCATAGATGAATATTGTGCAGAGTATAAAGACCTGTTTAAGGAAGTCAGAAATTATGAGTGCTTCAAATATTTACATCTGGGTATAATGTCGCCAATCAAAAGAAAATCATTGCCAGAGATAGCGAAAGCTGTCAGTATAAACTCAGCCCAATCATTACATCATTTTCTAGCGAATTCAGATTGGTCAGTAGATCAATTAAAACAAAAGAGATTAAAAAACTAAAGAAGGCATTAGATGGTAATAAGATTACAGTAATAATAGATGAAACAGGGGACAGAAAAAAGGGTAAAAAGACTGATTATGTAGCGAGGCAATATTTAGGGAGTGTAGGAAAAGTCGATAATGGAATAGTTTCAGTCAATGCTTATGGCGTTTACTTGAATATAACCTTTCCATTAATGCTAAAAGTATTCAAACCAAAAGGGACACTAAAAGAAGGAGATAAATATAAAACCAAAATAGAGTTAGCGTCAGAAATTATTACAGAATTAGTTGAAGAGGGCTTTCAGATTGAACGGGTACTGGCAGATAGCTTATATGGTGAAAGTAGCCAATTTTTGAGAAAACTGGGTGAATACAACTTAGCTTATATAGTAGCGATTAGAAGTAATCACGGAGTCTGGCTGCCCTCAGAGCAGAGCGTTAGGGCGAATAAGTGGTGTAAATTCGAGAGAACGTTTAGCAATCAAAAATCAGAAACTAGATACATTAGGGAAATAATTTATGGTAACAGGAGAGCCATAACTTACTGGGAAATAACGACCGACCCGGAAACTATGCCGGAGAGTTCTACAACATTTATAATGACAAATCTTCAGGGGAACCTGAAGAAGACTTTAGGTGATATGTATGGATTAAGGACTTGGGTAGAATATGGTTTTCGGCAATGTAAGCAGGAACTGGGCTGGACAGATTATCGATTTACAAATTTCCAACATATTGAGAGGTGGTGGGAAATCATTTTTTGTGTTTACACCATGATTAGCTTAAACTCTCCAGCCTTTTTAAGCTTAAATAAATCTTATCAAATCAAGACTGAGGGGCAAGAAACTAGTCACGTTAATTTTTCTAATCATCAACAATGGAATCATGAATCTGGATGGAAGAATGTGTTAAATAATCTGCGGCTAATTGTCCAACCAGTCTTACTATTTTGGTTGATTTATCCCTGGTTAGATGTTTTTCCTAATTCCCAATTATTACTGGGATTCAATGATTTAATTACTGCCATGAATCAATTTAAACCCTGTTATGTTTCTGGATAATTTCACTTGTTTACTACTTGCTTATCCCGGAAAGTGACAGAAGAGGGATACCACTCTACTGAGTTGCCTCAACCCGCGTAATTTCTGCAATCATCTGCCATCATAGGTCATCAAGCAAATCCTACCCCGATGAATCGGTAACAAAAAGGGCCAGCCAACGCTCGCCCTCTTCTCCTGATTAACGCCCATCAGGTAGCTTCAATTAGCCAGGACTTGTTCATGATTTGCGCTGCAATTCGCTCACAAACCCCTACACCAGCTTCTTCAACAGTTGTCGGATCTGATCACCTTGCCGTTCATCCAGCGTCTGTGGAAAGCTGAGTTCCATTGGCACAGAAGCCGTTGCTGTTGCCATGCGCTGCTTGGAAGGAGCATTCACCAACAGCATTCGGCGAGTTTCAACTGACTCAACCTGCGCCAAAAGCTGAGCCGGATTGGGGTCGCTCACATCCTGGCTGAGCAAGATGCCGACTGGAACGGTGGTACGCCGCAATGCCGTCAGTTCAGGTGGGCAGTTGTCTAACTCGATGCGGAGACTGCGTGAGCCAATTGCAGTCGCAACGCCCGGATAGTATTCGCCTTCCCAATACATCTGCACCGCAGCCCGAATTTGCTTGCGGACCGGAGCGGCTCCAGCAGGTTTGGTTTCCCGAAACACTCGCGTTAAGCCAGTTGCCAAAAATTGGAAGGAATGTAAGGGGCGATCGACCGCTTGCCGCTGTTGGGTATACCACTCTTCCACGTCTGAGTAGAGCACTAGCACCAGCGCATCGTATTGGTCAGCAGTGAGGGCAGGAAAATCAACGGCTAGCAGGGTTTGGTTATCCGCAGCCGAGGTACGCCGCATCACCCGACCACTCAGCGAAACCCGTCTGCCAAAATCGCCGATCAGCGTTAGTTCAATCACATCAGGCAAATTAGGATTGCCATCCACCAAAATGCGCGCTCCGCTCTCGCTAATATCTAGGGTTTGCCCATCCAGAATGGTGTCGTCGGTGTTGTAGATTTCGACTGCCAACTGCCGCGACAGACGGTGAGCACGGCGTAATTGCGGCTGTTCTAAACCAACGAGTAGGGCAGTTCCGAGCAAAATCAGGTTAAAAAATTGCCCAGAAAGCGTTGATCAAAACCGCCTCTTTAAACTCCGAGCGCAGCACCAGCCAAAACGGAACTGCCAGTAGCGACAGCCCCAGCAACACCACCAAACCGAAGGAGATTCGCATGGAATTCCAGTCGAAGTAGCGTTGATTCACCGACGTACCTTTGTCCGTAACGTTGAACGTGCCTGCCTTCGGGTTGATCACCGCCAGCATGGTGACTAATCCATCTTGGAACGCCATCGCATATTCAAAAATTTCGTTCCAGAACGAGAACCGAGCGGCTTTGTTGGTGATGTAATTCGCGTTCAAGCCCAAAACAATGTGCGGCACGGCATAGGCGAGGGTTTCGACCCCCAAACCGCGCACCAGATTGATGCCAAACAGCAAAAACAGCATGGGTGCAATGGCATACATCAAGCGAGGGAAGCCGAAGAAAAAGTGAGAGGTCGCCGAAAAGTAGCACAACCGCTGTGGAATGCTGAGCTTGAGTTTGCGGTTAAACAGCGGATTTTCCAGCCGCAGAATTTGCGCCATGCCCCGGGCCCAGCGCACCTGCTGCCCAACGTAGGTGGAGAACTTTTCGGGGGCAAGACCCGCCACCATAATTTTGTCGTAGTAAACCGAATCGTAGCCCTGCGAATGCAGCCGCAATGAGGTGTGACAGTCTTCTGTGACGGTTTCTACCGCGATGCCGCCAATTTCCAAAACGTAATCTTTGCGAATCACTGCCGCTGAGCCACAGAAGAAAGCCGCATTCCAAAATCGTTGCCCTTTGGATCACTTATAAACAGTTCGTTCATTGCCGGAACCTGCCCGTGGGTGAGCAAA
>JAAUTN010000606.1 GCA_012031415.1 Leptolyngbyaceae cyanobacterium SM1_4_3 | reverse complement strand
AGCAGTATGGTCTTCCAACCCTGGAAACTACGCAGTCAAGGTCAGTCTTATTAAAAGCTTCAACAACTTGAGAAGGAAATCAAATAAAATCAGTATTTCCCCAGTAGAGTGAACTCTTTTATACTAATCATGCTTTGTAGCATTACAGAAGCTAGAACTCTAGTTCAGATCTGTCGGTATAAACCCTTGTTAGCCTGTTGGGGCATCCTGTACAGACTGTTCACCTCAAAAAGTTGTTGAGTCTTAAAGCAAAATTTACTGTGAAGTTTTTCTTGATGACCCCAAAATGGCATACTGGGTATCGCATATGATATTGAACTATCGACCTATCACAAAGTAATGACGTTGCTGACATCTATAGATCTTTTTGCTGGTGCAGGAGGACTTAGCTATGGACTTGTAGAAGAGGGATTCCAAGTAGTTACTGCGGTAGAGATTGATCCAGTATCAGCAAAAAGTTATAGTCTTAACCATCAAGGAACAAATCTCATAGTCGATGATATTCGTCGGGTAAGAGGTCCTCAAATTCTCAAGCAAGCAGGAATTTCTCGTGGTGAACTAGACTTGTTAACTGGATGCCCACCATGTCAAGCTTTTTCAACACTTCGTACACGCCGTCGAAAGCAACAGTTAAATGATCCCAGTAAAGAACTCATTATTGAGATGCTACGGTTAGTACGCTCGATAAGACCTCGTGCGGTTATTGTAGAAAACGTTCCTGGTTTGGCAAATGACAATCACTTTACTAGTTTTCGCCTCGGCTTAAAACAAGCAGGATATCAATCTACGTATGCAGTCCTTAATGCATCTGATTTTGGCGTACCACAGCGACGTAAACGATTAATTCTTATTGCATTGAGGGGAAAAGAAATTCCCCTAAGTTGGTCAAACTATCGCTGTGAGCGCAGAACTGTTAGGAATACCATTGGTCATCTAGCACCACCAGGAACTAGTGGAGATATACTCCACGATATTCCTGAGAGGCGAACACCAGCTATGATTGCGAGAATCAAAGCAACTCCTAAAAATGGTGGCAGTCGCCGCGATATTTCTCCTGAGTTACAATGTGCGTGCCATACTCGCATTGATGGATTTAAGGATGTCTATGGTCGAATGGCATGGGATGATGTCGCACCCACTATTACTAGTGGGTGTAATAATCCCTCCAGAGGACGCTTTCTTCATCCTGAAGAGGATAGAGCCATTACACTTCGGGAAGCTGCATTACTACAAACATTTCCCCCAAATTACCAGTTTTGCTTTGATCGAGGCAAAGAGCATATTGCGTGTCAAATTGGGAATGCGTTTCCACCCAATATGATTAGACCAATTGCAAGAACCATCAGCCGTGAGTTGTTGGTATGAGTAAGAACAACCCGGTAGATGACCTTCAAAAAAGTGTCAAAGCTCTTGAAAGCAAAAAGCCCTATATTTGCAGCCTTCGGTTTCCCAATTATCGCAATCTTCAGGTGGATGCTGAATTACCGTTTGATTTCCCAATCACAATTTTGCTTGGTCGAAATGGAACAAACAAAAAGTTCTATACTTCATGCTCTTTACGGCAGTCCAAGCGGTCAAACTATCGCAGATTTTTGGTTTGAAACCGAACTTGACGCAATTCCATCGGAACGTAATGGACGTAAGCAAAGCGTTGTTCACCGATATCGTGATGACAGTGGTACGATCGTCGAGTGTATTAAGGCTCGTGCTCCACGTGGACCTAAAGACCCTGACTATTGGGAAGCAGTCAAGCATAGCCAAGTATATGGATTCCCTGATAGTGGCACTCGAATTAGTCCTATTAAGCTTAAAGTCATACATTTGGACTTCCGAGGTGAGTTACCCGCTTTCGATAAATACTTTTACTTTCCTGATCCAAAGCATCTTGCGGAACGCGCTCGCTCAGCAAAAGAACGTGGACGGCTACGCAGAGAATATCGAAAACAGGATTACCTTAGACAACGTTCGGTACCGTTGAAAAAAGAAATTGAGCAGAATGGCATTCCATTAACTAATGACGAGTTAGAAGTTCTGAAATATATTCTTGAGCGCAACTATATTAGTGGGAAAGTACTGAAACACTCACTATTTCACGGGCACGAAGGTTGGACAATACTATTTGAGACAAACCACAATCACTTTAATGGGTACTCAGATGCGTTTTGCTGGCAGTGGTGAGTCAGCCGCCACGCTGCTTGTACACAACATATTGCAAGCCCCAGAAAAGTCCTTGATTCTCCTGGACGAGCCTGAGACATCGCTTCATCCTCGTGCCCAACAACGAATGCTAGAATTCATAGCACATCAGGCTGTTCGGAAATCACTTCAGATCGTTATTGCTACCCATTCTATATATCTCGCAAAAAAGCTTCCTCAGAATGCAATCCGGGTGCTCGTTCTTGAACAGGATGGTACTGTAACAGTGAGAACAGATCTCTCAGCAGATGAAGCATTGCATGAGATTGATACTCTTCCTGCGGGAAAGACCATTTTGGTTGAAGATGAGCGAGCAAAGCACATTGTTATTTCAGCTTTAAAGCTAGCGTCAAGTCATGCCTCAAAAGATTTTCAGGTTTTGGTTCGGAAAGGCGGAACTTCACAAATTTATCTTGATATTCAAGCTTATGCGAACTCTGAGAGAAAAGACGTATTTGTTATTTTTGATGGAGACCATAAACCTACAGAGAACATTCCTCAAGATGGTGCACTACCCCAAGGAGAAAGTGACCTAGATAAATTGATCCAAGAGATCACCCGCGGAAATAATAAAAAAGGTCCTAAGCTCAATTTTACTGACGTAGATGAAAGGACACGTTACATTCGTTTTTTTAGAAGATCTGTCCATTTTCTTCCTGAACAAACACCTGAGCATTTAGTTTGGGATGAAGATGCAGCTAAAGAACTTTTGGAACAAGACTTACCACAAGAAATTTTGCAAGCGCAAGACTTTAAACAACGATTAAGGCTTCTTTCCGAAAGAATTCCTGGGTCTGATCCTGATGTCATCTTTAAGAACCTCTTGACAAAATTATTAAAGAGTGGAAGCCAGCGTAAATCGAAGCTCATGGAAGTTATCCAGAAAATTCGCTCTGACACTGTTTAAGTATTATTAACAGACGCAGGCTAACAACCCCGATGCACGCGACCGCCGTGAGACTGCCGATGAGTATTTGAGGTTGCCTGCGGCGGGTGAGCGTGACCGCTACTTCTGCCTCAATCCAAAATTACAAATCCAAAATCTAAAATAATATAGCCCTCACTCTGAGCTACGATGCCTCCATGCACGGCACTCTCTATGTAGTAGGAACCCCCCATCGGCAACCTGGAGGACATGACCTTCCGGGCAGTGCGAATTTTGCAAACAGTGGATGCGATCGCCGCCGAGGACACTCGCCACACCGGAAAGCTACTTCAGCATTTTCAAATCTCTACGCC
>JAAUTN010000605.1 GCA_012031415.1 Leptolyngbyaceae cyanobacterium SM1_4_3 | reverse complement strand
TTTGCTGTAACTCTTCTTGCTGTTCTTTCAGTAAGATTTCAGATTTTTTCAACTCTTCGGCTTGTTCTTCTAGCCGCTGATTACTTTCCTCTAGTTCAGCTTGGCGTTCTTGCAGCGTTACAGTTAGCAATTGAGATTGTTCTTAACGAGTTGGGCTGTCAATGTATTAGAAGCAATTGAGCTTAGCACAACACCTATGTTTTGAGCAACTTGATTAAGCAAGGTTAGATGCATTTGGCTAAACTGCTGTAAAGAAGCAAACTCTAGAACTGCCGTCACCTGATCTTCATACAGCACAGGCAGTACGACTATATTGAGCGGCGTTGCTTCACCCAATCCAGAACGAATCCGGATGTAGTCCGTTGGAACCTCCGTCAGCACAATTTGCTGTTTTTCTAACGCACATTGCCCAACCAGTCCCCTCACCCAAACAGAACTGATTGCTAAGGTGCTTGCGCTCCTGATAGGCATAGCTGCTCAGCAGTTTTAATACAGGCGGCTCGGTCTCTGCATCCAGCACATAGAAAACAGCTTGCTGAGCTTGGACAAGCGGCGCGAGTTTAGACAAAATCAGTTGAGCAACTGTTGTTAAAATTGCGTCTGACCTTGCAGCATTTGAGTTAGATCCGTCAGGCTAGATTTCAGCCAAGTTTGCTCGTCATTACTGCGGGTGATTGCTCTCAAACTCACAATCATGTCTCTGAAAGCATTGTTGAGTGTGCCAATTTCATCTTGACGTTCCATTACAGGCATGTTTGCAGATAGATCGCCTGATCCGACCTGCTCGGCAATGCCAGCAATTTTCCGCAACGGTCTCGAAATGCCACGAGATAACAGGAACCCAATTGTGCTGAAAGACAATATATAAAGTGGCACACTATAAGCAATGATGTTCGCCACCCTTGCAACTGCCAGTCTAGCTGCTTTAGATCGCTCCTCTAGTAAACTTTCCTCTCTCTGCTTAAGCTCAGCAATAATTTGGTCAATCTGTTCATTCAGTTCTCTACCGTCATCTGTCCGAAATGCTTGCTGAGCCGCTGCAAATCCTTGCTCTCGTCGGATATTGATGCGATTGTTTATAACTTCGGTTCGAGCATCAACTAGCGAGATAAGTGCTTCAATTCGCTGCCGCTGATCAGGATTATCTGCGGTAAGTTGTTGCACTTTTTGAAGGCTGCTATCTAAATTGACAACCGCATCTTGATAGGGTTGCAACACTTCCTGTTCGCCTGTAATTAGGTATGCCCGCTGCTCTGACTGTGCTCTCCGAAGTTGAGCATTCAAGTTATCTAATTCGCCTAAAACTTGGTAAGTGTGCGCTTCCATTTGAGCATTTTCGATCAATTGATTGATTCCTCGGTAGGAAACAGTAGCAATAGCGGTAAAAAGCCCTAGCCCAAACACAAAGCTGGCAGCGATCTTGGTTCCAATTCTGAGACGATTTAACATGCTTGATGGCAACAGTGCTTCATGAACAATATGAACGAGTAGGAGGCAGGAAGCAGAAGGCGGTAGAAGACAGGAGATAGGAAGCACAACGAGGAGCTACTTTTATCCCCTGCTCTTTTGCTTCTGCCGTTTGCCCTGACAGCAGACCATTTAACTTCATTTCTCAGCGAGACAAAAGCAAAATTGCTCGTCCTCACTGATCCTTGATTAGTTATTCTAAAAGCCTTTTGAAATTTTATATCGAGTCATGTAACCCAGACCCATCTTTGATAGGATGACCCAATTATCCTAAATATATCGAAAGGCAGATTACATCTCTCAAAAACTATGCCCAAGAGAGAACGAACTCTGCTTTAAACCAACGAAGGAACTAGAAGTCCTATTCAAGACTTATATCTTTATCTAATTCATTTTTCATCTTTATGGTAGGTGCAAACGGCTAAAATCTCAGTTTATGCTAAAAAGTGCAAATAAGCCTCACTGAGCGCATGATAAAACATGGGTATTGCTCAGCGTATCGGGCTAAATCTGTCAAGGTTGGCGTTCATTTTAATGAATGGTTTTAACTAACTATCATGATCGATCCGCATTCTTCTAAATTGAAAATTGGAGGATATCGAAATTCAATTACTGTTAGAGGGAATCTACCAATATTATGGTTACGATTTTCGTAACTACGCAGTGTCTTCACTTAAGCGGAGAATTCGGAGGATTTTAGAAGTAGAAAATCTTGACACAGTTTCGGCATTGCAAGACCAAGTTCTGCATGATCCTGAAAGCTTGCAGCGCTTTTTGCTTGCAATTACTGTTAATGTCACATCGATGTTTCGAGATCCAACCTTTTTTATAGCATTTCGTAACCAAGTTGTTCCTCTGCTGCGCACCTATCCCTACATTCGGATTTGGCACGCAGGCTGTTCGCAAGGGCAAGAAGTCTACTCTATGGCAATTGTGTTGCAGGAAGAAGGCTTATACAAGCGCTGCCGCATCTATGCAACTGATGCAAATGAACAAGTCATTAAACAAGCAAAAAGCGGCATTTATCCCATTAGCTTGATGCAGCAATATACGCAGCTTTATTTACAAGCAGGTGGCAAACATTCGTTTTCTGAATACTATACGGCTGCTTATGACAATGCTATTTTTCGAGCTTCATTGAGAGACAATATTGTATTTTCTCAGCATAATTTAGCCACCGATCATTCTTTCAATGAATTTCATGTCATTTTGTGCCGTAATGTGCTGATTTATTTCGATCAAAACCTTACAGAAAAGAGTGCATCAACTCTTTTCATGAAAGCCTTTTGTAAGTTAGGAATTTTATGTTTTAGGGCGACAGGAATCAATACGCTTCAGTCCCCATGAAGATGATTATGAAGCAGTTGAAAAAACAGAAAAAATCTACCGGAGATTAAGTTAAATGCAGCGACTGGTGGTGATAGGCGCTTCGTTAGGCGGTTTGACTACCTTGAGAACTATTCTACAAGGGTTGGCAACTAAGTTCTCTGCCCCAATTGCCATTGTCCAGCATCGTCACAAAGAATCTAAAACTGGTATGACAAAAGCTTTGCAGCTTCACTCTCCCTTACCGATTCGAGAAGTGGAAGACAAAGACGCAATTCTGCCTGGCTATGTTTACCTTGCTCCCGCTGACTATCATTTGTTAGTAGAACCTGACCACTTCGTGCTTTCCGTTGATGAACCTGTGTCTTATGCTCGCCCTTCCATTGATGTTTTATTTGAGTCGGCGGCAGAGTCCTACGCAGAGCAAACCATTGGGGTCATTTTGACTGGCGCAAACCAAGATGGAGCACTCGGAGCGGCCGCCATTAAAGCACAGGGCGGCACAATCATTGTCCAGGAACCCACAACGGCGACAAGCGCGGTGATGCCAACCGCGGCTCTCAATCAAACCACCGCAGATTGGGTACTGCCTCCGACCCAAATTGCCAGACGGCTAAACGCGCTGTGTTCTGTATCCTCTTTGA